>NZ_JBEPKM010000009.1:0-305992 GCF_040544715.1 Methylobacterium sp. 1030 | reverse complement strand
GGCAATCCCGCCGGCCAGCCCGCCCGCTTGTCAGAAGATGGCTCAGCGCCCGGTCCACTTCCGCGGCCGGCGCCGATGAGCCGGGGTATAGAGCCCTCGAATTTGCCCGTCAACAGCCCTGTTCCATCTCCGGGCTGTTCTTTCGCACGGCCCGGGCGATCGCTGCCGCGGCGCCTCCCTGCCCTCTCAGGAGGCCAGAGAGGTCCGGGATCCGGTCAGTACCCCTTCTTCACCTGCGCGAGCGCCGCGCTGAGCCCCTGGGCTACCCGCGCCCGCTCGTCCGGCCCGGCGTCGCGCGCGACCAGCGCCTGCTGCCGGCGCGAGACCAGGGTCAGGCGCTGGAGGCCGTACTCGTCGTCCTCGACCGTCTCGAGCTTGGTCCAGAGCGGATTGAACCGCCACTCCCGCCGCTCACCGCGGTGGCTGACCCGGGCGAGCAGGATCTCGATCTGCGAGATCATCACCTCCTCGAAGGAGCGTCCGCGCCGGAAGCTCACCTTCAGCGCCGCGTAGATCGCCAGCATGTCGAGGCCGAAGAAGCCGGCCACGGGCCAGAAGCCCATGCGCCACGCCCAGACCGACACGGCGACCGAGACCGCGCAGCAGCCGGTCATGACCACCCGGAAGCCGCGCCGGCTCAACGACTGGTGCGGCCGGATCGTCGCGGTGAAGACGGGCCGGTCGATCGTGTCCGGATCGAGCCCGTACGGGTGGACGGAAGGATTGCCGCTCGCCATGCGATCCATATAACGCGCCGATGCCCGCCAGAAAGACTCCCCCGCCCGTGACGGATCGCGCCGGTCGCGCCGCCGCGGGACCGGCCGAGATCGCGTCCGAGACGGTATCCGGGACAGCCCCGACGCGGCGGGGCAAGGGCAGGTCCGGGAGCAAGGCCGAGGGAGCGTCTAAGAAGGCGTCCGGGCGGGCGTCCAAAGGAGCATCAGAGAGCGCCGTCTCCGCGCGGCTCGGGGGTCCGATCGAGCCGGCCGTCACCGCGCAGGTGGATACGGCTCCCGAGGCCGTTGACGCGGCGGCCCTCGCCGAGATCTTCCGCCGCTTCCATGCGGCGGAGCCGGAGCCCAAGGGCGAGCTCCACTACGTCAATCCGTTCACGCTCCTCGTCGCCGTGGTGCTGTCGGCCCAGGCGACCGACCGCGGCGTCAACCTCGCCACCGGCCCGCTCTTCGCGGTCGCCGACACGCCCGAGAAGATGCTGGCGCTCGGCGAGGACCGGGTCCGCGACTTCGTGCGCACGATCGGGCTGTTCAACACCAAGGCGAAGAACGTCGTCGCCCTCTCGCGCATCCTCGTGGAAACGCACGGCGGCGCGGTCCCGGCGAGCCTGGAGGCCCTGCAGGTCCTGCCCGGGGTCGGTGCCAAGACCGCGAGCGTGGTGCTCAACATCGCCTTCGGGGTTCCGCGGATCGCCGTCGACACCCACATCTTCAGGGTCTCGAACCGGATCCCGCTCTTCGTCGGCGCGACGACCGACAAGGTCCAGGCCGGGCTCGAGGCGATCGTGCCGGATGCCTACCGACTCCACGCTCATCACTGGCTGATTCTCCACGGACGCTACACCTGCAAGGCGCGCAAGCCCGAATGCCCACGCTGCCTCATCGCCGACCTCTGCCGCTACCCGTCCAAGACGATCGATTGACGACCGCACGACGACGGCGAGACGCGCGCGCGACGGGTCGCGGAGGTCGTCCCGGGCACGTCCCGACCGGCCTCCGCAATCCCGCCCTGCGGGCTAACGCGTTGTGCTGGAAGCCCGCTTCCGCTAGTTTGGCGGCCGGTCGCCGGGGCCCTCGGGCAGAGGCCGTCCGGCGGCCCGACCTCGCGTCCGGTCGCCGCGCCGCGGATTCCTCCCCATCGTCGCGCATCAGGAGCCTCGGCCCATGGACTTCCTCAAACCACGGTACACGCCTATGAATCGCCGCCGTCGCATCTACGAGGGCAAGGCGAAGGTCCTCTACGAGGGGCCGGAGCCCGGCACGCTCATCCAGCACTTCAAGGATGACGCGACGGCCTTCAACGCGAAGAAGCACGAGGTCATCGACGGCAAGGGTGTGCTGAACAACCGGATCTCGGAGTTCGTCTTCCAGCACCTCAACGACATCGGCGTGCCGACGCACTTCATCCGCCGGTTGAACATGCGCGAGCAGCTGATCCGCGAAGTCGAGATCATCCCCCTCGAGGTCGTGGTGCGCAACGTCGCGGCCGGGTCGCTGGCGACGCGCCTCGGCCTGGAGGAAGGCACGCAGCTGCCGCGCTCGATCATCGAGTTCTACTACAAGAACGACGCGCTGAACGATCCGATGGTCTCCGAGGAGCACATCACCGCCTTCGGCTGGGCGACGCCCCAGGAGATCGACGACATCATGGCGCTGGCGATCCGCGTCAACGATTTCCTGTCGGGTCTCTTCCTCGGCGTCGGCATCCGGCTGGTCGACTTCAAGATGGAGACCGGCCGTCTCTGGGAGGGCGACATGATGCGGATCGTGGTCGCCGACGAGATCTCCCCGGATTCCTGCCGGCTGTGGGACATCAAGTCCTCCGACAAGCTCGACAAGGACCGGTTCCGCAAGGATCTCGGCGGCCTGATCGAGGCCTATACCGAGGTCGCCAAGCGGCTCGGCATCATGTCGGAGAACGAGAAGGTCCAGGGCGGCGGCCCGCGTCTCGTGCAGTAGGCCCGGTCAGGCGCCCGGCCGGCGCAGGGGCGCCGGTCCGGCCTCGGGAAACCCCGCGCGCAGCCGCGCGTGGGTCGAGAGTTCCGGGTCGAAGCCCGGGTGATAATGGGGGTCCTGCACCAGCAGCGACCCCCATCGCGTTCTCAGCGCCGCGATCTCGCGCACGTGGCGGGCCCGGGCCTCTCGGGTCCAGCGGCGGCTCGCCGCCTCGCGGTGATGGAGGACCGCCCCGGGGACCAGGAGCGTGCGGTAGCCGGCCGCGTTCAGGCGCAGGCAGAGATCGACGTCGTTGAAGTCGACCGCGAAGACCGCCTCGTCGAAGCCGCCGACCGCGCGGAACTTCGCCGCCTCGACGGCCAGGCACGCGGCGGTCACCGCCGACACCGTGTGGGTGACGCGCAGGGCCCCGAGGTAGCCGGGGGCATCGCCGGGAAAGTGCCGGTGCCCGTGGGTGACGAGGCCGCCGGTGCCGAGCACGATGCCGCCGTGTTGGATCCGGCCCTCGCCGTCGAGGAGCTTGGCACCGACCGCCCCCACGTCGGGACGGAGGGCCTCCCGGGCCATGCGGGACAGCCAGTCGGGCCGGAAGGCCTCGACGTCATTGTTGACGAAGACCAGCAGCCTGCCGCGGGCGCGGGCCGCGGCGGCGTTGTTCATCGCGGCGAAGTTGAACGGCCCGGGCCAGGGCACGACGTGCCCCCTCCCCTCCCCCTCCAGCGCCCGCAGGTAGGCCAGCGTCTCGGGCTCGCGACTGTCGTTGTCGCAGACGATGATCTCGGTCGACGGCCAGTCGGTGCAGCCTCGGAGGCTCTCGAGGCAGGGGCGCAGGAGATCCAGGCGATCGCGGGTCGGCACGATGAGGCTCGCCAAGGGCCGCTCGTCCGGCAGGGGATGCTCGACCTGCACGAGACCGTCGAGCCCGACGGCCACGCCAACGCCCTCCCGCCCTGTCCGGTCGAGGTGATCGCGCACCAGCGCGTGGTGGGGGACGCGCCCGGTTTCGCCGCCCCGCGTCGCGGTCGAGGCGCCGCGCCGGACCGACAGGATCTCCGGCAGGTGGCCGATGGCGCCGGGACCGAAGCGCTCCGCGATGCGGAATGCGGCCTCGGCGGGACTGCCGGGATCGTCGCCGGGCTCGAGGGCGCCGCGTCGGCAGGCCAGCACGGGTCCGAGATAATCGAGGGCCGCGAGCCGGTCGGCGTCGAAGACCGGCGGCAGAAGCGGCAGCACCGCGCCGCCGGGTCTCTCCTGCACCAAGGCGTCGCCGTACAGCGCCTGCAGGTCGGGCTCGCGCGCGAACGCGGCGGCGATCCGGCCGGGCGCACCGGCGACGAGGACCCCGTCGCCGATCAGGCGGATCGCGTCTCTTGGACCGGCCGGCGCGGAGGGGAAGCGGTCGAGGATCCCGGGCGGCAGGGCGAGCCGATGGTCGATCCCGATCAGGGCGGCGAGCGCCTGCCGGGCGCGCAGGCGCTTACCCGTCACGCGCGCGCGCAGGATCGCGGCCGCCGCCCGGGGATGCGCGAGGAGCTGGCGCGTCGCGCCCACCAGCGCGCGCCAGGAGCGGCGCGACGGTCCGAGATAGGTCGCGGCATCGTGGCCCGACGCGCCGTCCGATGCACCGTCCGACCGCGACGTCATTCCAGGTCCTCGCCGAACGTCGTGACCGACAGGGCGGGGTGGTAGAACGGATCGTGCCGGATCGCGGCCCGCCAGCGCTCGGAGAAGCGGGCGGCCTCCTGCTCGAAGCGGGCGCGCTTGGCCCCGACGGACGGACCGCGGCTGACGGATTCGAGATGGGCCAGCGTCGCGGCCGGCGTCCAGACCGTCTTCCAGCCGGCGGCGCCGAGGCGGAGGCAGAAATCGACGTCGTTGAAGTCGACCGGGAATGCCTCGGCGTCGAAGCCGCCCACCGCCAGATACTTCTCCCGCGCGACGGCGAGGCAGGCGGCCGTCACCGCCGAGACCTCGTGCGCCACCCGCAGCTGGCCGAGATGGCCGGGCGTGTCACCGGGCCGGCGGCGCAGGATGTGGCCGGCCCGGCCGCCGAGTCCGACGACGACGCCGGCATGCTGCAGCGTGCCGTCGCCGTAGAGAAGCTTCGCCCCGACGGCGCCGACCTCCGGTCGGTACGCCTGCCGGACCATGGCCTCGAGCCAGCTCGGCTCCAGCACGGCGACGTCGTTGTTCAGCAGGACGACGATCGTCCCGGACGCCGCGGCGACGCCGGCGTTGACCATCGCGGCGAAGTTGAAGGGCTGCGGGTCCATGAGGATCCGGACGCGCGGATCGCCGCGCAGGGTCGCGTAGTGGTCGAGCACCGCTGGATCGGTGGAGCCGTTGTCGACGATGATCAGCTCGATCGCCGCGTAGGCTGTCTCGTGGAGCACCCCGCGGCAGACGCGGGTGATCAGGTCGAGGCGGTCGCGCGACGGGATGACGACGCTCACCAGCGGCACCGGATCCGGCAGGGGCCACGCGAGGCGAACGGCACCGTCGTGGATCCCGGCGCGGAACAGCGGCTGTCCGGACCGGTGCGCGTCCAGGGCCGCGGCCCGGGCCGACGGGTCGAGACCGTCTCCGGCGGTGCGGGCGAGGATCCGCGGGACATGCGCCACCCGCGCGGCGGTGCTCATCGCCGCGATCGCGATGGCCGGCGCGAGCGCGGCCATCGGGCCGACCGGGCGCGCCATGGCCGCGGCCAGCCACGCCCGCGACAGGAGCAGGGGAAACCCGGGATAGCCGGTCGCCAGGGCGAGGTCCGGGCTCCAGTCCGGCTTCAATTGCGGGCGACCGTCGGGGCCGACCGCGTCGCCGTAGGCGATGTCCGCTCCCGACAGGGCCTGGGCCAGCAGCGCCAGGGCCTCCGGCTCCGGGACGTCGCCGGGGCGCAGCAGGCACAGGGCGTCCGCCTTGCCGGAAAGTTCGTCGAAGCCGGAAGCCGCATCCCAGGTTCGATGCGACAGCGGCCCGTCGACCGATGCGGGCGGCGTCCCCGCCCACGCGACCTGGATCGAGTCGGGGCGGTGCGTCTGCGCGTTCAGCGCGTCGCGCGTGGCCGACAGCGGCGCCGCGTCCTCGGCTCGCGCGAGAACGACGCAGCGGATCCGCAGGGCGGAGGGCGCGACGCGGGCGGGCCGGGTCCGGGCGGCGGCCCAGGCCGGGAACCGGGCCATCGGGGTCACCGCGCAGGCGCCGCGCAGGATGTCGCGGTAGCGCCGTTCCGAGCCGCGGGCGCGCTCGTAGAGGGCGGAGACACAGCGCCAGGGCCTGCGCAGGAGGCACTGCGCGAGCACCTCGACCTCGCGCCGGGCGCCGACCCGCTCGAGGGCGAAGTCCGCACCGGCAGAGAGACGGATCTCCCGGGTATCGGAGGGGATCAGCCCGAGCCAGTGGGCGAGCCCCTGCGCGGCTCCCGGCAGGAGGAAGTCCTGGACCGTCTCGTCAGGCCCTCGCAGGACGCGGAGGATCGGGCGCCGGGGCGCATTCGTCGGATCGCCGGCATAGCTCAGCACGATCCAGCCGGCGGGATGGTCCGGGAGCACGAGGCGGCGATCGAAGACGGGATCGTCCGTGGATTCCAGCCGGAACCGGGTCTTCCGGCCGAGCCAGAGCCTGTCGCGGCCGGTCCGGGCAATCAGCGGGGTCGGATCGCCGAGGCGCGCCGCGGCGTCACTGGGCAGCGTCGCCTCCGCCGGGTGGCGCCGCGGCGACAGCCGGTTTGCGGCGGCGCGGTTTCGCGGCGGTCTTGCCGCCCGCACCCTTGCCGGTCCCGACACCCACCGCGATGTCGTAATCGGCCGTCATGGCGGCCGGAACCTGCAGCTCGTCGGCCACGACCGTGGCGAAGCCCTGCGCCTCTCCGGGCCCGACGATCACGCCGGCCCGCTCGGTGCGGCTCGAGACGGTCTTGCCGTCGTGGCGGATCTGGAACGTCACCGGCACATCGAACCGGCCCGGCGCGCCCGCCGGCCCGAGCAGGACGTTGATCTCGGCGCCCACCTTGACGGTGATCGAGCCGTCCTGACGCCGCGTGCATTCGCGGGCGAGACGGCCGAGGGAGAACTGGGTGCGCACCGTGTCGCCCGCGAGCGTGCGCGAGGCGGCCCCGCCCTCGGCGACCTCGACCGTCGGGCAATAGGCCGGGTCGAGGGCTTCGGGTTGCGACGGCGGGACCGTCGTGCCGCCGTACTTGAACAGGTTGGAGAAGATGTTGCCCTCCTCGGCCCGGCCCGGGGCCGGGGCGGCGAGCGACGCGGCGAGCACAAAGCCGCCGAGCCGGAGAGCGACGGTCCGGCGCCGGGCCATGTCCGGGGACCGCGTGAGGCTCCTGTTCCGATGTCCGATCATCGCACGGCTCCCGAACCGCACCGTCATTTCAGGCTGTCGAACCCGGCCGCGAAGCCCTTCATCGACAGCGGGATGCCGACGCCCTCCTCGGGCGTCTGGAACACGATGAAGGTGGCCTGCGTGCCGTTCTTGAACTGGCGGATCAGCCCGTCATCCATCACGACCTCGGCCACGCACCCGGTGGTGAGGCAGCGGACGAAGCCGGCGCGGCCGATATCCGTCTGGTCGATCTTCAGGCCGAGTCCGGAAGGCAGGAGAACGCCCAGCGGCGCCACCACCCGCAGCAGGTAACCGCGATTGTCGGCGGTCTTGAGGACGATGACCACGAGGGTCAGATTGGGTCTGTCCTCGGCGGCGAGATACTGGACGAGGGCACACTGCTCGGCCTTCGCGCCGGCCGGCGTCTCGCAGCGCAGCTGCCAATCGTCGAAGGTCTTGCGCACCATGCCCTGAGCCGCGGCCGGCCCGGCGGGCGCCAGTGCCGCCGCGACGAGGGCGAGGAGAACCGGCAGCGCGGCGCGCCGGAAACGAACGAGCCTCGCGTGAAGCGGCACCACCGATCCCTTCGGAACGCTCCGGCCGAGGACCGGCGGGAGCCGTACAATCGGGCGTGTTCCGACCATGGTCCGCCCCGCGCTGTCAAGCGATGCGGGCGCGGTGTTGCGCGTCGGCGCTACCCGTAACGGTTTCAGCGGCCTAGATTGTGTTCGAACACTCCTCCAGCGCCGGATTTTGACGCCGTGATGCGCCCGCTCACTCTCTCGGCCGCCTGCTTGGTGGCCACCCTCGCGCAGGCGGGAGCCCAGTCCCTGCCGGTCGGAGAGACTACCTACATCGAACGCTCGCTGAACCACTCGGACACGCTGGTGATCGAGCATCCGCCCGTGGCGGCGAACCCGTACGGCCGCCGCAACGGTCAGGCGGCCATCGCCGGCTACTGCAGGGACGGCGGCCTGGTCCGCCGCCGGGACGAGTTCGGCAACCCGGTGATCATCCGCCAGCGGGAGATCTGCGACAGCGTCGCGCCGCGCACCCTCAGCCCCGGGCAGGTCGATCCCCGCCCGAGCTGGCCGGCGGATGCCGTGGCGCGCCAGCGGGTGCTCCGCGTCAAGGGCTGAGGCGGGGCTGATGCGGGTCTGAGGTCGGCTCAGCCGTAGCGATGCAGGCCGGTGCCGTGGCGCTTGAGCCACGCTTCGGCAGCGTCGGTGTTCGGGCAGAGCGCCTGCACCAGCGCCCAGAAGCGCGGAGAGTGGTTCATCTCGCGCAGATGCGCCATCTCGTGGGCGACCAGATAGTCGAGCACCATCGGCGGCGCGAGGATCAGGCGCCACGAGAAGTTCAGCTCGCCGCGGGCCGTGCAGGATCCCCAGCGACTGCGGGTATCGCGCAGCGTGACCCGGACTGGCCGCTGCCCGAGCCGCGCCGCGTAGCGCTCGATCGCTTCGGTCAGGTCGCGCTTGGCCTCGCGGGCCAGGAAGTCGCGGACCCGGCGCGCCACGTGGGCGGCGTCGCACGACACCGACAGCACCGCCTCCCCCTCGACGGGCTCGATGCGGACGGGACCGCTCCGGGTGCCGCGCTGGCTGATCCGGTGGGGCTCACCGCGGAGCGGCAGGCTGGCTCCGAGCTCGAAGAGCACGCGGGTCGGCACGCGCGCCAGGCGCGCGGCGATCCACTCCGCGTGGCTCGCCGCGAAGCGCTGCGCCGTGTTGATGGCGGTGCGGCTCGGCAGGGTGATCACGGCCTCGCCGGTGGCGGCCGACACGCGGAGCGTGATGCGGCGCGCGGTCGGCCGCCGACGGAGGGCGATGCGGAGGCTGGCCCCCTCGTGCTGGACCTCAAGATGATCGGGATCGGGGCGACGCAGCAGCGCGAGGGGCATGCGCGACTTCTAGCTGGGCCGGGCCCGGGGCTCCAGATCCCGCGTCTCTGAATCGCCGCGGCGGCCTCAGCTGGCGAGGGCCCGGGTCCAGACGTCGGTCTCGGGGAGGACGAGGAGCGCGGCGGCGGCCAGCGCGATCCCGTACGGGATCCCGGTCTTGGCGTCGTGCAGGTGCAGGGCGAACGGCATGCGCGCGATCCGGCCGGGCAGCGGGTGCGTCCGCGCGAACAGGATCGCCAGGGTCAGGGCGCCGCCGAACACCGAGGCCACAAGGAGGTAGTCGCCGAGGCCGTCGAAGCCGAGCCACAGGGCCGTGGCGGCCGCGAGCTTCGCGTCGCCGCCGCCGATGACGCCGAAGGCGAACAGCGTGAACGTGACGAGCAGGACGACCGCACCGGCGGCGCAGTGGAAGCCGACCTCGGTCCAGCTCATCGAGCTCGTCAGGGCCAGCAGCGCGAACCCGGCCACGAGGGCGAGGGAGATCCGGTTCGGGATCAGCATGGTGAGCAGGTCGCTGGCGGCCGCGTAGGCCATCAGGAAGGGAAACAGGATCAGGAGACCGAAACCGGCCGGGCCCAGACCCGCCAGTCCCAGGCTTGCCGTCGCTGAACCGACCATCTCGGCGCCCATCTCGTCGCAGCCTGTCGCGTCACACAATACGGTCCGCCCCGGCGGAGTGCCGGCCGGTCCGGACCTCGGATGTGCCGGGCGGCGAGCGCCGCCGCGAACAACGGCGATCCCGGCAGGCCGGGAACCCCCGCCTCTCTCCGGGTTGCGAGGAGAAGCGGGATGTCTCGAACCTGCCGCAGATCGGACGGGTCTCGATCAGTTCAGGTTGCCGGAGATCTGGCTGAACTTGCTGGTCAGGCTGGTGCCGACCGTCTTCAGGGCGGTGATGATGGCCACGGCGATGAGGGCCGCGATCATGCCGTACTCGATCGCGGTGGCGCCGGACTCGTCCGAAGCAAAACGCGTGAACAGGGTCTTCATAGAGGGTGATCCTTCGATCAACACAGAGCGAGATAAAACTTGCGCGATGCCCGATGAAGAATTTTCAGGTCTCGATCGGCGGCCTGCACAGACTGCCGATTACGCCTTGAAAATCGGTTAAATCGATCCCGCACCGACCTAAAAGGCTGTCTCGCTGCGAGTTTGGTGAAGGTTGGGTTTCACCGATACGGCACAGTGCCGCGACTTGGTCTTGCTTAGCGCTTCCTTCACGGGTTCCGCGCTAGCCTCGGGCCTCGGGTAGGCTCTCTTCGACCGCCCGCCGTCTTGAGGAACCCCGATGCGTCGCACCCTGTCGATCGCGGGCCGCGCCGGCCTCGTCGTCCTGCTGACGGGCGCCGCGGCCGCGGCCGGCCAGCCCGATCTGCTGCCCGTCGTGACCGTTCTCGTCGACAACGCCAAGGTGCTCCGCCTGCCGGAGAAGACGTCGACCGTCATCGTCGGGAACCCGATCATCGCCGAGGTGACGCCGCAGAAGAACGGCGTCCTCGTGCTCACCGGCAAGAGCTTCGGCTCCACCAACCTGATCGCCCTCGACAACGGCGGCGCCATGATCGCCGAGACGACCATCCGGGTCGAGGCGTCGCGGGACTCGACGATCACGGTGCAGCGCGGTCTCGATCGGGAATCCCTGTCGTGCACGCCGGGCTGCCAGCCGTCGGTGCAGCTCGGCGACTCGGCCAGCTACTTCGGTGCGACGAGCGGTCAGGCCGATGCCCGTCGCAAGCTCGCGACCGGCGGCGGCGCGGGCACGGTCCCGGCGGCAGATCACTGACCGGGCCGGGGTTCCATCGCGACATCGGCCGCGGCCTGGGGCAGGATCCCCCGGCCCTCGCCGATTCGCCGCGATGCCGCGGGGGCGCTGACGCCAGGGAGACGTCGAGGCCGATGTCCGCCATCACCCGCAATCCGCCGCCGCCCGCCGTCGACCCGGCCGTGCTGGCGGCCTTCCGCGATGTCTCGACGGCCACGATCAGCGACTGCCTGGCGCGGATGCCGGTCCTGGCCGGCCTGCGCCCGTTCCATCGCGGCGGGACGCTCGTGGGAACGGCCTTCACGGTCCGCGTCCGGAGCGGCGACAACCTGGCCATCCATCAGGCACTGGAAGAGGTCCGCCCCGGCGACGTGATCGTGGTCGACGGCGCCGGCGACACGAGCCGCGCGCTGGTGGGCGACATCATGAAGGCCATCGCGGAGAGCCGGGGCGTGGCCGGCTTCGTGATCGACGGCGCCGTGCGCGACACGGCGGCGTTCGCGGGCGCGGACTTCCCCTGCTACGCCCGCGACGCGACGCCGCGGGGGCCGTTCAAGACGGGCCCCGGCGCGATCAACGTGCCGGTCTGCGTCGGCGGCTGGACGGTGAGCCCGGGGGACGTGGTGGTCGGCGACGCCGACGGCGTCGTGTCGTTCCCGCCCGGCGACGCGGCCGCCCTGCTCGACGCCGTGCGGGCGCAGGCGGCCCGCGAGGCGGAGGTCCTGGAGCAGATCCGGGCCGGTCGCTACGACGGCCGCTACGCCCGGGTGGCGAAGGCCTGATCGGGCCGGGCGCCCTCGGGCGCCTGCAGGCGCCGCCACAGGGCATCGGCCGCACCGCCTCGGCCCTCGCGCGTCCGGAACAGCCGGATCTCCACCGGAACGTCCAGCTCCTCCGGGCCTGCCCGCACGAGCTGTCCGCGGGCGATCGCCGCCTCCGCGAGCGTCACCGGGAGCCACGCGACACCGTCGCCCTCCTGGGCCATGGTCATCAGCGTCGCCGCCAAGTGCGACGTGAAGGCCGGCTCGTGGCCGGCCGCCACCCCGCTCGCCGCCAGGATCCGGCCGAGCCCCGAGGCCTCGCCGTAGGCGAGGTAGCGGACCGCCCCGGTCAGGGGCCAGAGCGGCGCCCCTTCGGACGCCGGTGCGCAGAGCGGCACGAGGCTGTCCGCGCCGACGCGGACCGACTCGCAGCGGCCATCGTCCAGGGGCGTGGGGAGGTCCGCGCGGTGGTGGCACAGGAGGAGTTGCACCTCGCCGGCCAGCAGGATCGCCTCGCAGGCCGCCATGCTGTCCGAGATCAGGTTGAGGGCGCCCAGCGTCTCGAAGGGTGCGTGCCGGCGGATCCAGCCGGAAAAGAACGTGAACGACAGCGCGTGCGTGGCCGCGATCGCGAGGCTCGCATCCGCGCGCGCGCCCGCGGCCCGCGCCTCGCGGCACGCCCGGTCCAGGCCCCGCATCAATTCCTCGGCGTGCGGGCGGAAGCCCGTTCCGGCGGCGGTCAGGTGCGCCCCTTGCGCGCTCCGCAGGAACAGCGGCGTCCCGAGCCACGCCTCGAGCGCGCGGATCCGTCGGCTGAAGGCCGGCTGCGTCACGTGCCGGACCTCGGCGGCCCGCGAGAAGGTCCGGTGCTCGGCGAGCGCGAGGAAGTCCCGCACCCAGTCCAGATCCATAGCGCCTCTCCGACAGGACGGGGCCGATGCCGCCCGCGCATCGCGCGCTCCGGAAACGGCATTGGCTGACCGGGGGCCGCCGACGCTATGGCACCGGGACGCACCGGGGAGAGTGAGCCATGCGCATCGTCGACGTCCGCGAGGTCACCAAGCCGATCGCATCGCCGATCCGCAACGCCTACATCGACTTCTCGAAGATGACCACGAGCCTCGTCGCGGTGGTCACCGACGTGGTCCGCGACGGCCGGCGGGTCGTCGGCTACGGCTTCAACTCCAACGGCCGCTACGGTCAGGGCGGCCTGATCCGCGAGCGCTTCCGCGACCGGATCCTGGAGGCCGACCGGGACAGCCTCCTCGTCGATGCGGGCGACAACCTCGACCCGCACCGGGTCTGGGCCGCGATGATGCGCAACGAGAAGCCCGGCGGCCACGGCGAGCGCTCGGTGGCTGTGGGCACCCTCGACATGGCGATCTGGGACGCGGCGGCGAAGATCGCCGGGAAGCCACTGTTCCGGATGCTCGCCGAGCGGAAGGGCGTCGCCGCCGACCCGCGGGTCTTCGTCTACGCGGCCGGCGGCTACTACTATCCCGGCAAGGACGATTCCGCCCTCCGCGCCGAGATGCGCGGCTATCTCGACCGCGGCTACACCGTCGTGAAGATGAAGATCGGCGGCGCACCGCTCGAAGAGGACCGGCGCCGGATCGAGGCCGTGCTCGCCGAGATCGACGGACGGGGCCGTCTCGCGGTGGACGCCAACGGCCGCTTCGATCTCGAGACCGCCATCGCGTACGCCCGGATTCTGCGGCAGTACCCGCTGTTCTGGTACGAGGAGGCGGGCGACCCGCTCGACTACGCGCTCCAGGCGGCGCTCGCGCCCTACTATCCCGGGCCGATGGCCACCGGCGAGAACCTGTTCTCGCACCAGGACGCGCGCAATCTCCTGCGCTACGGCAACATGCGGCCCGACCGCGACTGGCTGCAGTTCGACTGCGCGCTGTCGTACGGGCTCGTGGAGTACCTGCGCACCCTCGACGTTCTGGCCGAGTTCGGCTGGTCGCCCGCCCGCTGCATCCCGCATGGCGGGCACCAGATGTCGCTCAACATCGCGGCCGGCCTCGGCCTCGGCGGCAACGAGAGCTACCCGGACCTGTTCCAGCCCTACGGCGGCTTCCCCGACGGGGTGCGGGTCGAGGACGGCCACATCACCATGCCGGACCTGCCGGGCATCGGCTTCGAGGGCAAGTCGGACCTCATCGCGGAGATGCGCGCCCTCGCGGCGTAGCGCATCGCTCAGCGCGGCCTTGCGGAGCGCGGCGCCGCGGTGGACGATGGCGCATGGATTCCGGCCCCCTCACCTACGCGATCGGCGACGTCCACGGCTGCGCGGCCCTCCTCGACGCGCTGCTGGAGCGGATCGCCGACCATGCGGGCGACCGTCCCCACCGGCTGGTCTTCCTCGGGGACTACATCGACCGCGGCCCGGACAGCGCTGCGGTGCTCCGCACCGTGAGTCGCCTGAACTGGGCCGAGCCCGAGCGCGTCGTCTGCCTGATGGGCAATCACGAGCGGATGCTGCTCGACGCACTCCAGACGGAGAGCGCGGCCGCGCACTGGATGTACAACGGCGGCGAGGCGACGCTCGATTCGTTCGGCGCGCGGGATCCTGCCGGCCTCCCCCGGGACACCCTCGACTGGATCGAGGCGCTCCCGACGCTGCACGGTGACGGCGCCCACTGGTACGTGCATGCCGGCCTGCGGCCCGGCACGGACGCCCTCGGCTCGGACGCGCACGACCGCCTCTGGATCCGCGAGCCGTTCCTCGAGGGCGACCACGATTTCGGACGGCACGTGGTCCACGGCCACACGCCGCAGCGGAGCGGGCGCCCGGAAGTGCGCCGGTTCCGCACCAACCTCGACACCGCGGCCGTCTACGGCGGCGCGCTCACCGCCGGGATCTTCTCGAACGCGCAGGGGCCGGCCCTGGAGTTCCTGCAGGTGAGAGCATCATAGGGCGCGGCGGCGCCGTCTTTGCGAGCGGAGCGAAGCAACCCAGGGCAGCGCCGCATCGCGCGGCCCGGCGCTGCGTGGACTGCTTCGCTCCGCTCGCGAAGACGCTGGCCCGCGGGCCGCCGGCCGGACCTGTCAGACCCCGCGTCGCGCGGGCACCAGCGCGCAGAGGATCCCGGTGAGCCAGCCGCCCATCAGGGCGAAGCCGCCGGTGGGCGCCGCCATCGGGAAGAGCGCGTGCTGGAGCCACGCGCGCACCGAGAGGTCGCCGCAGAACAGGATCAGGCCGGCGACCAGCAGCCCGGCCGCGACGCGCGCGAGACCGGCCCGGACGAGGCCCGCGGCCCCCAGACCGACCAGCGCCAGGATGGCGGGGGCGTGGAACAGCAGGAACTGCGCCGCCGTCTTCAGCGAGTCCGCCCCGGGGATGTGCGCCGCGGCGGCGCTCAGCGCGACGCCGAGCAGCCCGGCCAGGGCGGCGAGCGCCGCGAGCGCGCGGTCGACACCCGCGAGTCTCACGCGCCGCGCTCCGCCAGGAGCTTGGCGATGGCCGCGCGCAGATCCGGTACGCCGGAATCGTCCCGGCTCGAGGTGAGGATCACCTGCGGGTAGGCGGCCGGCCGCTTGGCGAGCCCCGCCTCGATCCCGGCGATGCGGCTCGCGACCTCGCCCTTCTTGAGGGAATCGCCTTTGGTCAGCACGACCTGATAGCTCACCGCGGCCTTGTCGAGGCCGTCGAGGACGTCGGTGTCGATCGACTTGAAGCCGTGCCGGGCGTCGATCAGCATGAACACCCGGGCGAGGTTGGCGCGGCCCTTGAGGTAGGCGTGGATCAGCCGGGTCCACGCCTCGACCTTGGCCTTCTCGACGGCGGCGTAGCCGTAGCCGGGCATGTCGACCAGCGACAGGCGCTCGCCGATCCGGAAGAAGTTGAGCTGCTGCGTCCGCCCCGGCGTGTGCGAGGTCCGCGCCAGGGTGTTGCGCCCGGTGAGCGCGTTGATCAGGCTCGACTTGCCGACATTCGAGCGCCCCGCGAAGGCGATCTCGACGCCCTCCATGGGCGGCAGCCGGTCGAGGATCTGGGCGGCCGCGTAGAAGTCGGCCGGGCCGGCGAAGAGAAGGCGGCCGGCCTCGAGGAGGTCGGCCGCGTCGTCGTTGGTCTCGCTCACGGCGTCTCGCCCGTCAGCTCTTGGTGGCGGCCGCCTTGGTGCCGCCGCGCTTGAACGTGGTGCGGAGGTTGTCCCACAGCTCCACCTTCACGCCGTTACGGCGCATGATGACGTATTGCTGGATCACCGACAGGGTGTTGTTCCAGGCCCAGTAGATCACCAGGCCGGCGGGGAACGAGCCCAGCATGAAGGTGAACACGATCGGCATGAAGGTGAAGATCTGCGCCTGGACCGGGTCCGGCGGCGCGGGATTCATCTTCATCTGCACGAACATCGTGATGCCCATGATGATCGGCCAGACGCCCAGGTGCACGAAGTCGGGTGCCGGGAACGGCAGCAGGCCGAACAGGTTCACGATGCTCGTCGGATCCGGCGCCGCGAGGTCGCGGATCCAGCCGAAGAACGGCGCGTGGCGCATCTCGATGGTAATGAACAGGACCTTGTAGAGCGCGAAGAAGACCGGAATCTGGATCAGCACCGGCCAGCAGCCGGCGACCGGATTGATCTTCTCCTTCTTGTACAGCTCCATCGTGGCCTGCTGCTGCTTCATGCGGTCGTCCTTGTACCGCTCGCGGATGGCGGCCATCTCCGGCTGCACGGCCTTCATCTTGGCCATGGAGACGTAGGACCGGTTCGCGATCGGCAGGAACAGCAGCTTCAGGCAGAAGGTCACCACCAGGATCGAGACGCCGAAATTGCCGAACAGGTGGTAGAAGAAGTCTAGCGCCCGGAACATCGGCTTGGTGATGAAGAAGAACCAGCCCCAATCGATCATCAGATCGAAGTGCTTGATGCCGAGGTCCTTCTCGTAGTTGTTGATGACGTTGACTTCCTTGGCGCCGGCGAACAGCCGCTGCGTCGCGGTCGCCGAGGCGCCCGCCGCGAGATTCACGGCATCGCCGCGCACGCTGGCTTGGTAGACGTTGGTGGCACCGTCGGTCCGGTCGGTGAAGGCGCCGGTATAGGGCGCGTCCTGATCGGGGATCGCGGCCGCCGCCCAGTACTTGTCGGTGATGCCGACGAAGCCGCCGGTCACGCCGCTCCAGGCCTTGCCCTTGGTGTTGGCACCGCCGTAGGCGCCCTCCTTGGCGAGCTTGTCGTAGGTGAATTCCTGCAGGCCGTCGTTGCCGAGATAGCCGATCATGCCCTCGTGCAGGACGTAGTAGCCCTGGGTATGCGGCTTACCCCAGCGGGAGACGAGGCTGTACGGGTAGAGCGTGATGGCGCCCGAGCCCTTGTTCTCGACCTCGTCGCGGATCGTGAACATGTACTTGTCGTCGACCGCGATGATCCGCTTGAAGACGAGGCCGGCGCCGTTGTCCCAGGTCAGGGTCACGGGCATGCCGGGCGACAGTGTCTTGCCGTCGCTGGTCCAGAGGGTGTCGTTGGTCGGCAGCGGACCGGCATTGGCGCCGACCCAGCCGAACTCGGCGTAGTAGGGCGTCTCGGTCCCGGCCGGCGAGAACAGCACGATCTCGGGGCTCTTGGGGTCGATGGTCTCGTGGTAGTTCCTGAGCGAGACGTCGTCGACGCGGCCGCCCTTCAGGGCGATCGAGCCGGAGAGCGCCGGGGTCTCGATCCGGACGCGCGGCGAGCGGGCCAGCGCCGCCTCGCGGGAGACCGGGCCGCCCTGGGCGGTCGGCAGCGTGCCGGGCGCGGGGGCCGCCGGGCCACCCTCCTTCGGGGACGGCGAGGGCACGCCGTCCGGGGTCACGCCCGGGGGCTGCTGCTGCGCGGCCTTGTTCTGCGCCTCGATCTGGCGCTGCTGCTCCATGCGCGGGCCGGCCACGAAGTACTGCCACCCGAGCAGCACCAGCAGCGACAGGCCGATGGCCACGAACATGTTCGTCTTGTCATTGCCCATCAGGGACACCGCCGCACGCGTTCGGAGTGGCAACAGGAACGTCGCCGGCCCCGGGGGACCTGCGCGCGCCTGTGATTCGGGGATCTCTGTCGCACCCCTGCGACGGGCCGATGTCGGCACCGCCGGGTGGGGCCGCCTGCGCGGAGGCGCGGCCGGCTTCGTGCGGGAGAGAGGACGACTGAGAAGTGGCCGTGTCAGGAGCCGGCTTGGAGCGCCGGCCGCCGGATCGACCGGGTGACCTGTCCCCGCGGGGCGCGGCCGCGCGGGTCACCGCGGGAATCGCGCGGCGCAGATCCTCGGCGAGGGCCTCGAAGGAGGCTTCGAGGGCGGGGCGGCGGGCGATCAGCACGATGTCGGCCGGAAGGCCCGCGAGCTCGCTCGGCAGATCGGACGCGACCAACCCCACGGCAGCGCGGAGTCGGCGGCGGATGCGGTTGCGCTCCGTCGCGTGGCCGACACGCTTCGTGATGGTGAAACCGAGACGGAGGCCGGGGCAGACGTCGGGGTTCCGAAGACGCCCCTGCGCGGTCATACGCTCGGTGTGGAAGCGACGCCCCTCGGCTGCCGCCAGGAAGTCGGGTCGTTTCTTGAGCCGCTCGATCGTCGCCATCGATGGTTCGATCCCGGCCGATACCACTTGCCTCGTGGCGCGGATGCGTCGGAGCGTCCGCGCCGGCGAGGATCAGGCCTCAGGCCGACAGGCGCTTGCGGCCATGGGCGCGACGGCGCGCGATGACCTTGCGGCCGCCGGCGGTGGCCATGCGCGCACGGAAACCGTGACGGCGCTTACGGACGAGCTTGCTCGGCTGGTAGGTTCTCTTCATGGCTCAGAGCCTTCAAAGGTCGAGGCGCGCTCGCGGGCAGCTATTGCTGCACCCGACCTTCACGCGTCCTGGTTGTCTGCAAACACGAAGGGCGCCCATGCGGGGCGCCACGTCGCGAGTGGCGGGCTTATGGCGGATGGGCCCCGCGAAGTCAACGTTTCGCGGGGCTCAATGACCCTCGAACTGCATGAGGGTGCGCACCTCGACGCCCAGGTCGCGCAGGCGCTGCGCGCCGCCGATCTCGGGCAGGTCGATGACGAAGCAGGCGGCCACGATCTCGGCGCCGATCTTCTGGAGCAGGTTCACGGCCGCGATCGCGGTGCCGCCGGTGGCGATCAGGTCGTCGACCAGCAGCACCTTGTCGCCGGGCCGTACGGCGTCGACGTGGATCTCGATCTCGTCGGTCCCGTACTCGAGGGCGTAGGCCATCGAGACAGTCTTGTGAGGCAGCTTGCCCTTCTTGCGGATCGGCACGAAGCCGCAGGAGAGCTGGTGGGCGATGGCCCCGCCCAGGATGAAGCCCCGGGCCTCGATGCCGGCCACCTGGTGGATCTGTCCGCCGGCGTAGGGATGCACCAGGGCGTCCACCGCCCGCCGGAAGGCACGCGGGTCGCTCAGCAGCGTGGTGATGTCGCGGAAGATGATCCCCGGCTTCGGGTAATCGGGAATCGAGCGGACCGATTCCTTCAGCGCGACGTGGCGGCGGGCTTCCATGCGTTCGGCCTTCCGTGGGGAACCGCGGGCTTAAAGCAGAAGCCCGACGGCCTGACCAGTCGGTGGCGGCTCAGGCCGCCTGGACCTTCTTGAGGATGGCGACGAGGTCCCGGTGAAGCCCCTCGTTGCCGCAGGCCACCGACCGGGGCGCCAGCGGCTCGGCCGCGCCGTCCGCCGAGGTCACGAAGCCGCCCGCCTCGCGCACCAGGATCACGCCGGCGGCGAAGTCGTAGGTCTGGAGGTCGCGCTCCCAGTAGGCGTCGAGGCGGCCGCAGGCCACGTAGGCCATGTCGAGGGCCGCCGAGCCCATCCGGCGGGTCCCGCCGGCCACCGCCATCACGGCGCCGAGCTCGCGCAAGAGGCGCGGGTGGCTGCCGCGACCGAGATAGGGCGTGCCGTAGCCCACCAGCGCGTCCGCCATGTCCTGGCGGCCGGAGACGCGCAGGCGCCGGTTGTTGAGATAGGCGCCCTTGCCGCGCTCGGCGACGAACAGCTCGTCCTTGATCGGGTCGAAGATCACGCCGGCCACGATCTGGCCCTCGCGCTCGAGACCGACCGAGACCGCGAAATGCGGCACGCCGTGCAGGAAGTTCGACGTGCCGTCGAGGGGATCGATGTGCCAGGTGTGGCTCTTGTCGGTCCCCTCGATGATCCCGTTCTCCTCGAGGACGAGGCTGTAGCCCGGACGCGCCTTCATCAGGGCGTCGCGCAGCACCTCCTCGGCCTTGCGGTCGGCCGCGGAGACGAAGTCGCCCGGACCTTTGCGCGAGACCTGCAGGTTCTCGACCTCGCCGTAGTCGCGGCGCAGGCCGCGCGCGGCCTTGCGCACGGCATCGACCATGACGGTCATGAGGGGTGAGGAGATCATAGGCGGACTTTTCGCGGATGAGGATTGGCGCCGTCGTTACAGGTCGGCGCCGGAAAAGACGAGATGGGGACGGGACATGGAAGCGCTGCGGGCCGCTGCCTCAGCGCGGAGCCGGCGCGGTCAGGCCGGCCTCAGCATACCGGCGCGCCCGTCTTTGCGAGCGGAGCAAAGCAATCCAGGGCAGCAGGCCGGCCGCGGATGTGGCATCCCTGGGTTGCTTTGCTCCGCTCGCAAAGACGGGCGCCCGCAACACGGCCCGGCCGGGACGGCGGCGCGGATCCTACTCCGCGGCCTCGACGAAGACAGTGCCGGCGCGGGGCAGGTCCAGGGCCTGCCAGGTCTCGCCCAGCGCCGCGGCGAGGCGCTCGATATGCGCCGCGTCGTGGAACGGCGACGGCGTGATCCGCAGCCGCTCGGTCCCGCGCGGCACCGTCGGGTAATTGATCGGCTGAATGTAGATCGCGTGGTGCTCCAGCAGATGGTCCGCCGCCGCCTTGCACAGCTCGGCATCGCCGACCATCACCGGCACGATGTGCGTCTCGGTCTCCAGGACCGGAAGCCCCGCCGCGCTCAGCGCCGCCTTCGTGGCCGCCGCCTGACGCTGGTGCGCCTCGCGCTCCGCGCTCGAGCGCTTCAGGTAGCGCACCGACGCCCGCGCCGCCGCAGCCACCGCCGGCGGCAGCGCCGTCGTGAAGATGAAGCCCGGCGCGAAGCTGCGCACCGCGTCGCAGATCGCCGCCGAGGCGGTGATGTAGCCGCCCACGCAGCCGAAGCCCTTGGCCAGCGTCCCCTCGATCACGTCGACCCGGTGCATGACGCCGTCGCGCTCGGCGATGCCGCCGCCGCGCGGGCCGTACAGGCCGACGGCGTGGACCTCGTCGAGGTAGGTCATCGCGCCGTAGCGCTCGGCCAGGTCACAGATCGCGCCGATCGGCGCCACGTCGCCGTCCATCGAGTAGACCGACTCGAACACGATCAGCTTGGGCCGGTCGCCGGCCTGCCGCAGCAGCTCCTCGAGATGGGCGAGGTCGTTGTGGCGGAAGATCGTCTTGGCGCACCCGGAATGGCGCACGCCCTCGATCATCGAGTTGTGGTTGAAGGCGTCCGACAGGATCAGGCAGTCGGGGATCAGCTTGGCGATGGTCGAGATGCCGGCTTGGTTCGAGACGTAGCCGGAGGTGAAGACGAGACCGGCCTCCTTGCTGTGCAGGTCGGCGAGCTCGCGCTCCAGGTCGACCAGCGGCGAGGTGTTACCGGCGATGTTGCGGGTGCCTCCGGCGCCGACGCCGCAGCGGGCGGCGGTCTCGGTCATGGCGGCGACCACGTCCTTGTGCTGGCCCATGCCGAGGTAGTCGTTGGAGCACCACACGGTGATCTCGGTGGTCTTGCCGTCCGGCTGGCGCCACTTGGCGGTCGGGAAACGCCCCGAGATCCGCTCGATGTCGGCGAACACCCGGTACCGCCGTTCCCCGTGCAGCTGATCCAGGGCCCCGCGGAAGTAGCGCTCGTAGCCGGATCCGGCGCGCGTCGATCCCGCTTGGGCGAGCATCGTGCTGGGCATCCGGGTGACGGTCATCGAGCGTCCTTCGCGTGTTCGGCCGCGCGGGCGACACCGCGTGAGCGGCGTCTCAGGCCCGCGATCGAGGTCCGGCCTCGGTCCAGTCCTTCGCGTGAGGGCCGCAAGATACGCGCGGATCTGGAACTGGTTCAAGGTAAGGGTCCGACATCGCAGCGTTGCATCCGTTGAGAGGCCCGCGTGAACCCGCTAGCGTCCGGCACGTTCTTCCGACCCGAACTTGGCTCCCGCCCCCTGCAACAGCTCATGTCTCCGACCGCAGATGGCTCGTCCGGCGTGGACCGCGCGGCCCCGACCTTGCGGCGACCAAGGGTCGCGCCGTGACGGACTCCAGGGACGAGCGGGCGGAGCGCCTCAAGGCCGCGCTGCGCCAGAACCTGCGCCGCCGCAAGGCGCAGGGCCGCGGGCGGGCCGAAGGAAGACCGTCTCCCGGCGCGGATCAGTCCTGCGCGCGGGAATCGGACGGAAACGGTCCTGATTCCGACAAATCCGGTCTATAGGGCACGGCCAAGCCTGGGCGCTGCCGCGCCCGCGATCAGCACGGCCGGCCGCGCGCCCTCGCGGGTGCGCCGCCCGAGGACACACGATGGACCGCATCCACATCACCGGCGGCGCGCCGCTCAACGGCGTGATCCCGATCTCGGGCGCCAAGAACGCGGCGCTGCCGCTGATGATCGCGAGCCTGCTCACCGGCGAGACGCTGGAGCTGATCAATGTGCCGCGGCTCGCCGACATCGCCGCGCTGACGCGGATCCTCGGCAACCACGGCGTGGACCACATGGTCGTGGGCAAGCGCCCCGGTCAGACCACCGAGACGGGCCAGACGATCCGGCTCACCGCCTCGAATGTCATCGACACCACGGCGCCCT
The DNA here is from genome assembly GCF_040544715.1 of Methylobacterium sp. 1030. Taxonomy (NCBI): domain Bacteria; kingdom Pseudomonadati; phylum Pseudomonadota; class Alphaproteobacteria; order Hyphomicrobiales; family Methylobacteriaceae; genus Methylobacterium; species Methylobacterium sp. 1030. Next base: position 283,741 of record NZ_JBEPKM010000009.1, on the reverse strand, counting down.
ACGAGCTGGTCTCGACCATGCGGGCGAGCTTCTGGGTGATCGCGCCGCTGCTCGCCCGGTTCGGCGAGGCCAAGGTCTCGCTGCCCGGCGGCTGCGCCATCGGCACCCGGCCGGTGGACCTGCTGATCATGGCGCTGGAGAAGCTCGGGGCCGAGATCGAGATCGACGCCGGTTACGTCGTCGCCAGGACCAAGAACGGCCTGCGCGGCGCCGAGTTCGCCTTCCCGAAGGTGACCGTGGGCGGCACGCACGTGGCGCTGATGGCCGCCGCCCTGGCCTACGGGACCACGGTGATCGAGAACGCCGCCCGCGAGCCGGAGGTGGTCGACCTCGCGGAGTGCCTGAACAAGATGGGCGCCAAGATCCGCGGCGCCGGCACGCCGCGCATCGAGATCGAGGGCGTGGCCCGCCTGAACGGCGCCCGCCACGAGGTCCTGCCCGACCGGATCGAGACCGGCACCTACGCCATGGCGGTGGCGATGGCCGGCGGCGACGTCGTGCTCAAGGATACCCGGGCCGACCTGCTCCACTCGGCCCTCGACGTCCTGACGACCACGGGCGCGGAGATCACGCAGGTCGAGGGCGGGATCCGAGTGCGCCGCAACGGCGCCGGCATCGCGGCGGTCGACGTCACCACCGACCCGTTCCCGGGCTTCCCCACGGATCTCCAGGCGCAGTTCATGGCGCTGATGACGCTGGCGAAGGGCCAGTCGCATATCCGCGAGACCATCTTCGAGAACCGGTTCATGCACGTGCAGGAGCTGGCCCGCCTCGGCGCGAAGATCCGCCTGGAGGGCGACCTCGCCATCGTCGAGGGCGTGGACCGGCTGAAGGGCGCCCCCGTGATGGCGACCGACCTGCGCGCCTCGGTCTCCCTGGTGATCGCGGGCCTCGCCGCCGAGGGCGAGACCCAGATCAACCGGGTCTACCATCTCGACCGCGGGTTCGAGGCGCTGGAGGCCAAGCTCGGCCGGTGCGGCGCGCAGATCGAGCGCGTCCGGGCCTGAGCGGCAGCGCTCGGTCCGAACGGGCCGGCGCGCGGCAGCGCCCGAGGCTCAGTCCTCGATCTGCCCGCGCCTGTAGCCGAAGCCGGGGATCTCGCAGCCGCAGGGCGCGTCGGGAGGCCCCGGGCGCACCCTGCACGTGCCGCGGGCCGTCACGCAGACGCTGTCGTCCCACCGGCGCTCGAAGTCGCCGCGCCAGCGCGGGCCGCGCCTGTCGTACGCATCGTCGACTGGCGGCGGGGGCGGACGCCAGCCATACCCGTCATCCGCGGGCGGAGGCGGCGGACGCCCGCCGGGCGGCGGCGGTGCGTAGAGATCCCGATCCGGTGCCGGACGACCGTAGATGTAGGGCCGCGCCTCCGGACCGACCTGCGCGACGGCGGGTCCGGCCGCCTGCAGTCCGACGGCCAGCACCGCCACAACCGCGCGCTCGGTGAGTGCCGCCATATGAGACCCTGCCCCGGCTCGACCGCCGGCGCGTCTAAACGGCGACGCTGGCCCGAGCCTGTGCCCGGCCGGGATCGCGATCCCCAGACCAGCCGTTGCCCGAACGGGGCCGCGCCGCTACCTACGCCGTGCCGCGGACCGGCCCTCGCCGCCCGACCCGCGCCCCGTATTCCCCGAGGACCCTCTGCATGGAGCTGCTCAGGCTCGCCGCCCTCGACACCGAGGACCTGACCGTGATCTCGGCCCATCTGCAGGACGCGATCCTGCGACCTCAGGACCTGACCTTCCTCGCCGGCGAGCACCGCTTCCTCATGGCGGTGCGCCGCTTCGACTGGACGCCTGGCGCCCCGCCGCGCCGGCGCCTCGCCGGCCTGCACATCGAGCGCGTGCTGGGCGTGAAGAGCCGCGGCCTGAAGCCGGACGATGCGACGCCGATGAGCCTGCTCGCCCTCACCTTCGAGCCGACGGACGCGCCCTCCGGGCACATCGACCTCGTCTTCTCCGGCGGCGCGGCCCTGCGGCTGGAGGTCGAGTGCATCGAGGTCCGGATGAAGGATCTCGGCCCGGTCTGGGAATCGGCGAACCGTCCCGGGCACGACATCGACACCGATACGGCCGCCGGCTCGGCGGCCTGACGCGAGACAGAAGGCTTCCCGATGGTCCGGCTCGACAGCAGCGATCCGAATTTTGCCGCCGCCTTCGCGCGCCTCCTCACGGTGAAGCGCGAGATCGCCGAGGATGTGGACGAGGCGGTGCGCGGCATCATCGCCGACGTCGTCGCCCGCGGGGACGAGGCGCTGGTCGATTTCACCCGGCGGTTCGACCGGCTCGGCGCCGATTTCTCCGCCGCGCAGCTGCGGGTCACGGACGCGGAGATCGAAGCGGCCGTCGCGGCCTGCCCGCCGGACTCGCTGGAGGCCCTGCGCCTCGCCGCCGAGCGGATCGAGAGCTTCCACCGGGCGCAGCGGCCCGCGGATCACCGGGCCACCGACGCCCTCGGCGTCACGGCCGGCTGGCGCTGGACCGCGCTGGAATCGGTCGGCCTCTACGTCCCGGGCGGCACCGCGAGCTATCCCTCCTCGGTGCTGATGAACGCGCTGCCGGCGCGCGTCGCCGGGGTGCCGCGCCTCGTGATGGTGGTGCCCACCCCGGACGGCCAGATGAACCCGCTGGTCCTGGCCGCCGCGCAGCTCTCCGGCGTCCACGAGGTCTACCGGGTGGGCGGCGCCCAGGCGGTCGCGGCCCTCGCCTACGGGACCGCCACGATCGCCCCCGTGGCCAAGGTCGTCGGGCCCGGCAACGCCTGGGTGGCGGCGGCCAAGCGCCGGGTCTTCGGCCAGGTCGGGATCGACATGATCGCCGGCCCCTCCGAGGTGCTGATCCTGGCGGACGGCCACGCCAACCCCGACTGGATCGCCGCCGACCTCCTGGCCCAGGCCGAGCACGACGTGGCCGCCCAGGCGATCCTGATCACCGACAGCGCCGAACTCGCCGGCGCCGTCGAGGCGGCGGTCGAGCGCGCCCTCACCACCCTGCCCCGTCAGGAGATCGCCCGGGCGAGCTGGCGCGATTACGGCGCCGTCATCCGGGTCCGCACCTTCGACGAGGCCGTGCCCCTGGTCGACCGCCTCGCCCCCGAACACCTGGAGATCGAGACGCAGGACGCGGAGGCGCTCGCCGCCAAGGTCCGCAATGCCGGCGCGATCTTCCTGGGCTCGCACACGCCGGAGGCGATCGGCGACTATGTCGGCGGCCCCAACCACGTGCTGCCGACCGCGCGCTCCGCCCGATTCTCGTCCGGGCTGGGCGTGCTCGACTTCATGAAGCGGACGACGATCCTCGCCTGCACGCCGGAGAGCTTGCGGGCGCTCGGCCCGGCAGCGATAAACCTCGGCCGGTCCGAGGGCCTGGAGGGGCATGCCCGCTCCGTCGCGATCCGGTTGAACCTGTGAGGTTTTGGGGATGGCGGAGAAGCAGCGCGGGCCGAACCGCCTCGCGAAGGTGAGCCTGGACGAGGGGTCCATCGCCCGCGGCAATCCGGATCAGGAGCACGAACGGGCGATCGCCCTGTTCGACATCCTGGAGGACAATTCCTTCACCATCCCCGGGCGGGAGGGCCCCTACGCGCTCACGCTCGGACTCGTCGAGAACAAGCTGTCCTTCGCCATCACCACGGTGGACGGTGAGCCGGTGATGACGCACCTCCTGTCGCTCACGCCGTTCCGGCGGGTGATCCGCGACTACGAGATGATCTGCGAGAGCTACTACAACGCGATCCGCACCGCCTCACCGTCGCAGATTGAGGCGATCGACATGGGTCGGCGGGGCCTGCACAACGAGGCGTCCGAGACGCTCAAGCAGCGGCTCGAGGGGAAGGTCGACCTCGACCACGACACGGCGCGCCGCCTGTTCACCCTGATCTTCGCGCTGCACTGGAAGGGTTAGGCGCCCTCCGCGCCGACCGGCGATGGCTGAGCCCGCTCCCGAGCCTCCTCCCGAGCCTTTTCCCCACGCGCCCCCGAAGAAGCGGCGGGTGCAGTCCGTCCTGTTCATGTGCAACTACAACGCCGTGCGCTCCGTGGCGGCGGAAGCGATCGCGCGCGCCTATTTCGGCAAGTCCACCTACGTGCAGTCGGCCGGGGTGCGCTCCGGCGAGCCCACCGACCCGTTCATGGTCGCCGCCCTCGACGAGGTCGGCATCGACGCGAGCCGGCACCGCCCGCGCACCGTGGAGGAGCTGGAGGACTGGGAGGGCCTGAACTTCGACCTGATCATCACCCTCGCGCCGGAGGCGCACCACCGGGCACTGGACCTGACGCACACCCTCGCGGCCGATGTCGAGTACTGGCCGACTCCCGACCCGACGCTGCTGCAGGACGCCTCGCGCGAGCAGCGCCTCGACGCCTACCGCGACGTCCGCGACGGGCTGACCCGGCGAATCAAGGCGCGCCTGAAGGCATAGGCGGCAGGCCCCCGCGACGCTGCCTTGCTGGCCGACCTCACGCGCTTGGCGGAAACGTCCTTTCCCGATGGCCGCTGCCAGGAATCGCCGACGTCAGCCGCGGTTGCCGACCAGCCAAGCGCGCATCCGGCCGGCGAGGAGCGGCCGGGCGCGCCCGACATCCTCGTCGTCGAGCAGCGGCGAGGCCGCGAGGGTCGCGAGATAGGCGTCCTCGGCGGTCCGGCAGGCCCGGAAGGCGGCGTCGGCGGCGAGATCCCGGTCCGTCAGTGCGGCCTGGATCCGGAAGTTGCGGCTGACGCAGTCGCGCCACGCGGCGTGGCGGGCTTCGGTCTCGCTCGCGGCCCGGGCGGTGCCGCAGGCGGCGGCGACGAGGACGACCGCCAGAAGCGGGACCGGCGTCACGTGGCGGGCTCGCGGCATCGTTAAGGCACTCCGTCACCCGACAGAGTGGCGCCGCAGGGTTAGCGATCCGTTAAGGAACGGCGCATGCGGCCGAGGTTCCACTGCTCGCCGCGTGGCTTGTTCACCGGTTTGCGGTGGTGACCGGGGAGGTGACGCCGCCGAGGGAGACCCAGGCGACGGCGTCCTGGCTCTCGCGCTTGATGAACACGTAGCCGGTCTTGTGCCAAGGCAGGATCGCGCTGGTCTTGTTGTCGAGCACCAGGTCGCCCCGGTCGGTGATCAGGGTCAGCACGGCGTGGCCCTCGCCCTTCTCGTCGATCACCACGGTCATGCGCATCGCCCGCCGCGGCAGGCCGGCCTCGGCCAGCATGTGGCGCTTGAGCAGCTGGAAGTCCTCGCAGTCGCCGATGCCGTCCTCGGCCAGGTCCCAGCGGTCGGCCACGTGCAGGTGGTCCTGGTCGGTCATCGGCTCGATCGCCTTGTTGACCCGCCGGTTCACCGACACGATCGTCGCCCAGGTCGCCGGCGTCAGGCTGATCCGGGCCGGCTCGCCCCGGTCCAGCGCGCACTCCGCCGCGTAGGTCTGGCAGAACGTCACCCACGCCGCGATCGGCTTGGCATCGCCCTGCACCCGGGCGCCGGCCTCGGTGGGCAGGCTCGCCAGCGTCTGCGCCTGGGCCGGGGCGGCGAGCCCCGCGACGGCGAGGACAGCCAGGGCCGCCCGGCGGCTCCGGGAGAGCCGACGCGAGGCGGGTCCCTTGACCAGGCCCTGCATCATGGAAACCGCGAACCGCATCGCCGGGACCCAACCGTTAAGCTCTCGTTAACGAAAGCTCTCACGCCGGCGGGCCGGCGGCAATCCGCCGATTAACAAAAGGTTAATGCTGTGCGCAACGCGGATAAGCGCACTCTCGGCCGGTCATCGTGACGCTCACCGGCCGTGCGCGAAAACGTGAAGGCGCCTCAAGGTGTTCTCCGACGAGATCCGCCGTTATCCCGGCACCGCGCCACCAAGAAGAAGCCTGTGGGCGGCAGGAGGAAGACGTATGCGTTGCGTTGCAGACAGAGTGGCCGGCCTCGTCCTGGCCGGGCTCGCAGCGGGAACCCTGGGGATGCTGCCGGCCTCCGCCGCGGCTCCGACCACCGCCCCGCCCGCGACCGACCTGAAGAGCGAGGGGCCGACGCAGCCGGCCAAGGTCCAGGACGGTCAGTACACCGACAAGAACGGTAACCCGACCTACCACGTCACGGACGGCGGCAAGATGGTCGACTGGTACACCATGTCCGGCTACGTCCGATACAGCGCGAACTGCATGGCCTGCCACGGCCCCGACGGGCTGGGATCGACCTACGCGCCGTCGCTGGTCGACGCCCTCAAGGGCATGGACTACGCGCAGTTCGCCGGCATCGTCGTGGGCGGCAAGAGGGACGTGAACGCCTCGCAGGAGTTGGTGATGCCCGCCTTCGGCGAGAACAAGAACGTCACCTGCTACCTGCCGGACATTTACACCTATCTCCGCGCCCGCTCCGACGGGGCGCTCGGCCGCAACCGGCCGTCCGAGCACGAACCCAAGCCCGCGGCCTTCGAGAAGGCCGAGGATGCCTGCATGAAGTGAGCCCTCCCGGTCCGGCTTCCCGCGCGAACCGGACCGGGTCGACACGCCCCGTTGCACCGCTCGATTGCGCACGACATACTCCGCCCAAGACGCTGAAGAGCGGGCGCCAAGCCTGCCGAGGGGGTCGCAGGGGGTGGAACGTGGCTCAAGGATCGGGAGTGCGCCGCCATCTGTGCGGCATCTGGACGGCCTGGACGGACGCGGCCGGGGCCGCCGACGCGGCCGCGGAGGTGGCGCTCGCGGTCGGTGACACCGCCCTGTCGCAGGTCGTCGCGTTCTTCTCCGCCGATTACGATGCCGAGATCCTGGCCCGTGCCCTGGAGACCCGGTTCCCCGGCGTGCCGGTGGCCGGCTGCTCGATGTCGGGCGGCATCGCCCCGGCCGGCGGCCTCGACCGCGGGCTCGTCGTCATCGCGTTCCCGGCCGAGCGGTTCCGGATCGTCTCGACCGTCCTCGACGCCATCGACCACCTCGACGTGGAGCGGACCGCCTCGGCGGTCCGGGCGCTGCGCCGGACCCTGGACCCGCTGGACCGGTGCCGCGATGTCGACGCGGCCGGCACGGGCCACCGCTTCGCCCTGTCGCTGATCGACGGGCTCGCCAACGCCGAGGAGACCGTGGTCTCGGCGATCGCCTGGGCGCTCGACGGCATCCCGATCGTCGGCGGCTCGGCCGGCGACGACCTGCGCTTCCGGGACGCCGTCATGCTCCACGGCGGGAAGATCCACCGCAAGGCGGCGGTCCTGGTGCTCGTCGAGACCGACTTCTCGGTGGAGATCTTCAAGAGCGACAATTTCGAGCCGACGCGGACCAAGTTCGTGGTCACCGCCTCGGACGGCGAGCGCCGCACCGTGCACGAGCTCAACGCCGAGCCGGCGGCCCGGGAATACGCGATGGCGATCGGCCTCGACCCCGAGGGCCTGTCGCCGATGAGCTTCGCCGCCTACCCGCTCGCCGTGAAGGTCGGCGGCGAGTATTTCTGCCGCTCGATCCGGCGGATGAACGAGGACGGCTCGCTCAGCTTCTTCTGCGCGGTGGATGAGGGCGTGGTGCTGACCCTCGCCGAGCCGCGCGACATCGTCGCCTCGACCCGGGCGGAGCTGGCGCGCCTCGACGCCGTGCTCGGCGGCGTCGACCTCATCATCGGCTTCGAGTGCGTGCTCCGCCGCCTCGACGCCGAGAGCCGGCAGGTCCGCCACGGGATCGCCGACCTCTACCGCCGCTACAACGTCGTCGGCTTCGAGACCTTCGGCGAGCAGTACCGGGCGATGCACCTGAACCAGACCTTCACGGGCATCGCCATCGGCAAGACCCTCGCCGCGGGCGCGCCGGCCGCGGCCCCCGCCCCGGCCGCGTCGTGACCCTGCACCCGAACGGCCTCGAGACCGACGCGTCCCTGCACCGGCGGATCGAGAAGCTCGAGCGGATCAACGCCGCGCTGATGTCCCATGTGGAGCGCTCCATGGACCAGCGGGGCAGCGCCTACTCGCTGTTCCAGACGGCGATCATGCTCGAGGGCCGGGTCCGCACCCGCACCGAGGAGCTGACCGGGCTGATGCACCGGCTGGAGCGCTCCAACGAGGCGCTGGCCGCGGCCAAGGAGGAGGCCGAGACCGCCAACCGCTCGAAGACGCGGTTCCTGGCGGCGGCGAGCCACGACCTGCTGCAGCCGGTCAACGCCGCCCGCCTCTCGATCTCGGCGCTCGCCGACCTCGACGTGCCGCCGGAGGCGCGCACCATCGCCGGACAGGTGGAGCGGGGCCTGCAGACCATCGAGGACCTGATCAAGACGCTGCTCGACATCTCGAAGCTCGATGCCGGGATTGTCCGGCCGCAGGTCCAGCCCGTCTTCCTGCCCGACCTGCTGGCGGGGATCGCGGAGAGCTTCGAACCCTTCGCGCAGCGCAAGGGCCTGCGCCTGTCGGTGCACTGCCCGGACCTGACCATCACCAGCGACGTGGTGCTCCTGCAGCGGATCCTCCAGAACCTCGTCTCCAACGCCGTCCGCTACACCCGCACCGGCGGGATCGTCCTGGCGGCCCGGCGCCGGTCCGGCGGCGTCCGGATCGAAGTGACCGACACGGGCTGCGGCATCGCCGCCGAGGAATGCGAGCTCGTCTTCGACGAGTTCTTCCGGGGCGGCGACCGGCCGAGCAGCGGCGAGGAGCCGGGCCTCGGCCTCGGCCTGTCGATTGTCCGCCGCATGGCCCTCGCCCTCGATCATCCCCTGCGGCTGCGCTCCCGGGTCGGCCACGGCACCCGGGTGTCGCTGACGCTGCCCCTGAGCGCGGTCCCGGCCGCCGCGGCGCCGCCCGCCCCGGTGGCGACCCGGCTCTCGGGAGCCCACGTCCTCGTCGTGGAGAACGACGCCTCCACGGCCGACGCCCTCGCGCGCCTGCTCCAGAACTGGGATGCAAGGGTCTCGACCTTCCGCGACCTCGCGGGGGTGAAGGCCGCCGTCGCGGCGGGCGCCGGGGCGCCGGACATCCTGGTGCTCGACTACCATCTCGACGACGGCGCCTGCGGCCTCGACGTGGCCGCCTATCTCCGGGCGCTGCGGACCGACCCGCTTCCGGTCATCGTCACCACCGCCGACCATACCGGCGCGGTCGAGGAGCGCGTCACCGCCGCCGGCGCGGAGCTCGTGCACAAGCCGATCAAGCCGGCCCAGCTCCGCTCCCTGCTCACCTACATGCTGGCCTGAACCCGATCGGGCGCCGCGACGCGCCGGCTCGCGCCCTGTCAGAGCCGCGGGCGTCCGCGGCGAACAGAGCCGTCCGCGCCGTGACATAGGACACACGGCCCCCCTCGACGGGCCTCCCCGCCTGCGCGACAGGGAGCAGCATCCGCGGCGCGTCCCGTGCCCGGATGTCCCCCCGCCATCGACGTCACGGACCCGCCGGGACGCCGCAGGAGCGCGCACCCATGGCGCAGGTCCCGCACGGTCCGACAGGCAGCCCGCCGGGTCATCCTCAGGGCACCGCGCAGGGGCCCGTCCAGGACGGCCTGCCGCCGCGCGAGCGCGTCCTCGCCATGGCGGCGATCGGGCTCGCCATGACCATGGCGGTCCTCGACGGGGCCATCGTCAACGTGGCGCTGCCCGTCATGGCCAAGGACCTCGCGGTCCGGCCGGCCGACGCGATCTTCGTGGTCAACGCCTACCAGGTCGCCGTCACGGCGAGCCTCCTGCCGTTCGCGGCCCTCGGCGACATCTTCGGCTTCCGGAAAGTCTACCTGCCGGGGCTCGCGCTGTTCGTCGCCGCGTCGCTCGCCTGCGCGGTCGCGCCGAACCTGCCGATGCTGATCGCGGCGCGCATCGTCCAGGGCCTCGGTGGCGCGGCGATCATGAGCGTGAATATCGGCTTCGTGCGCTTCATCTACCCGCACCGGATGATCGGCCAGGGGGTCGCCAACGTCGCGCTGGTGGTAGCGGTGGCCTCGGCCGCCGGCCCGACCGTGGCGGCGGCGATCCTGTCGGTGGCGACCTGGCCCTGGCTGTTCCTCGTGAACATCCCCGTGGGCCTGCTGGCCCTGGCGGTGGCGTCCCGGACCCTGCCGGTCACACCGGCGAGCGGCCGCCCCTTCGACCTCGCGAGCGCGGTGCTCAACGCGCTGACCTTCGGCCTGCTGATCATCGGGATCGACGGTCTCGGCGATCCGGAGGCGCGCAGCGTCGCGATCGTCGAGCTCGCCGCCGCCCTGGTCATCGGCGCGGTGTTCGTGCGGCGCCAGATCCGGCTGCCCGCCCCGCTCCTGCCGGTCGACCTGCTGCGGATCCCCGCCTTCGCCCTGTCGATGGCGACGTCCGTCGCCTCGTTCTGCGCCCAGATGGTCTCCTACGTGGCGCTGCCCTTCTACTTCCAGGACGTGCTCCACCTTTCCAGCACCCAGACCGGCTTCCTGCTCACCCCCTGGCCGATCGCGGTCGCCGCGATGGCGCCGATCTCCGGCCGCCTCGCGGACCGCTACCCGCCCGGCATCCTCGGCGGCGTCGGGCTGGCCATGATGGCCGCCGGGCTCGTCAGCGTGACGCTCCTGCCCGAGGCCCCCGCCACCCTCGACATCGTCTGGAGGCTCACCCTGTGCGGCCTCGGCTTCGGCCTGTTCCAGTCGCCCAACAACAAGGTCATCGTCACCTCGGCGCCGCGCGAGCGGGCCGGCGGGGCGAGCGGGATGCAGTCGACGGCGCGGCTCACCGGGCAGTCGCTCGGCGCGGCCCTGGTGGCGGTGATCTTCGGCCTGACGCACGGGCTCGGGGCCGAGCGGGCCGTCACCATCTCGCTCTCCTGCGCGGTGGCGCTCTCGGTGATCGGCGGCTGCGCCAGCGTCCTGCGGCGGAGTCGGAGCGGCTAGACCGACCCCGTATGCCACCGCGGGCGCGGGACCGCGTTGACGCGACGAGTCACGTGCAGGAGCGTCCCATGGATCTCGATCTCTCCGGCCGGAAGGCCCTGGTCACCGGCTCGACCGGCGGCATCGGCTACGCCATCGCCAAGGAACTCCTCGATCTCGGCGCCGAGGTCGGCATCAACGGCCGCACGCCCGAGCGCGTCGAGGCCGCGCTGGCGAAGCTGCGGGGCGAAGCGCAAGCCGGCCGCGCCTTCGCGGCACCGGGGGATGTCGCGACCGCGGACGGCGTGTCCGCGCTCGTCCAGGGGCTGCCGGTCGTGGATATCCTGGTCAACAACACCGGGATCTTCGAGCCGAAGCCGTTCTTCGAGATCCCGGATGCCGACTGGCAGCGCTTCTTCGACGTCAACGTGATGAGCGGCGTGCGCCTGTCCCGGGCCTACACGCCCGGCATGGCGGAGCGCGGCTGGGGCCGGGTGATCTTCATCTCCAGCGAGTCCGGGATCAACACGCCGACCGAGATGGTCCATTACGGGATGACCAAGACCGCGCAGCTCGCGATTTCCCGCGGGCTCGCCCAGACGGTGGCCGGCAGCGGCGTGACGGTCAACAGCGTCCTGCCCGGCCCAACCCTGTCGGAGGGCGTCGCGGAGTTCATGACGCAGATGGCCGGCGGCGCGGCCGACGCCGACCTCGAGGCCATGGGCCGCCAGTTCGTCGCGGAGCACCGGCCTTCCTCGCTGATCCGGCGCCTCGCGCGGGTGGAGGAGGTGGCGAACCTCGTCGCCTATCTCTGCAGCCCGGCCGCGAGCGCCACCACCGGCGCAGCTCTGCGGGTCGACGGCGGTGTCCTGCAGGGCCTCGCCTAGGATCAGGCAGGGCCCGCCCCCGAGATCAGGACCGGTCCGGGCATCACCCGCCGGTCTCGGAAGCGGTGGCCCGGTCGACCAACCCGCGGGCGCGGGACCGCGATGCCCGGCGAGAGCGCGCGAGGAAGCCCGCGATCCAGACCCGTGGATCCGCACCTGTGGACGCGCCCCGCTCCGCGGATCGCCCGAGCCCGCCGGAGCGACCGGCGGCTCTGGATACCGGGCTTTCGCCCGCGGCGCGCCGCGCCATGTCGGCCGGTCGGCCGGCCCGACTGGAGCGTCGCGGAGGCACCTAGAGCCGTCGGCCCAGACGAGACGCCGGACTTGGCTCTAGGTCGTGATCAGGCCTTCAGGTGGGCGGCGAGATGCTTGTTCATCTCGAACATGGAGCACTTGTCCTTGCCGAAGACCTTCTTGAGCTTGTCGTCGGCAACGATCTCGCGCTTGTTCTGCGGGTTCTGAAGATTGTTCTTCTTGATGTAGTCCCAAACCTTGCTGACCACCTCGCCGCGGGGCAGCGGGCTGGTGCCGACGATGGCGCCGAGCTCGGCCGACGGCTTCAGCGGCTGCTGCAGAGCGTTGGGCTTGGTGCCGGCCGACTTGGCGGCAGCCGGCTTAGCAGCCTTCGCCGGGGCGGCCTTCTCCGCAGTCTTGGTGGTCTTGGCCGCCTTCGGCGCAGCCTTCTCGGTCTTTGTGGCCATAAACTTCCTCCGGTTCTCGGGCCGCAGGCCGGGGCATGATCGCCCCACGGCCGAGCCAGCATAGCAGCAACTAAGCGGTGCCGCCGCCGTTCCAAGGGGAAATTGCCTTTGCAGCCCCCTCATCCACAAGGCACGCACGAGAATCCCCTGTGGGATCGCCCGATCGACGCCGTGGTGAAGATTATTCGGTCCGATGCCGGGCGCGAAACCTGCTCTTAACAATCCTGCGCGCGAAGTACAGACATGTTCGCCCCGGCCCTCACGCTCGCGCTCCTGCTCGCCACCGGACTGGTCACCGGTCTCGGGTTGGTGATCCGCGCGGAGACGACGGCCTCCGGCACCGCGCCGGGGCGCGGACTGATCTGAGCGACCCGGGATTGCCGCGCGGGTCCGCCGGGTGCATCAGCCCGACCGCATGACCGACCCGATCACCCTCGCGAGCCTGGAAGGGACTGCCCACGTCGTCCAGGTGGCGCTCAGCCCCGTCTTCCTGCTGTCGGGCATCGCGACGCTCCTCAACGTCTTCGGGGCCCGCCTCGCGCGCGTGGCGGACCAGGCCGACCACGTCTCCGGATTGCTGGCGGGGGCCGGCGACGCCGAGCGCGTCCGCCTCGGTCAGCGCCTGGACCGCCTTCACCGGCGCTCCCTCGCGCTCGACGCCGCAGTGTTCCTGGCCGCGCTCGGCGGCGTGGCGACCTGCGGCTCGGTGCTGACGCTGTTCGTGGGCGCGCTGCGCGACAGCACGGTCGCGACCCTGCTGTTCGGCCTGTTCGGCGCGGCGATCCTGTGCACGCTGTGCGCCCTCGTGGCCTTCGGCTTCGAGATGCTGCTGGCGAACCGCTCGGTCCGCGACCGGATCAACCAGCGGCGGGCGAGCGCCGGCATGCCGCCCGACCGTTGAGCGCTCGGTGCGGGTCCGGACCCCGCGCCCCGCCGGCGGAACCGGTCCCGACCGGCGCGCTTAGTGAGCCGAGGGACCGCCGCGCGGGCACGACCCCGCGCGCGAACCGGGAGAGATCATGCCGACGGACCTGCCCAACGAGCGCACCCTGAGAAAGCCCGGCACGCTGGAGCTCGACCCCGCCGCCGGCGAAGGCGTCGCCATCGACGAGACGCCGCGTCTGATCGCGTCCAACAGGGTCGAGGGCACCGCCGTCTACGACCGCAGCGGCCGCCACCTCGGCGCTATCCACAATTTCATGGTGGACAAGATCTCCGGACAGGTCGCCTACGCGGTTCTGGCCTTCGGAGGCTTCCTCGGGCTCGGCGAGACCCACCACCCGCTGCCCTGGAAGGCGCTGAGCTACAGCACTGAACTCGGCGGCTACGTGGTCGATCTCGAGCCCGGCGTGCTCGCGGAGGCGCCGAGCCAGGCGGCCGGTTAGGCCTGGCTCGTCGACCCGGGCTGTCGGGCGCGGATCATCCCGCGTCGCGGCGCGCGGACGCTTCGCTGCGGAGCGGGCCCCGGGACGTGCCGGCTCAGAACTTCCCGCCGAGGCCGACGCTGCCACCCGGCGACAGCATCGGGCCCATCGAGCCGCTGCCGCCGCTGCCGCCGACGGCCGCGTTGCCGCCGTCGAGATCCTCGCGCCGGATGCGGCGCTCGCCGCTGTCGGCCGTCCGCGTGGCGCCGCCGGCGGTCTTGGGAATCGCGAGCTGCCTCGTCGGCGCCGTCTGGAGAGGCTGACCGTCGGCATCGACCGCGGCGTTGCGCGGCTCGCGGTTCGGCAGCGAACCGCGCAGCGACGGCGGCAGCCCGACCTCCGTCGCCGGCATCACGCCTCCGCCTCCGCCGAGCGCCTGACAGCCGGCCACGAGACCGGACAGGGCAGCACCGAGCGCGAGGCCGCGCGCTGCCGCGCATCGCGACGTGGTGAGGGTCGACATCGTGTAGTCCTCGACAGTGGCCACGGTGCCATCCGCGGCTCGCGTGGGTTTATGCGCGGCTGTCTACGCTGGGGATGCGGCGAAAACCAGACAGCGCCGCGGGACGCCGGGGGATGACGCCGCCCCCTCGGGCCGTGCGAGCGCCCCGCGCGGCCCGAGCCTTGCTGCGAGGCCGCCGCGGTCCATAACTTCGCCCAGGTCCTGCGGCACGACGCCATCCGCGGGCGGGATCCTGCCGGCGGCGGACCCGGAACCGGCCGAATGCGGTCGTGGACGCGCCGGCACGCCGGCGCGGCCCGGCCTTTCCTCAGAGGACGAAGCGTGTTCAGAACCAACCGGATGATCGCGGCCGTGACGCTCGCCCTCTGGGCGTCGGGGGCCGCGGCGCAGGCCCAGGTGAGCGGCAGCGAGGGTCCTGCCGGTCAGGCCGCGCCGCAGAGTCCGGCCGCGCCGCCATCCGCACCGCCGGCCCAGACGCCGGCCCAGACCCCGGCCCCGGTACCGGCCCCGACGCCACCGCCCGCGGCGACCCCGGCCGCCCCGCCCGCCAGCCCGCCGGCTGCCGCGGGCGCGCCGCCCTCCGCGGCCCAGGCCCAGCAGCAGGGGACACCCGCCACCGTCCTCGACACGCAGGATTACGAGAGCCTGCTCGGCCGCAGCGTGCGCAGCGCCGGCGGCGACGAGCTCGGGCGCGTCATCGACATCATCATCGACAAGGAGGGTCATCCCCGCGCCGCCATCATCGATTTCGGCGGCTTCCTCGGTGTGGGAACCCGCAAGATCGCCGTGGACTGGCGCGCCCTGCGCTTCACGCCGGACGGCGGGAAGGAGCGCAAGCTGTCGGTCGCGCTGACCCGCAATCAGGTCCGCGTCTCCCCGGAATACAAGGCCGGCGAGCCGATCGTGGTCCTGGGCCCCGCCAGCCCGGCCGCGCCCGCGGCCGAGGGCGAGCAGGCTGCCGCGCCGACGGCGGGCTCCGCGACGCCGCCGCAGTCGGCCCCAGCCGCGCCGGCGCCCGGCAACGCGGCCTCGGGCGCCGCGGCGCCGGCCGCCGCGACCCCGCCGACCCCCGCCGCGCCTGTGCCCGCGCCCGCGCCCGCCCCGCCCCCGGAGAAGGCACCGGATAAGTGACGGTGGCCCGGTTGAAGGTCAGAACCGCCGCCGCCCCCCGCGAGCGCGACGTGCCCCGGCAGGACATCCGCTCCCGTCCGACCCGCCTGAAGGATCAGGCGGCCGAGGCCGCGCGCGCACCGGCAGGCTCGGCGGTCCACGGCGAACGCGCGATCTCGTCGGCGAGCCGCTACGGCCTCGACGCCTTCGCGTTCTTCGTCGCGAACCTGCAGACCGGGTTCGGCCCGTTCCTGGCGGTCTACTTCTCGCAGGCCAAGTGGACCCAGTCCGACATCGGCTTCGCCCTGACGGTGGGCAGCCTCGTGGCGCTCCTCGGCCAGGTGCCGGGGGGCGCCTTCGTCGACGTCGTGCGCTCGAAGCGCTTCGCCGCCGCCGTGGCGGTCATCGGGATCGCCGGCAGCGCCTTCGCGCTGGCGGTCTGGCCGAGCTTCCTGATCGTGCTCCTGGCGATGGCGCTCCACTCGGCCGCGAGCTGCGTGCTGACGCCGGCCATCGCGGCGATCAGCATCGGCCTGGTCGGGCGCGCCCGGGCCGGCGAGCGCCTCGGCCGGAACGCGAGCTTCGCCGCCCTCGGCAACGCCCTCGGCGCGGCCGGCATGGGCGCCATCGGCTACTACCTGTCGAACGGCGCCGTCTTCTACCTCACCGCCGCCCTCGGGATCCCGACGGTGATCGCGCTGGCGCGCATCCGCGCCCAGGACATCGATCCGGGCGTGTTCAAGGAGCCGGCCCCGGCCCAGGCGGCGCCGGCCTCGACGGCGCCCGCGTCCGGCCAGGACGGAATCCGCGCGCTCCTGACCAACCGCGGCCTCCTGTGCTTCGCGGCCTGCATGGTGCTGTTCTTCCTCGCCAACGCCGCGATGCTGCCCCTCGTCGGCAGCGTCCTGACCCTGCGGGCGAGCGAGACCGCGACCGCGCTGGTGGCGGCCTGCATCATGGTCCCGCAGGCCGTCCTCGCGGTCAGCGCCCCGGCGGTCGGCCGGGCCGCCGAGCGTTTCGGCCGCTACCCGGTGCTGCTGTTCGGCTTCGGCGCCCTCCCGGTCCGCGGCCTGCTGCTCGCCTACACGACCAACCCCTACGGCCTCGTCGCCATCCAGGTGCTCGACGGGATCTCGGCCTCGGTGCTGGGCGTGATGGTGCCGCTGATCGTGTCGGACCTCACCCGCGGCACCGGCCGCTTCAACCTCGCCCTCGGTGCGGTCGGGACCGCCATGGGCATCGGCGCGGCCCTCTCGACCTCGCTCGCCGGCATCATGGCCGACCATCTCGGCAGCCACAGCGCCTTCCTGGGGCTCGCGGTCGTCGGCTTCGCGGCCTTCATGCTGGTGGCGCTGATCATGCCGGAGACGCGCCAGCCGGAGCGCGCGGCCTGACCCGGCGCGGCATCGGATTCGCTTGGGTGTTTCCAAGCCGCTCAAGCGGCGTTCAGGTTCTGCGGATAAAAGCGCGGCGAAGGTGCGAGCCGGTGAAACATATGGCAACGCTCTCGCGTTGCCGCTGCGGGTCAGACTGCGCCCGCGCTGCACTCCGCCTCAGCCCGTAAGCCAAAGCCGCGCGAATACGGAATGGTCACCGCGATGGAAGAGCTGCACCGATACGCCGACAGGCCCTTCGCCTTCGTCGGACGGTATCTCCGGCGCCGCTGGCTGCCGCACCTGGTCATCCTGATCTCGGTGCTCGGCGCCGTCGGCTTCTCGGTCTCCACCGACTACGCCCTGAAGGGCGTGGTCGACGCGCTGACGAAGGGTCCCGGCCCCGACAACACCGTGATCTGGGGCGCCCTGGCGGTCCTGATCGCCTTCATCGCCGCCGACAACATGCTCTGGCGCGTGGCCGCGCTGACCGGCGCCTTCACCTTCGTGGGCATCACGGGCGACATCCGGCGCGACCTGTTCCGGCACCTGACCGGCCACTCCCCGACCTTCTTCTCCGACCGCCAGCCGGGCACCCTGGCGTCGCGGATCACGGCGACCTCGAACGCGATCTTCACGGTCGAGAACATGTTCGTGTTCAACGTGATGCCGCCGACGGTCGCGGCCTTCGGGTCGATCGCCTACATCGCCACCGTCAACCTCACCATGGCGGGCATCCTGGCGGGCGTGTTCGCCGCCGTCGTCGTGCTGATGTTCAAGATGGCCGCGGCCGGCAAGCCGCTGCACCACGACTTCGCCGCCAAGGCCGCCTCCGTCGACGGCGAGATGGTCGACCTCGTCGGCAACATGTCGCTCGTGCGCGCCTTCTCGGCGTTCAAGCGCGAGGGCCAGCGCTTCGAGGGCACCGTCGCCACCGAGATGCGCGCCCGCCGCTCCTCGCTGCTCTACCTCGAGAAGCTGCGCATCGTGCACGCGGTGCTCACCGTGCTCGCCGTGTTCGGCCTGCTCTACTGGGCGATCCAGATGTGGGAGGCCGGCCAGGCGACGAACGGTCAGGTGGTCCTCGTCTGCACGCTCGGCATCCGCATCCTCGCCGCGACTCGCGACCTCGCGGTGGCGCTGGTCGACGCGACCCAGCACACCGCCCGCCTCTCCGAGGCGCTGCACACCCTGCTCCAGCCCCACGACCTCGTGGACCATCCGGAGGCGCAGCCGCTCAGCGGCCAGGGCGCCAAGATCGAGTTCGAGCACGTCGCGTTCAGCTATCCGGACGGGCGCCCCGTCTTCACCGACTTCGACCTCGTCATCGAGCCCGGCCAGCGCGTCGGCCTCGTGGGCAGGTCGGGCGGCGGCAAGTCGACCCTGTTCTCGCTGATCCAGCGCTTCTACGACGTGCAGAGCGGCGCGATCCGCATCAACGGGCAGAACATCGAGCGCGTCACGCAGGAATCCCTGCGCGAGGCCATCACGGTCGTGCCGCAGGACGTCTCGATGTTCCACCGCTCCCTGCGTGAGAACATCCGCTACGGCCGGCCCGAGGCGACCGACGAGGAGGTCTGGCAGGCGGCCGAGGCGGCGCACTGCACCGACTTCATCAAGGCCCTGCCGGAAGGCTTCGACACGATCGTGGGCGATCGCGGCGTGAAGCTCTCGGGCGGCCAGCGCCAGCGCATCGCCATCGCCCGGGCGATCCTGAAGAACTCGCCGATCCTGCTGCTCGACGAGGCGACCTCGGCGCTCGACGCCGAATCCGAGCAGGCGATCCGTCACGCCCTCGCCAACCTGATGAAGGGCCGGACCGTCATCGCGATCGCGCACCGTCTCTCGACGCTGCAGGATTTCGACCGGATTGTCGTGCTCGACGGCGGCCGCATCGCGCAGGACGGCTCGCCCGACAAGCTGACCCATCTCGACGGCTTCTTCCGGGAGCTGATGAAGAAGGAATCGATGGCGATGGCGCTCGCCGCCGCGTGATGATCCTTCTCGCCGAGCGGACGCACCGCAGCCGTCTTTGCGAGTGCAGCGAAGCAATCCAGTGAGGCACGCGATGCCCGAGCGTGGCGCATCCCTGGGTCGCTTCGCTGCGCTCGCGATGACGGTGCGGATCGAGTGACGGCCCGGCGGCCGGCGCTCGCCGGCTGATCATCGCGCGGGCACGGCCGCTCCGGTTCCCACGCCCGCCCGGCACTGCTAGATCACCCCGCGGCCGGACCGGACCTTGCATCGCCTGAGACGTCGCGAACCGGCCCGGTTCCGACGCAACGCGACGCCCGAGCCCGACCGTGCCCGACCTTGCCCACGTCATCCGGGAGATCTCCGAGGAGATGGCCCAGCGCCCCGACCGGGGCGCGGTCGCGGACTACATCCCGGAGCTGGCCCGGGTCGATCCCGGCCAGTTCGGCCTGGCGGTGATCGACGCCGAGGGGCAGGTCTTCACCGGCGGCGACAGCGAGACGCCGTTCTCGATCCAGAGCGTGTCGAAGGTGTTCACGCTCACCCTCGCCCTCGGCATGGTCGGCGACCGCCTCTGGAAGCGCGTCGGCCGCGAGCCCTCGGGCAACCCGTTCAATTCCATCGTGCAGCTGGAGCGGGAGCGCGGCGTGCCGCGCAATCCCTTCATCAACGCGGGCGCGATCGCGGTCACCGACGTGATCCTCTCGGGCCACGAGCCCCGCGAGGCGCTGGGCGAGATCCTGCGCTTCATGCAGTTCCTGGCCCAGGATTCCAGCATCACCATCGACGAGACGGTGGCGGCCTCGGAGAAGCGCACGGGCTTCCGCAACACCGCGCTGGCCAACTACATGAAGTCGTTCGGCGTCCTCGACAATCCGGTCGACTACACGCTCGGCGTCTACTTCCACCACTGCGCCATCGCGATGAACTGCCGCCAGCTCGCGCGGGCCGGACGGTTCCTAGCGCATAACGGCGTCAACCCGTCGACCGGCCACTCGGTGGTCTCGGCCGAGCGCGCGCGCCGCATCAACGCGATCATGCTGACCTGCGGCCACTACGACGGGTCGGGCGAGTTCGCCTATCGCGTGGGCCTGCCGGGCAAGAGCGGGGTCGGCGGCAGCATCCTGGCGATCGCGCCCGGCAAGGCGTCCATCGCCGTCTGGTCGCCCGGCCTCGACGCGGCGGGCAATTCCCATCTCGGCCGCATCGCCCTGGAGCGGCTGACGCAGCGCATGGGCTGGTCCGTCTTCGGCGCCTGACGGCTCCGCCGCGCGGCCCGCGTCGCGCCCCCTTGCGCGCTGCACGCTTCCGCGGCACTGCGCCGGCGGGGCGCCGCGGCGCCGAGACGAGGCTCACCTGCATGGCGACGCGTACGGCAGTCCAGGCTTCCGATGAGGGTCTCGATCCCGGCGCCATCCTGGCCCGTCTCGACCGGCTCCCGGCGACGCCGACGGTCTGGCGCCTCGTGATGCTGCTCGGGCTCGGCTTCTTCTTCGAACTCTACGACCTGCTGTTCACCGGCTACGTCGCGCCGGGCCTCGTCAAGGCCGGGATCCTGACGCCGACGACTCCGGGCCTGTTCGGCGCCAGCGGTGTCGCGAGCTTCGTCGCGGCCCTCTTCACCGGCCTGTTCATCGGCACCATCGCCTGCGGCTGGCTCGCCGACCGGTTCGGCCGGCGGGCGATCTTCACGTGGTCGCTGCTGTCCTACACCGCCGCCAACGTGGTGATGGCCTGCCAGAGCGACGCCTTCGGCCTCAATCTCTGGCGCCTGATCGCCGGGATCGGCCTCGGCCTGGAGATGGTGACGATCGGCAGCTACCTGTCCGAGCTGGTGCCGAAGGCGATCCGGGGCCGGGCCTTCGCCCTGTGCCAGGGCATCGGCTTCACCGCCGTGCCGGTCGTGGCGTTCCTGTCCTACCTGCTGATCCCGGCGGCGCCCCTCGGCATCGACGGGTGGCGCTGGGTGGTGCTGATCGGCGCCTCGGCGGCGATCGTGGTCTGGTGGATGCGAGCGGGCCTGCCGGAGAGCCCGCGCTGGCTCGTCGAGCACGGCCGTCTGGCGGAGGCCGAGGCGGTCCTGCGGCGGCTGGAGGCGCGGATCGCGGCCGAGCACGGCGGCGCGCTTCCCGCACCGGCCGCGCCGGAGCCGGTGCAGCCGCGCGGCGCGTTCCGCGACATGTGGGTCCAGCCCTACCGGCGCCGCGCCCTGATGATGGCGGGGTTCAACGTCTTCCAGACGGTCGGCTTCTACGGCTTCGCCAACTGGGTGCCGACCCTCCTGGTGGCCCAGGGCATCACGGTGACGTCGAGCCTCGCCTACACGGCGCTGATCGCGCTGGCCGCCCCGGTCGGGCCCCTGATCGGCCTCGCCATCGCCGACCGGTTCGAGCGCAAGCACGTCATCGTGGCCGCCGCCCTCCTCTACATCGCTTGCGGCCTGGCCTTCGCGCAGACGCGGGACGTCACCGTCATCGTGGCGCTCGGCATCGGCCTGACGCTGGCCTCGAACGTGATGTCGTACAGCTTCCACGCCTATCAGGCCGAGCTGTTCCCCACGGGCATCCGGGCCCGGGCGGTCGGCTTCGTCTATTCCTGGAGCCGCTTCTCGGCGATCTTCACCGGCTTCGTCATCGCGTTCGTGCTGCGGGAGGCCGGGACGCCGGGCGTGTTCCTGTTCATCTCGGCGGCGATGCTGGCCGCGGGCCTGCTCGTCGGGCTGCTGGGTCCCCGGACGCGGGACGTCGCGCTGGAGAAGATCGCGGGGTGAGGCCCGTGAGGAGCACAGCTCCCGGCAAGCCGAATCCGTGCTAACCTCGGGCATGGTCGCTCAGCCGAGATCCCGGATGACGGTCGACGAGTTTCTCGCCTGGGCCGAGGGGCAGCCGGGGCGATTCGAGCTGGTCGATGGCGAGGTGTTCGCGATGTCACCGGAGCGGGCCGGACATGCGTTGGTCAAGTTCGCAGCACAGACAGCCCTGAATCGCGCGATCAGAGCCTCCGGTGTCGTCTGCCACATGATGCCCGACGGCATGACGGTCCGCATCGACAGCACGACGACATTCGAACCGGATGCATTGGTCTATTGTGGGCCCCGGATGGATCTCGATGCCATCGAAGTGCCGGATCCCGTCATCGTCGTCGAGGTTCAGTCGCCGGGCACACGCGCGGTGGACTCGGGCCTGAAATTGACCCGCTACTTCGGTCTGGAGAGCGTCATCCACTATCTGATCGTGGATCCGGTGAAGCGTCTCGTCATCCATCACCGCCGCGCGCAGGGCGGCCTGATCGAGACCCGCATCGCGACCCGGGAGACGCTGGATTTGACGCCCCCCGGCCTGCGCCTGCCCGTGCCCGAGCTGTTCGCCGACCTCGCGCCCGCCGACGACGGCGCTTGATCCGATCCGAGGCGGATGCCACAGCGGCGCGAACGCGAATCAGGACGCCCGGATGACTGCACCCCTCGATCTCCTCGTGCTCGGCAACGCGATCGTCGACGTGATCGCCCGCACGGACGACGCCTTCCTGTCGGCGCAGGGCGTCACCAAGGGCGCGATGCAGCTCATCGACGAGCCGCGGGCCGAGGCGCTGTTCCAGGCGATGGGACCGGCGACGATCGTGTCGGGCGGCTCGGGCGCCAACACCGCGGTCGGCGCGGCGCTCCTCGGGGCCAAGACCGGCTTCGTCGGCAAGGTCCGGAACGACGAGCTCGGCGGCCTGTTCAGCCACGACCTCAAGGCGACCGGCGTCGACTTCGCCGTCCCGGCCGCCGCCGAGGGGCCGGCCACCGCCCGGTGCTTCGTGCTCGTGACGCCGGACGGCGAGCGCACGATGAACACGTATCTCGGCGCCTGCCAGGGCCTGTCGCCCGACGACGTCGACAAGGCGCTCGTGAGCTCGGCCCGCGTCGTCTATCTCGAGGGCTACCTGTGGGATCCGCCGGCCGCCAAGGATGCGTTCCGCAAGGCCGCTCAGCTCGCCCATCAGGCGGGCAACGCCGTCGCGCTGACCCTCTCGGACGCGTTCTGCGTGGGCCGCTACCGCGACGAGTTCCTCGGCCTCGTGCGGGACGGCAGCATCGACATCCTGTTCGCCAACATGGCCGAGCTGCAGAGCCTCTACGAGACCGACGATCCCGAGGCCGCCGTGGCGGCCCTGCGCGATGAGCGCAACGCCCGCGGCCGGCACCTGCTCGGCCTCGTCACGCGCTCGGCCGACGGCGCCCTGGTGGTTCAGGGCGGCGAGGTCCGGGCCGTCGAGGCGAGCCCGGTCCAGACTGTGGTCGACACGACCGGCGCGGGCGACCTGTTCGCGGCCGGCTTCCTGGCCGGGCACGCCCGCGGGCTCGACAACGTTGCCAGCGCCCGCCTGGGCACGCTCGCGGCCGCCGAGGTCATCCAGCATATCGGCGCCCGCCCGCAGGCGGACCTGGTCGGCCTGGCCAAGGCGCGCGGGCTCCTCTGAGCCGGCGCGCCGGGCGCGCGGCCGGAGGTCCGCGTTTGCGCCGATCCCGCGCGCTCAGGCCGCGCGGACGGTCGCGAGGAAGCGCGTCACCTCGTCCCTGAGGTGGCCGGACCGGTTCGACAGCTCCGAGGCTGCCGTGAGAACCTGATCGGCCGCCGCTCCGGTCCCCTTCGCCGCGTCGGCGACGCCCGTGATGGTGCTGGTGACGTCCGCTGCCCCCTGGGCGGCCTGGGAGACGTTGCGGACGATCTCCTGCGTCGCGGCGCCCTGCTGCTCCACGGCGCTGGCGATCCGCGTCGCCACCGCGCTGAGTTCCTGAACCCGACCGCCGATGCGTCCGATCGCCGTGACGGCGTCGCCGGTGGAAGACTGGATCCGGGCGACGTGGCCGCCGATCTCGTCGGTTGCCCGCGCGGTCTGACCGGCCAGTTCCTTGACCTCCGCGGCCACGACGGCGAAGCCGCGGCCCGCCGCGCCGGCCCGCGCCGCCTCGATCGTGGCGTTCAGCGCGAGGAGATTCGTCTGCTCGGCGATGGTCGAGATCAGGGTCACGACATGACCGATCTGGATCGCCGCCCCGTTCAGATCCTGAACCAAGTGAGCGGTCGCTGCGGCGTCCGCGACCGCCGACTGTGTCAGTTCCGTCGAACCCGCGACCTGGCGGCCGATCTCCTGGACGGAGGCGCCGAGTTCCTCGGCCGCCGCCGCCGCGACGCTGACGGTGCTGGCGGCGCGTTCGGCCGCGCTCGCCACCCGGATGGAGCGATCGGCGGTGTCGGCGGCCGCCTCGTTCATGGCCGAGGCCGTGTCCTGCAGCGCGGCGACGGCGGTCGAGACCGTGCCGATGATGCCGCCGACCGTGCCCTCGAAGGCGTCGGCGATCCGGTGCATGCCGCTCCGCCGCTCCGCCTCGGCCGTGGCGCGGGCCTGTGCGGCGTCGTGTTCGAGCGTGCGCGCCCGGATCAGGCCGTCCTTGAAGACCTGGACGGACGCCGCCATGACGCCGATCTCGTCCCCGCGCTCGGAACCGCCGACGGCCGCGTCGAGGTCGTCGGCCGCGAGCCGGCCCATGGTTCCGGCCAGGGACCGGATCGGGCGGGCGACCCGGTGCCAGACCCACCAGACCGCCGCGCCGGTCAGGAGCAACCCGATGACCGCGAGCGCGACGGTGACGGACCACGCCGTCCGGAACGCGTCCTCGGAGCGCTGGACCGAGACGTTCGTGCCCTCGGCGGTGACCTGGGCGAGATCCGCCAGGGCATCGAAGGCGGCCACGAGCGGCGGGCGGGCGGGCGCGATGGCGTCGCGGGCCGCGTTCCGGTCGCCGCGCCTGAGCGGCGCGAGGATCGCCTCCTGGGCGACGCGATAGACCTTCCACCGCCCCTCGAACGCGTCCCAGAGCGCGCGCTCCCGGGGCGTCGTCGCGCGCGCGCGGTAGCTCTGGAAGGCCTCGGGGATGGACCGATCCATCTCGACGAACTCGGCATCGAGGTCCCGGTTCTCACCGTCGTCGACGGCGACCACCTTGCGGATCGTCGTCGTGTGGTACCGCAGCATCAGGAATCGAATCGTATGGAGATCGTTGTCCTTGCGCACCCAGACGTCGCGGGTCTCCACGGCGGCGGCGTTGATGGCCTGTATCTGCATCAAGCCGACGGCCGAGCTTGCCAGGAAAAGCAGAAATCCGACGATCGAGGGCAGTATCAGCTTCGATACGATACTTCTTCGCAGTCTCATCTCGGGCACCACAGAGAACGACAACGTCGCGTCGGGATGCA
Source organism: Methylobacterium sp. 1030 (assembly GCF_040544715.1). Classification (NCBI taxonomy): domain Bacteria; kingdom Pseudomonadati; phylum Pseudomonadota; class Alphaproteobacteria; order Hyphomicrobiales; family Methylobacteriaceae; genus Methylobacterium; species Methylobacterium sp. 1030. The sequence continues at coordinate 258,804 of NZ_JBEPKM010000009.1, read as the reverse complement.
TGAAGATGAAAGACAGATTTTTCCGCAACCTCTACTGCGGCAGCGATCTGCGCCGCAGATCGGCGCGGAACGCATAGCGCGTCGCCCGCCGACGCCGCGCTGCGGGTCGCGCGCCGATCCGGGCTGAGGCGGGCGGCCGCGCCCCGGGTCAGGGCCGCAGCAGCACCTTGCCCACCGCCGCGCGGCGGGTCAGGAGGCCGAAGGCCTCCGGGTACTCCGCCAGCGGGTAGACGCCGTGGACCTGCGCGGTGAGCCTGCCCGCGGCGACCCAGTCGAGGAGCCGGCGCTGATCGGCCCGGTGCGCCTCCGGCTCTCGGTCCAGGAAGGCGCCCCAGTGGACGCCCTGCACGTCGAGTTCCTTGAGGAGCATCAGGTTCAGCGGCAGCCGCGGGATGGCGCCGGCGGCGAAGCCGATCACGAGGAAGCGCCCGCGCCAGCCGAGCGCCCGCAGGGCCGGCTCCGCGTAGGCGTCGCCGACCGCGTCGTAGACCACGTCGATCCCGCCGCCCGAGATCCGGCGCAGCTCGTCCTTGAGCGTCGCCGGGTCGTAGACCACGCCCGCCTCGGCGCCGTGGGCGCGGGCGACCGATAGCTTCTCCTCCGAGGAGGCGCAGGCGATCACCCGGGCGCCCATCAGCCGGCCGAGCTCGACGGCGGCGAGGCCGACGCCCCCGGAGGCGCCGAGGACCGCCAGCCACTCGCCGGGCCGCAGGCGCGCGCGGTTCGCCAGGGCGTGCAGCGAGGTGCCGTAGGTGATGGTCAGCCCGGCCGCCTGCTCGTCCGGCACGGCGTCCGGCACCGGCGTGAGCCGGGCGGCGTCGAGGGCGATCAGCTCCGCGCAGCAGCCGTGCCCGGCATGGACGATCACCCGCTCGCCCACGGACACGCCCGCGGCGCCCTCGCCCAGCGCCTCGACCACGCCGACCCCCTCGCCGCCCGGCGAGAACGGCAGGGTCGGCTTCACCTGGTAGCGCCCGGCGGTGATCAGCGTGTCGAAGAAGTTCAGGGCCGCCAGCCGCATCCGCACCAGCGCCTGCCCGGGGCCCGGCACCGGGTCGGGCCGCTCGACGATCTCCAGATGCTCCGGCCCGTCGAGCCTCGTGCACAGCAGCGCCCGCATGGCGTCCCTCCTCCCCGGCGTTTCCCGGCCGATCAGGCCCGAACCGACGGTGCGGTCAAGCCGTTCCGATCATCTCGCGGATGCGGGCGCCCAGCACCTCCACCACGAACGGCTTGGTGATGACCTGCATCCCGGCCTCGAGGGGCCCGTTGCCGAAGACCGCGCTCTCGGCGTAGCCGGTGACGAACAGGACCTTGAGGCCCGGCCGCGTGAGCCGCCCGGCCTCGGCCATCTGGCGCCCGTTCATGCCCCCCGGCAATCCGATGTCGGACACCAGCAGGTCGATGCGCACGTCGGATTGCAGCACTTTGAGGCCGGCCGCGCTGTCGGCGGCCTCGATCGCCGTGTAGCCGAGATCCTCCAGCACCTCGGTGACCAGCATGCGGACGGTCGGCTCGTCGTCGACCACCAGCACGGTCTCGCCCGGCGCGGCCCGCGGCGGCGCGCCGACGGCGGCGTGCGCGTCCTCCTCGGCGACCGCGCCGCGGTGGCGGGGCAGGTACAGGCAGACCGTCGTGCCCCTGCCGACCTCCGAGTGGATCCGCACCTGGCCGCCGGATTGCTGCGCGAAGCCGTAGATCATCGACAGGCCGAGGCCGGTGCCCTGCCCCAGGGGCTTCGTGGTGAAGAACGGCTCGAACACCTTGCCGACGATCTCCGGCGCCATACCGCTGCCGGTGTCGGTGACGCACAGCGACAGGTACTGGCCCGGCGGCATGTCGTGGCGCCGGGCGGCGCGCTCGTCGAGCCAGGCATTGGCGGTCTCGATCGTGATGCGCCCCCCCTCGGGCATCGCGTCCCGGGCGTTGATGCACAGGTTGAGGAGCGCGTTCTCGAGCTGCGGCGGGTCGACCAGGGCCGGCCAGAGGCCGGGCGGCGCCACGACCTCGACCATTACGGCGGGGCCCACGGTGCGGCGGATCAGCTCCTCCATGCCGGCCACCAGCCGGTTCACGTCGGTGGGCTTCGGGTCGAGGGTCTGGCGCCGCGAGAAGGCGAGGAGCCGGTGGGTCAGCGCCGCGGCCCGCTTCGAGGCCCCCTGCGCCGCGTTGATGTAGCGGTCCACATCCATGACGCGGCCCTGACCGAGGCGGGTCTGGATCAGCTCCAGCGAGCCGGAGATGCCGGCGAGCAGGTTGTTGAAGTCGTGGGCGATGCCGCCGGTCAGCTGGCCGACGGCCTCCATCTTCTGCGACTGCCGCAGGGCCTCCTCGGCGGCGGCCAGGGCGTCGGCGCGCTCGCGCTCCGCGGTGAAATCGCGGCCGACGGCGTTGATGATCCCCTCCCCCGGCCGGGCCGCCCAGCTGATCCAGCGATAGCCGCCGTCCCGGTGGCGGTAGCGGTTGTCGAAGCGCGCGAGGCTCGACCCCGCGGAGAGCTGGCCCGCGCCCGCGACGGTGCGGTCGAGATCGTCCGGATGGACGAGGGCGATGAGCTTCGTTCCGATCAGTTCGTCCGGGCGCCAGCCCAGCACCTCGGTCCAGGCCGGGTTCACCGCGGTGATCGTCCCGTCGAACAGGCAGCGCAGCATCATGTCGGACGAGAGCGTCCACAGGGCGTTGCGGTCGGCCGTGCGCTCCTCGACCTGCTGCGCCAAGGTGGCGTTCAGATCGCGCAGCTCCGCCAGCGCCGCCTCGAGCCGCCCCTGGCTCTCCTTGAGGGCGGCGTCCGCCCGGACCCGGCCGGTGGTCTCGTTGGTGAGGATGAACAGGCCGGTGACCCGGCCGTCGGCATCGAGAACCCGCGAGTACGAGAAGGTCCACCACGTCTCGCGGGCGCCCCGATCGGTGTCGAGCTGCCACGGCAGGTCGACGAAGCGCTCCGGACGGCCCGCCATCGCGGCGTCGATGATCGGCCTGGCCTGATCCCAGGCATCCGCCCAGACCACGTCGAACCGCTCGCCCATCGCCCAGGGCAACCGCGGGCCGAGGAGCGGGAAGTAGGTGTCGTTGAAGAAGAAGTGGAGGTCGGGCCCCCAGGCCAGGATCATCGATTCCGGGGAGTTGAGGACGAGCGACAGGGCCGCGCGGAACTCCGCCGGCCACGTCTCCGGAAGCCCCAGGGGATGACCCGACCAGTCGCGCGCGCGGATCATCCGCGCGGCCTCGCCGCCGCCGGAGAGGAAGGCGAGGGAGTCGGTCACGGGCTCTGAGCGGTGCAGGTCATGGGCGTGCGGCGTATGACGGTCTTCGGCGGCCTGTCCAGGATGCCCGGTCGCGGTTCAGCGACGTCGGTTCAGAGCGCCACCGGCTCGGCCTCGATCCGACCCGACCCGTCAATGCGCCTCCTGCCAGTTGCCCGCCGCGTTGGCCTCGACCACGAGCGGCACCTTCAGCGTCAGGGCCGGCGCCGGCGCCTCTTCCATGACGCCGCGGATGATCGGGATCGTCCGCTCCACCTCGTCCTCGGCGACCTCGAAGACCAGCTCGTCGTGCACCTGCAGCAGCATGCGGGCGTTCAGCTTCTTGGCGGCGAGCGCCGCCTCCATCCGCGTCATGGCCCGGCGGATGATGTCGGCGGCCGAGCCCTGGATCGGCGCGTTGATCGCCTGCCGCTCGACGCTGGCCCGCTCGGAGGGGTTGTTGGAGCGGATCTGCGGGTAGTGGCACACCCGGCCGAACAGGGTGGTGACGTAGCCCTTGTCGCGGCAGCTCTTCTTGGTGGTCTCGATGTAGTCCCGGATGCCCGGGAACTGCTCGAAATACTGCTTGATGAACGCCGAGGCCTCCTCGCGGCCGATGCCGAGCCGGTCGGCGAGGCCGAAGGCCGAGATGCCGTAGATGATGCCGAAGTTGATGGTCTTCGCCCGGCGCCGCAGGTCGGGGGTCATCTCCTTGAGCGGCACGCCGAACATCGCCGAGGCGGTCGCCGCGTGGATGTCGATGCCGTCCTCGAACGCCTTCCGGAGTTCCGGGATGTCGGCCATGTGGGCGAGCAGCCGCAGCTCGATCTGCGAGTAGTCGGCCGAGATCAGCCGGTTGCCGGGCGCCGCCACGAAGGCGCGGCGGATGCGCCGCCCCTCCTCGGTGCGGATCGGGATGTTCTGCAGGTTCGGCTCGGAGGAGGACAGCCGCCCCGTGGTGGTCGCCGCCAGCGAGAACGAGGTGTGGACCCGCGCCGTCTCGCGGTCGGCATGGGCCTGGAGCGCGTCCGTGTAGGTGGATTTCAGCTTCGAGAGCTGCCGCCACTCCAGGATCTTCTTGGGCAGCTCGTGGCCCGCCTGGGCCAGCTCCTCCAACAGGGTCGCGGGCGTGGCCCACTGGCCCGACGGCGTCTTCTTGGCCCCCGGCAGACCCATCTTCCCGAACAGGATGTCGCCGATCTGCTTCGGCGAGCCGACCGAGAATTTCTCCCCGGCATCCTCCTGGATCTCCTCCTCCAGGCGGACGAGGATCTGCGAGAAATCTCCGGACAGGCGGCTCAGCATCTCCCGGTCGACGCGGATGCCGCGCTGCTCCATCCGGGCGATCACCGGCAGCAGGGGCCGCTCCAGGGTCTCGTAGACGGCTACACGGTGCTCGGCCACGAGGCGCGGCTTCATCATCCGCCACAAGCGCAGGGTCACGTCGGCGTCCTCGGCCGCGTAGGCGGTGGCCTTGTCGATGGCGACGCGGTCGAACGTGACCTTGTTGCGGCCGGTGCCGGCCACGTCCGAGAAGGTGATCGGCTGGTGGCCGAGATGCCGGCGGGCCAGCTCGTCCATGCCGTGGCCGCCCTTGCCGGCGTCGAGCACGTACGAGATCAGCATCGTGTCGTCGAACGGCGCGACCTCGATGCCGTAGCGGGCGAGCACCACCCAGTCGTATTTGAGGTTCTGGCCGACCTTCAGGACGCCGGGGTGCTCGAGGAGCGGCTTCAGCCGGGCGACGGCCTCCTTCAGGGGGATCTGGCCCGGCACCGGCTCGACCACGTCGGAGGGCGCGGCGCCCTCACCGAACAGGTCGGTGGCGTCCGCCTGCACCTTGGCGGCCTGGACGTGGGCCAGCGGGATGTAGCAGGCCCGGCCGGTGGCGACCGCCAGCGAGACGCCGACGAGGCCGGCCCTGTGGGCATCGAGCGAGTCGGTCTCGGTATCGACCGCGATCACGCCGGCCTCCTCGGCCTCGGCGATCCAGGCGTCGAGCTGCTCCAGGGACGAGACCGTCTCGTAGGCGGCGGTGTCGAACGGCGCCACGGATTCCGCGGCCCGGGCCGCCACCACGTTGCCGGGTGTCGCCTCGACGGGCGCCCGGGGCTTGGCGGGCGCGTCCGGCAGGTCGAGATCGGCGAAGGGATCGATCTCGCCGCCCTCCGGCGGGGCGGCGCCCGGCGGTCGCTCGGCCCCGGCGGCCGCGGTCTCGGGATCCGGCGGCACGGAATCGCCGAAGAACGGCACCGCGTCGCTGCCGCCGGCCGCGTTGCCGTAGCCGTGCGGCCGGGCGCCCGGCAGGAGGCGCGGATCGGGCTTCACCGCCTCGGGATCGACGTGCAGCATCTGGGCGATGCGGCGCGTCAGCGTGTTGAACTCCATCGCCTTCAGGAAGCCGACCAGCTTCTCGGGATTGGGCTGAGGCACGCCGAGGTCGTCCAGCGGCACCGGGACCGGTACGTCCTCCATCAGCGCCACGAGCCTGCGCGACAGCTTGGCCTGATCGATGTTGGCGAGCAGCGTCTCCCGCCGCTTGGGCTGCTTGATCTCGCCCGCCCGCTCCAGCAGGGCCTCGAGGCTGCCGAACTCCTTGATCAGCGCCGCGGCCGTCTTCAGGCCGATGCCGGGCACGCCTGGCACGTTGTCGGAGGTGTCGCCGATGAGCGCCAGCGCGTCGCCGATCTGGTTCGGCTGCAGGCCCTCCCACTTGGCGACGATCGCCTCGACGTCGAGGTTGCGCTCGGGCCGGTAGCCGGGCTTGCCCTTGGCACCCGACTCGAAATCGTAGAACCGCACCTGCGGCCCGACGAGCTGCATCAGGTCCTTGTCGGACGAGACGATGATGACGCCCGCGCCCCGCGCCTCGGCCTGGCGGGTGTAGGTGGCGATGAGATCGTCGGCCTCGTAGCGCTCCAGCTCCACCGCGTGCAGGCCGAAGGCGCGCACCGCGTCGCGCATCAGCGGCATCTGGCGCTTCAGGTCGTCGGGCGCGTCCGGGCGGTGGCCCTTGTAGTCGGGGAACATCTCCTTGCGGAACGAGCCCTCCGACTTGTCGAAGACGATCCCGAGATGGCTCGGCATGGTGCCGGCGGCGCCGTCCTGCAGGAACTGCGCGATCTTGGTGCAGAACAGCCGCACGGCGCCGGTGGGCAGCCCGTCGGAGGGGCGCGAATTGTACTTCTGGTCCTGGTTGATCGACTGGAAATAGGCCCGGAAGATGAAGGACGAGCCGTCGACCAGGATCACCTGATCGCCGGGTCCGACGGGCTTGGTCTCGGGGCTCGAGTCGGGCTTCGAGTCGGTCATGGGCTCAGGCGGCTCGGGGCGATCAGGAGTCGGGCGCGCGGGCGATTTCGGCGCGGCAGGCCGCGACGAGAACGGGCAACTCGTGGTGGACGGTGAGCCAGACGATGTCCAGCGTCACCCGATGATAGCTGTGGCGATAAAAGTTCCCCGCATCCGCGATCTGACGCCACGGCACGTCGGGATATCGGGCTCTCGTCTCGGCGCTCAATCGGCGGCTCGCCTCCGAGATGATCTCCAGGCAGCGCACGACCGCGAAGTGGGTGCGTTCGTCTGCCTCGAACGTCTCGAGCGTGAATCCCCCTACGAAGCGGGCAACGCGCTCCGCGTTGGCGATCATGTCGGCGCAGGCGGCCCGCTCGCGTTCAGAAGGCGGAAATGGCATCGCGCTCCGCGTGCGTGCGAACCCGATCCTTCAGGGCCGCCCGATCCGTCACGTCGACCCGGATCGGAAAGAGATCATCGATGAAGTGGCACAGGCCGACATAGCCGAAGAGACCGCCCACGACGGACACATCGATCTCGATCATCACGTCGAGGTCGCTGTCGGCCCGCGCCTCCCCCCGGGCGACCGAACCGAACAAGGCCGCGTGCAGCACGCCGCGGCGGCGCAGTTCCGCCTCGTTGGCGCGCAGGATGTCGAGGGCGGCGAGCTTGTCCATGGCGGCGGGACCGGAGGGAATCGGCGGCCGTCAGCATAGCAGAAGCGCGGCAGAGGAGGATCAGGCCGCCAGCTCGCGCCCGAGCGCCTCCACCCGGCGCAGGTCGTCCACGAAGGCCGCGTAGGCCTCCGCCTTCGCCTCGTCCGGCAGCCGGAGCAGGTAGGATGGGTGGACCGTGATGAAGCCCTGGAATCGGTTGTCGTGCCGGTCGAAGCGGAACGGGCCGCGCGCCCGGGTGATCGGGATCGCCTTGCCGGTCAGCGCCAGCACGGCGGTCGCGCCGAGCGCCACGACGAGCTTCGGACCGACGAATTCGAGCTCCCGGTCGAGCCACCACCGGTAGTGGCTGACCTCGCCGGCTGTCGGCTTCTGGTGGATGCGGCGCTTGCCGCGCTCCTCGAACTTGAAGTGCTTGACCGCGTTCGTCAGGTAGCTCGCGCCCCGGTCGATCCCGGCCTCCGCCATGGCGCGGGAGAGCAGCTGGCCGGCGGGCCCGACGAAGGGCCGGCCCTGCCGGTCCTCTTGGTCGCCGGGCTGCTCGCCCACGAAGGCCACCGTCGCCCCGACCGACCCCTCGCCGAGCACGGCCTGGGTGGCCCCCGGCACCAGCGGCTCGGTCCGGCGGATGATCGCGTTCAGCTCGTCGAGGCTCTTGGGATCCTGGTCGGCCATGGCGGCGACGGCCCGGGCGGGTTCGCGGCGTGTGGGCAAGGTCGGCTCCCTCTCGATCATGGCTTCGGTGCGCCCGGCCGCCGCCCGGACCAGGGCCGGGATCGCGGCCGTCTCGGGCATGTTGTGCCAGTACTTCTTGGGCATCTCCGCCCGCATCGCCTTCAGGTTGGTGCGGGCCGGGTTGAACGTGCTCTCGTAATAGGTCTGCCAGCCGGCCTCGAAGCCGTCGCCCTCCGGAAGTTGGGCGCGGTCGCCGGGCGGCCCGAAAGTCAGGGTCTCGGTGTCCCAATGGGCCGAGCCCTCGGGCGTCAGGATCGACCAGCGCATCCCGCGGAAGCGATCGACGAAGAACGGCGCCGCCGCCTCGAGGATGTGGTGGTCCGGCTCGAACCACGCGACGTAGCGCTCGCCGTCCGGTCCCTCCGCCCGACGGAAGCGCAGGAAGGCGTGCATCTTGTGGAGGTCGCGCCCGATCGCCTTCGCCATCCGGTGCAGGCGGTGGACCAGCGGGTCGCTGCCGACCTCCATCAGGTGCCGCTCGCCGCGGCAGACGCGCCAGATCAGCGCGTAGAGCAGGCCGTAGCGCTCCGGATCGCGGTGGGGAATGACCTGCGGGATCAGGCCGGCGACGGCCTTCGGCAGGACGAGCGGCGTGCCGGTCGCCGGCTCGGCGTCGCTGCCGAACAGGCCGGGCGCGTCCGTCACCGACCACGTCACGGCCTCGGGCGGGACGCCCTGCGCGACGAGGCTCCGGGCGGCGTTGCGGAAACCGTCGAGATCGGCGCCGGGGCGCAGCGCGACGGAGCGCGGCGACCGCGCATCCCCCCTCTCCACGGAGGCAGACGGAAACGGCGCGGGCCCCGCCCCCATCAGAACAGGCTCAGCTGCGCCGCGGGCTCGACCAGCCGCGCCCGCAGGTCGAGCCGGTCGGTCAACCCGACCGGCCGATGGTCGGCGGCGACGAGGAACGGCCGCGCCCGCTTCAGCCCGGAGGTCAGCCGGGCGACGTCATCGAGGCGCAGGGTCGCGTGGCGGCGCGCCCTGACGATCTTGTCGACCGCCCGAGCCCCGAGCCCCGGAACCCGCAGCAGCCATTCCCGGTCGGCGCGGTTCACGTCCACAGGGAACTTGTCCCGGTGCTTCAGCGCCCAGGCGAGCTTCGGGTCGATGTCGAGGGCCAGCATCCCACCCTCGGAGGCGTCGGCCACCTCGTCGGGGGTGAATTCGTAGTACCGGAGCAGCCAGTCGGCCTGGTACAGGCGGTGCTCGCGCTGGAGCGGCGGCGGCTTCGGCGGCAGGATCGCTGAGCCGTCCGGGATCGGGCTGTAGGCAGAGTAGTAGACCCGCTTCAGGCCGACGCTGCCGTAGAGGAGCGCGCTCTTGCGGATCAGGGCCTCGTCGGTGGTGGTGTCCGCCCCGACGATCACCTGCGTCGAGTGGCCGGCCGGCGAGAAGCGGCGCTTCTCGGCCTTGGCCTGCACGATGCGCTCGCCGATCTGCGCCATCGCCCCCTGGATCGCGGCGCCGTCCTTCTCGGGCGCGAGCCGCTCCAGGCTCGCCTCAGTCGGCAGCTCGACGTTGATCGAGAGCCGGTCGGCGTAGAGGCCGGCCTCCTCGATCAGCCAGGGGCTCGCCTCCGGGATCGACTTGAGGTGGATGTAGCCAGCGAAGCCGTGGTCGCGCCGCAGCGACTTCGCCACGCGGGTCAGGAGTTCCATCGTGTGATCCGGCGACTTGATGATGCCGGAGGAGAGGAACAGGCCCTCGATGTAGTTGCGCCGGTAGAAGTTCAGGGTGAGGTTCACGACCTCCTCCACGGTGAACTTCGCCCGCCGCACGTTCGAGGAGCGCCGGTTCACGCAGTAGGCGCAGTCGAACAGGCACCAGTTGGTCAGCAGGATCTTGAGGAGCGAGACGCACCGTCCGTCCGGCGTGTAGGCGTGGCAGATCCCGGCGCCGGTGGTCGACCCGAGCCCGTCCTTGCCGGCCGCCCGCTTCGGCGCGGCCGAGGAGGCGCAGGAGGCGTCGTACTTGGCCGCGTCCGCGAGGATGCGCAGCTTCTTGGCCAGGGTCTCGTCCATCGAACAGACAATGAACAACGCGGCGGAAGGTGCAAGGCCGGCGCGGCCCTCGCCCCGGGCCGCGATGCCGCACCCGTCACGCAGGCTCGTCGGGTTCTTCGGTCTCCCGGTCGACCACCCGGCGGGCGAGGCCGTAGGCGAAGCCGGCCCGGGCCAGGGCGGCGAGGTCCCGGTCGCGGTGCGCCGCCCGCTGGTCCGGGCGGCGATACGGGCCGAGGCGTCGCCGCTTGGCGTAGGCCTGCGCGGCCTGCTCCTCGACCGCGTCCGCCTCCCCGACCGGCAGGGCGTCGCGCTCCGCCAGCATGGCGGCCTCGACGACGTCGCGCGGGACCCCCTTGGCGGCGAGCTTGGCCGAGACGCCGCGGCTCGACGTGCCGCGGCGGCGCAGGGTGGCGAGGCGGGTATCGGCGAAGCGCGCGTCGTCCACGAGGCCGGCCGACACCGCCCGCGCCACGGTCGCCGTCACGAGGTCGGCGAAGCGTTCGGGATCCTCGCCCCGGGCCCGCGCCCGCTTCTGCACGCGGCGCGCGAGCGTCCGGCGCAGCATCTCGGTCGAGGCGCTGTAGCGCTCCAGATAGTGGAGCGCCGCACGCTCCAGCCAGGCCGGGCTCACGGGGCCGGGCGGCTTGATCTCGCGGTCGCGACCTTCTGGCGCGGATCCTGCAACGAATGGAGATTTCACCGGTTCTTCACGATCTCGACAGGTTTGCGTTCCATGACTCAGGTATGGAACGCGCGCAACGCGACAGGCTCGGCCATGGCCCGAACCACCGTTCTTCGCCCGGCACTCCGCAGGGCCGATGGCGCCTGCGGCTGCACGGCGCGGCGGCCGTACTGATGCGGCGCGAGTGGCTCCTGGTCCTCGTGGCCCTGGGGCTCGCCGCGGCCGCGGCCGCGATCGTCTACCTGTCGCGCCCGAACACCCTGACGGTGGCGGTCGGCCCCCAGGACGGGCCCGAGGCCGCGCTGATCGAGGCCTATGCCGGCGCCCTCGACCGGGCCCGGGAGGACGTCCGTCTCAAGGTGGTGCGCTACGGCGACGTGCGCGACAGCGCCCTGGCACTCCAGCGCAACAAGGCTGACCTCGCGGTGGTGCGGCCGGACGTGTTCCTGCCCGAGAACGGGCTGACCCTGGCGATCCTGCACGACGAGGCCCTGGTCATCGCGGCGCCGGAGGCGGCCGATCTCGACGACGTGCCGGCCCTGGCGCGCAAGCGGCTCGGCATCGTGGTCCGTCACAGCGCTGACCTGTCGTTCCTCACGAACCTCCTGTCCTTCTACGACCTCGTGCCGGACATCGTGGGCGAGGACGCGCCGGAGGCCGGCCACGCCGCCGAGGCGGAGCCCGGCCACGTGGTCGTGGTGCCGCTGAAGGTCGGTGACGTCACGGCCGCACTCACCGAGAAGCGGGTCGACGCGGTGGCGGTGATCGCGAGCCCGGCCTCCAAGCCGGCGGCCGCGGTCGTCCGCGCCGTCGAGCTGGGCGCGCCGGACCGCAAGATCGGCTTCGTCTCGATCCCGGACGGCGACGCGATCCTGCAGCGCTTCCCCGAGCTGCAGTCGGTGACGATCCCGGCCGGCACCTTCGGCGGCCGCCCGAAGCGGCCCGACGAGGAGGTCAAGACCGTCGGCGCCTCCTATCGCCTGATGGCCCGCGGCACGGTGAGCCGCGTCGCGGTCGCCTCTGCGACGCAGCACCTGTTCGAGTGGCGCTCGCGGCTCGCCTCGACCGCGCCGGTGGCCAAGCTGATGAAGGCGCCGGACTTCGACACGACGGTGGCGGCGACCTCGGCGCGCCTGCCGAACCACCCCGGCGCCGTCGACTATTTCGAGCGCGAGCAGCAGACCTTCCTCGACCGCTACGAGGACTACATCTACCTGTTCGCCTTCTTCGGCGGCACGATCGGCTCCGGCTTCGCGTGGCTCGGCCAGCGCCTCGCCCGCAAGCGCCGGGAGCGGGTCGACTTCGTCCTCGACCGGCTCCTCGACATCATGCGCGAGGTGCGCGCGGCGACCAGCGCCGCCGAACTCGACGCGATCGCGATCGAGACCGACGGGCTGGTGGCGGACGTGGTCTGCTACGCCCGCGAGCGCAGCATCGACGCGCGGACGGTCAGCGCGCTGATCCTGGCGGTCGACGGCGTCCACGCGGCCATCGCCGACGCGCGGCGGCAGACGAGCGAGACCGAGCCCCGGGCGGCGACCCGCAACCGCACGGCCCGGCTGCTCGCCCTCGATCTGCCGGCCGCGGAGTAGCGGCGGGCGCCGCATGGCTGGCGGCTTAGGGATATCATGCTAACGGGAACCATGTTCGATCCCGTCGCCGCCCTCGATACGGTTCTCGAGAACCTCGACCGCGAGGCCCGCGAGCCCACGAAGCTCCGGGCCGCGCTGGTGCCGCAGCTGCGCCGGGTGATCGAGGAGGGCCACCGGGCCGCCGAGGCGCAGCTCCTCGAGGACCGCAACGGGCTGCTGTGCGCGCAGACCCTGTCGAATCTTACCGACGCGGTGGTCCGGGCGATCCACGACGCCGTGGTCTGGCGGCTCTATCCCAACGACAACCCGTCGACCGGCGAGCAGCTCGCGGTGGTCGCCACCGGCGGCTACGGCCGGGGCACGATGGCGCCGGGATCGGACATCGATCTGCTGTTCCTGCTGCCCTACAAGCAGACCGCGTGGTCCGAGAGCGTCGTCGAGGGGATGCTCTACGTCCTGTGGGACCTGAAACTGAAGGTCGGCCACGCCACCCGCTCGGTCGAGGAGTGCCTGCGCGAGGCGCGGGCCGACATGACGATCCGGACGGCCCTGCTGGAGGCGCGGTACCTGTTCGGCACCCGGGTGCTCTACGAGGAGCTCGTGACGCGCTTCGACGCCGAGCTGGTGGTCGGATCCGCCGCCGAGTTCGTCGAGGCGAAGCTGCGCGAGCGCGACCTGCGCGTCTCCAAGGCCGGCACCTCGCGCTACCTCGTCGAGCCCAACGTCAAGGACGGCAAGGGCGGCCTGCGCGACCTCAACACGCTGTTCTGGATCGCCAAGTACACCTACCGGGTCCGCGACCAGATCGAGCTCGTCAGCGCCGGCCTGTTCACCCCGGAAGAGTACGCGCTGTTCGAGCGCTGCGAGGAGTTCCTGTGGCGGGTGCGCTGCCACATGCACTTCGCCACGAAGCGCGCCGAGGAGCGCCTGTCCTTCGGTCTGCAGCCGCGGATCGCCGAGCGCTTCGGCTACGAGGCCCGGGGCGGCCTCTCCGGCGTCGAGCGCTTCATGAAGGCCTATTTCCGCATCGCCAAGGATGTGGGCGATCTCACCGCCATCGTCTGCGCCGAGCTGGAGGCGCGCCACGCCAAGCGCACGCCGGTTCTCGACCGCTGGATCGGCCGGTTCCGCGACCGGTTCCGGGCGACCGCCATGGAGGCGGAGGATTTCTGGATCGACCACGGCCGGGTGAACCTGCGCGCGGAGGACGCCTTCGAGCGCGACCCGGTCAACCTCATCCGGCTGTTCTGGCTCGCCGACCGGCACAACCTCGCGATCCATCCGGACGCCAAGCGGCTGGCCAACCGGTCCCTGCGCCTCGTCAACCCGTCGCTGCGCGTGGACCCCGAGGCGAACCGACTGTTCGTCGAGATCCTGACCTCGCGGAACGCGCCGGAGGAGGCGCTGCGCGAGATGAACGAGGCGGGCGTGCTCGGCCGCTTCATCCCGGATTTCGGCCGCATCGTCGCGATGATGCAGTTCAACATGTACCACCACTTCACGGTGGACGAGCACCTGCTGCGCACGGTCGGCGTGCTGGCGGACATCGAATCGGGCCGGGCCCAGGAGACCTACCCGCTGGTCTCGCGCCTCGTGCACTCGATCCACAACCGCACCGCGCTCTACGTGGCGATCCTGCTGCACGACATCGCCAAGGGCCGCCCGGAGGACCACTCGATCGCCGGCGCCGCCATCGCCGAGAAGCTCTGCCCGCGCTTCGGCCTGAACCAGGCCGAGACCGAGACGGTGCGCTGGCTCGTGGAGCACCACCTGCTGATGTCGATGACCGCGCAGAGCCGCGACCTCTCGGATGCCAAGACGATCGAGCGCTTCGCCGCGAGCGTGCAGAGCCTGGAGCGGCTGAAGCTCCTGACCATCCTGACGGTGGCCGACATCACCGCCGTCGGCCCCGGCGTCTGGACCGCCTGGAAGGGCACCTTGGTCCGCACCCTGTACGACGAGACCGAGGTCTACCTCTCGGGCGGCCATTCCGAGATCGCCCGCACCGACCGGGTGCGCCTCGTGCAGATGGGCCTGCGGGAACAGCTGCCCGGCTGGGGCTCGGAGGAGTTCGACGCCTACGCGGCCCGCCACAGCCAGGCCTACTGGCTCAAGGTCGACGGCACGCGCCAGCTCAAGAACGCGATCTTCCTGCGCGACGTCGTGCGCGACGGGCGGACCAGCGCGACCGACGTCGCCCTCGATCCCGTCCGGGGCGTGACCGAGATCACGGTCTACTCGCCGGACCATCCCCGCCTGCTCGCCATCGTCACCGGCGCCTGCGCCGCGGCCGGCAGCAACATCGTCGACGCGCAGATCTTCACCACCACGGACGGGTTCGCCCTCGACACGATCTTCATCTCGCGCGCCTTCGAGCGGGACGACGACGAGCTGCGTCGGACCAAGCGCATCACCGCGGCGATCGAGCGGGCGCTGAAGGGCGAGATCAAGATCGCCGACCTCGTGGCCGACAAGCACCCGCCGACCAGCACCCGCGCCAAGACCTTCCCGGTGCCGCCGGACGTCATCATCGACAACGCCCTGTCGAGCCGGGAGACCGTGGTGGAGATCACCGGCCTCGACCGGCCGGGCCTGCTCTACGAGCTCACCACGGCCTTCAGCCGGCTGTCGCTCAACATCACGTCGGCGCATGTGGCGACGTTCGGCGAGCGCGCCGTGGACGTCTTCTACGTCACCGACCTCACCGGCACGCGGGTGACGCAGCCCGACCGGCAGGCCGCGATCCGGGCCGCCGTGATGGACGTGTTCGCCCACGACGTCGCGACGCTGAAGGCCGAGGGTCTGGAGGCGCTGGTGGCGGCGCCGCCGCCGCGCGAGGCGTGAGCGTACGGGTTGATTTCGCGGCCCCGTGGCCAGATATCAGCGCCGATTCCACCATCCCTCACCGATTCCCGCCCACGACTGAAACGTGATGACGAGCAACGACATGCCTCAGGATGACCAGCGCCAGACCACGGTCGAAGCCGGTGCCGGCGCGGCCCAGGATCCCGCGCCCGCGGGTCAGGGCAGCGAGTCGGCCACCGTCGATCCGGTCGCGGAGGCCCTGGCCTTGCTGACCGCCGAGCGCGACGAGCTCAAGGACCGGACGCTGCGCACCCTCGCCGAGATGGAGAACCTGCGCCGCCGGACGGAGCGCGAGGTCGCCGACGCGCGCGCCTACGCGGTGACCAACTTCGCCCGGGACGTGCTCAACGTCGCCGACAACATCCGCCGCGCCCTCGACAGCGTTCCGGCCGACGCGAAGGCCACGGCCGACGGCGCCCTGAAGGGGCTGATCGACGGGATCGAGCTCACCGAGCGCGACCTCGGCAAGACCCTCGAGCGCCACGGCGTGAAGATCGTCGAGCCGCAGGGCCAGAAGTTCGACCCGAACCGCCATCAGGCGATGTTCGAGGTGCCGAACGCGGAGGTTCCGGCCGGCACCGTCGTGCAGGTCGTGCAGGCGGGCTACGTCATCGGCGAGCGCGTGCTGCGCCCGGCCCTGGTGGGCGTCGCCAAGGGCGGCCCGAAGGCAGCCGCCAACCCGGCCGACGCCGCCTGAGCGGCCCCGTGGTGCGCCCTACTGGCAGGGCAGCGCCGCGGCGAAATCCGAGATGAACTGCGCGGTCTGGCGGGTCCGGGCCGGCGCCGCCGGATCGCGGGCGACGAGCCCCGCCTCGACGCGGAGGCGGCCGTTGCAGGCGCAGGTCGGCAGCGTTCCCGCGGCCGGCTCAGGCGAGCACGCGTCGTGGTGCGCGCAGGCGAGATCCAGCGCGTCGATCGGCGGGTAGCCGGGCCCGCGGCTGCCGGGGCCGCAGAAATTCCCGTAGATCAGGATGGCGCCGCGCCCGTCGGGCCCGGGTGGCACGATCTCCTGCGCCCGCGCCGGGACGGTGCAGGCCGCGAGCGCGACGGCGAGCAGCATTGTCGTGAGGGAGGTCGAGCTGGGCATGCTCACGGCCGATCCTGTCGGAGAGAATCCGCGGTCCCGCGGGGCTGCACCCGCGCGGTATCCGGCCTCACCGACATCCCTCGGCCATGGACAGGCTCGCGCGGCCGACAGATTCGCGAAGCCGAATGCAGGGCATTGCGACCCAGCTTGACCGCTCCGTCAAGCTATCGCCCAACGAATATTGCTCAGAATCGGTAATTCACACCGGCCCGAACCACCGCAAACCCGGAGTCCTGTTTGCCGGCACCATAAAACGCCGGAACACTGGCGTTGTAGTACGTGGCGGCGTTCGTTCCGCGGCCGAGATGGAGGTAGAGCGCCTCCACCTTGGCGGAGAGCTTCTCGGTGAAGGCGTACTCGATGCCGCCGCCGGCCGCGTATCCGGTCCGGTCGGTCGACGGCAGGGTGTAGGGGTAGGCGCCCGCGTCGGTCGCGCGCGCCCCGCCGCCGTAAGCGAAACCGCCGGTCCCGTAGACGAGGACCCGGTCGAACGCGTAGCCGAGCCGGGCGCGGACCGTGCCGAAATAGTCGAGGCTCGGTCGGACACTGTAATACGGCGTGGTGCCGAGATAGGCGGCGTCCGCCTTGGCGAAGGCCGCGCCCTGGATGTCGGCCTCGACGCCGACGACGGCGCCGGAGCCCGGCGTGAATTGGTAATTGTAGCCTATCTGGCCGCCGCCGGCGAAGCCGCCTGACCGCCCGCCGCCCGTGACGGTGCCGTAGGTCGGGTCGGTGAAGCCGCCGCTCCCGGTCGGGAATGCGTATCCCGCATTCACGCCGGCATAGATGCCCGTCCAGGTGAAGACCGGGAGCGACGGCAGTGGCGGCGGCGGCGCGCGGCGGGGCAGGTCGGCCGCCTGGGCGGCGAGGGCCAGGCAGCCGCATGCGGCGCCCGCGAGGGCTGCGGAGGTTCGTGCGTTCATGGAAATCTCGTTCGGCGCGCGGCGGAGCCGCGGGATCAGAGGGCCAGGAGGAGCAGCCCGACGACGGTCACGGACAGGATCAGGCAGAGGGCGAGATCGAGAATGGCCGCTCCACCGCAGGTCGGCGCGGTTCGTGCGCGGTCGATACCGGACAGGGCGATCAAGAGCGGACCTCGCGGTTCTCTTCCGTGCGTGCCGCGACCCTCACGGTTCTCGCGGCGCGTCGGGGCCCGACGGCGCCCGAGGGTGCCGCCGCCCCGCCTGAGGGGGTGGCGGGAGCGGCGGCCTGCGGCGCCCTCGGTGAACCGGCGCGGTGGACCGTTTCCGCGACGGCGACCCCGAGGACGGGCAGTGTGAGCGCGGCGACGACGCAGACGAGGCGTCGGAGCCGCGGAAGGGGATCACCCAGGCTTGCCCGTCGCGCCTGGGCGGTGGGAAGCGTGAGCGGCGGCAGGGGCATCGCCACGAGCGTTCGCGTATCAATCGTCATCGGCCGGCCCCGCATTTCGTGGGAAATTTGACCACGAAATGGTTTTACGTGTGCAAAAATCCCACGTCAACGCGAAATCGAGGGACCAGCGTGCGCCTTCGCACGCGGTGGGATTGTGTCCCACAGCGTGAGCCGTCACGATGCGGCCATGTCTGATACTGCCGATACACCGCGGGAGGGCGCCAGCCTGCACGCGCCGCTGGCGCGGCTGCTGCGCCCCCTCGTGCGCCTGCTCGTCGCCCGCGGCATCACCTTCCCAGCACTCACCGACCTGCTGCGCGAGCTGTACGTGAACGTCGCCGAGTACGACTTCGCCCTCACCGGAAAGGAGCAGACCGACAGCCGCGTCTCCCTGCTCACCGGCATCCACCGCAAGGAGGTCCGGCGCCTGCGAGGCGCCGGTGCTCCGGTCAGCGCCGTCCCGGCGGTCGTCTCCCGCACCAGCCGGATCATCGCCCGCTGGATCGCCGACCCGGCCTTCACCGACGCGCAGGGCCAGCCCCTGAAACTTCCGCGCACGGCCGAGGGCGGCGCACCCTCGTTCGAGTCGCTGGTCGCGGGCGTGACGCGGGACCTGCGGCCGCGCGCCGTCCTCGACGAGTGGCTCGATCGCGGGCTGGCCTTCACGGATCCGCAGGACCGGATCGTGCTGGCCGAGGCCGCCTACGTACCGAGGGGCGACGGCGCCGAGGGGCCCCAGCTCTACTATTTCGGCCGCAACCTGCACGACCATATCGCCGCCGCCGTCGCCAACATCTTCGGAGACGCGCCGCGCTTCCTCGAGCGGGCGGTCCACTACGACGGGCTGTCCGAGGACCTCGCGACCCGGCTCGAGGCGCGCGCCCGCGAGATCGCCATGGAGGCGCTGCAGCAGGCCAACCGGGAAGCGCACGCGGCCTGCCAGACCGATCCCGGCGGCACGCATCGCTGGAACTTCGGCCTGTACGTCTACACCGAAGCGGCGCCGCCGGCGCGGCGAGCGGACGAGCGGTGAGAGGCCGGCCGGTGCGCGCCACGCTCAACCGCCGGTTCGTCCTGCGCCTGCTCGCGGGCGCCGCGACCGTTCTGCCCGGCACCGTCCGGTCGCAGGAATCCCCGCGCGATCAGGGCATCGGCGGGACCGGCATGATGCGGACCGACGCGCCGAAGAGCGGGCCCCTCGGCGAGGGCGACCGCGGCATCGGCGGCACCGGCGTGATCGGCACGATCCGACGCTTCGGCTCGATCGTCGTCAACGACCTGCGCATCGCCTATCCGCCCGAGGTGGAGGTGCATATCGACGGCACGGCCGCGAAGGCCGCCCACCTGAAGATCGGTCAGGTCGTCCACGTGGTGGCGCGGCCCGAGGGCGGCGGACTCGCCACGGGACGGATCGACGTCACGAGCGAAGTGGTCGGGACGGTGGAATCGGTCGCGCCTGGGCGGCTCGTAGTGCTCGGCCAGCGGGTCTCGACCACGGGTCTCGGCGGCGCGTGGCAGCCGGGCGCGCGAGTCGCGGTGAGCGGGCTGCGCCGGCCCGACGGCGTGATCGTGGCGAGCCTGATCGAGCCGCGGGACACCGGGCCCGACCGCGTCGCCGGCCCGGTGCGGCGGGTCGCGGGCGGCCTCGGGATCGGCGGCCTCCGCCTCGCGGGCGCCGACGCCCTGCCGCCGGGCCGGCGCGCCCTGGTGACGGGCCGTGCGGCGAACGGCGTGCTCACCGTGACCAACGCCGCGCAGGTCGGTCTGCCCTTCCCGCCGGGTCTGAAACAGGTCTCGATCGAGGCCTATATCGGCCGGGATAGCGGCAGGCTCGACGTCGGCGCGGGCTACGCCGTCGCGGGCCGCCCCGGCGCGCAGGTTCCGCGCACCGGGAGCGTGCGGGCGGTGCTGACCGCGGCGATCGCGCGGGACGGGGACCTGACGGTGGAGCGGCTGCGGATCGAGGACCGCATCGCGCCCGAGCCGCAGCGGCCGGACGCCCCCCGGTTCGAGCGGGAGCGCGACCGGCTCGACCTCCGCAACCTCCCCGACGAGGCGCCCGGCCGCTTCGGCGCCGAGCCCGGAGGCCGCCAGGGCGGCCTGGGCGGCATCGGCGAACCGCGCGGCCCCGCGATCGACACCCGGCCGGGGGGCGCGGTCGTCCCCGGATCGGAGGGTACCGGCGGATTCGGAGCGCCGCGCGGCGGCTTCGGCGGCACGCCGCCGGCAGGCCCCGGGGCGTTCCCGGGCGGCCCCGGGGGCTTCGGCGGCTCGCCCGGGGGCCCCGGCCCGGGCCCGGGCGGGGGCGGCTTCGGCGGCGGTGGTTTCGGCGGCGGTGGTTTCGGCGGGCCTGGCGGTCCGGGCGGCGGCCGGCGCTAGAGCCGCGCCCGGTCGGGACGACAATGTAGCCGGGCCCGTGCCGAGCGAGGCGTGGGTCCTCTCTCCCCTGCGGGAGAGGGGTGTGGGGCGGCTGTCTCGACCGGATCGGCCTTCGTCCCGCACCGTCGCAACGCAATCGGAGGCGGCTCTAGAACAGACCGCGCGGAGCGCGGACGCGCGCGGGACGGAGGGACTTCAGGCCTCCGCCTCCCGGTCGAGCAGCGCGCGCTTGCGCGCGACGCCCCAGCGATAGCCCGACAGGGCACCGTCCGAGCGCACGACGCGGTGGCAGGGGATGGCCACCGCGACCGGGTTCGCCCCGCAGGCCTGCGCGACCGCGCGCGTCGCCGTCGGCAGGCCGATCGCCCGGGCGATCTCCGCGTAGGTCGCGGTGGATCCCACCGGGATCTTGCGCAGCGCCGTCCAGACCCGCTGCTGGAACGCCGTCCCGCGGATGTCGAGGGGCAGGTCGAGGCCGCTGCCCGGCGCCTCCACGAGCCCGATGACCCGCGCCATCCAGCCCTCGAAGGCCGGGTCGCCGCCCTCGATCTCCGCGGCGGGGAAGCGGTCCTGGAGATCGTGCAGGAGCGGCTCGGGCGCGTCCCCGAGGAGGATCGCGCAGACGCCCGCCTCGGTGGCGGCGACGAGGATCGCGCCGAGGCTGCAGGCGCCGATGCCGAACCGGATGCGCAGGCCCGCGCCGCCCGTCCGGTAGGCGGCGGGCGCCATGCCGAGGCGCGGCGCGCCCGCCGCGTAGAACCGGCTCGCGGCGGCGTAGCCGGCCTCGTACAGCGCCTCCGTCACCGAGGCGGCCCCGGGCAGCCGCCGCGCCACGGCGGCGGCGCGGTGGGCGGCCGCGTAGGCTCTGGGGGTCACGCCGGTGGCGTCCTTGAACACCCGGTGGAAGTGGTAGGCGCTCAGGCCGGCGGCGCTGGCGAGCGCGGCGAGGGACGGAACCGTCTCCGCCGTCTCGATCAGGCGGCAGGCGCGGGCGACCGCCTCGGCCCGGCGCTCGGCGAGGGCGGGCTCGTCCGGGCGGCAGCGGCGGCACGGCCGGAAGCCGGCAGCCTCGGCCTCAGCGCAGGTCCGGTGGAAGCTGACATTCTCGGGCCGCGCCGCGCGCGCGGCGCAGCTCGGGCGGCAGTACACGCCCGTGGTGCGGACCGCGTACACGAAGGTGCCGTCGGCCCGCGGGTCGCGGGCGGCGAGGGCGGCCCAGCGCTCGGCATCGCCAGGGTCTGTCGCGGGAACGGGGCTCATGGCAGCCGTACTATGCGGCTTGGCGCGGGCCTTGAGGAGGGGCATGACGGGGCCTGCCGGGTGGTGGATGACGCGTGCGGCACTCTGCCGGTCCGCCGCCGCACCGGCATCCCGCGCCTTGCGGCCGAATTCGACATCGGCGGCCGCCGGAACGGGCGACCCGCCTCACGAGTGCGCCATGGCTTCGAGCACGCCCGATCACATCCATGTCGGCCAGGACGGCTGGCTGTTCCTGAAGACGGGCACGAACGACGTGCTCGGCCAGTACGAGCGGCCGGAGGAGACGACCGAGCTGATCTGGCAGTGGCGCAGCCTCGTGACGACGCGGGAGCGGCGCCTGCGCGCCCAGGGGATCCTGTACCGCCACGTCGTCGCCCCGGAGAAGCTGATGATCTACGATCACCGGCTCGACGGGCTCACCATCCGGCCGAGCGCGTCGCCGGCCTACCGCCTCCTCCACAGCGAGCCCCCGGCGGGCCGCTTCCCGGGTCCGGTCGGGCTGTACGCGGCCTGGCGCCGGCGGAAGCGCTGGCGGCAGACCTGCATCGATCTGGTGACGCCGATGCGGGCGCAGCGCGACGCGGCCGACCTCTACTGCCGGACCGACACCCACTGGTCCGCCGACGGCTGCTATCTCGCCTACGCGGAGATCTGCCGGGCGCTGGGCGCCGAGCCGCGGCAGGACCTGCGAGAGCGGCCGTCCTTCGAGACCGACCACGACGGCGATCTGGGGAGCGCCTTCGATCCACCCCGGCAGGCGCGCTCGCGCACCGTCCTGATGCAGCAGAACGCGGTCCGGACCTACGGCAGCCCGATCGTCGAGGCCCGGGAGAAGGCCGGCCTGCTGCACACGCTGCATGTCGGTGCGCACGTGATCTACGGGAACGCCAAGGCCACCGACCCGCGCCGGCTGGTCTTGTTCGGCGATTCCTTCTCGCACGTCATGCCGTACATGCTGACGATCATGCTGGCCGAGACGTTCCGCGAGGTGCACTTCGTCTGGAGCACCTCGCTGGACTGGCCGTATATCGAGCGCGTCCGGCCCGACATCGTGCTGACCGAGGTGGCCGAGCGCTTCATGGTGCAGCTGCCCGACGACACCTTCTCGGTGGAGCGCTACGCGCAGGACCGCTTCGGGGCCGAACTCGCGGCCGCGGGCGCCTGACGGGCGAGCCCGGAACTCGGGAGGGCGAACACGTCGCCACCCCCGACTTCGCCAGTCCGGGATTGCCGAGCGGGATCCGGAGCGCGAGCGGGCGCCCGGCATGGCTGCGACCGGGACTGTCCGTTCCCGGCTCGCCGGCCGTGCCCCTCACGCCTGCAGCTTGGCCACCAGCGCGTCCGACAGGGCGAAGTTCACGTAGACGTTCTGGACGTCGTCCTGGTCCTCGATCACCTCGACGAGGCGGATGAGCTTCTCGCCGGTCTCGTCGTCGACGTTGATGGTGTTCTGCGCCTTCCAGATCAGGCCCGTGCGCGCGGGCTCGCCGAAGCGCGCCTCGAGGGCCTTGGTGACCTCGCCGTAGGAATCCTGGGCGCAGATGACCTCGTGTCCGTCCTCGCCGGAGCTGACGTCGTCGGCGCCGGCCTCGATCGCCGCCTCCAGCATCGTGTCGGCGTCGGCCACGGAGGCCGGGTAGGCGATCACGCCGACGCGGTCGAACATGAAGGCGACGGCCCCGGTCTCGGCGAGGCTGCCGCCGGACTTGGTGAAGGCCGAGCGCACGTCCGAGGCGGTGCGGTTGCGGTTGTCGGTCTGTGCCTCGACGATCAGCGCGGCGCCGCCGGGCCCGTAGCCCTCGTAGCGGATGTCCTCGTAGTTCTCGCCGTCGGCGCCGGCGGCCTTCTTGATGGCGCGCTCGATATTGTCCTTGGGCATGTTCTCGGCGCGGGCCGCCAGGATCGCGGCGCGCAGGCGCGGGTTCATCGCCGGGTCGGGCGTGCCGAGCTTGGCCGCCACCGTGATCTCGCGGGCGAGCTTGCCGAACACCTTCGAGCGGACCGCGTCCACCCGGCCCTTCCGGTGCATGATGTTCTTGAACTGCGAATGGCCTGCCATGACGGTTCGGACTTTTGTTCGTTGGCGCGGGCGGGCGTGCGGAACCCCGCCGTCGCGGCTGTGAGGTCGCGCCGTATATAGGCCGCCGCCTTCGGACGAAGCAACGCGGCCGCTGCCGGTCGGCGCGACACGGGCCGATACGGCCCCGCGGGCTTCGCAATCCCGTGACCGCGGAAAAAGTCGCCGTCTCGGGCGTTGGCGCTGGACTTCACGCGCAGCTGGGAACCCGATGTCGAGCCGGAACGGACGCAGCACGGTCATGGTCACGGGCGCGAGCGCCGGCGTCGGCCGGGCTGTCGCCCACGAATTCGCCCGGCACGGCTGGAACGTGGGGCTGATCGCGCGCGGCCCGGCGGGGCTGAGGGGCACGATCCGCGATGTCGAGCGGGCCGGCGGCCGGGCCCTGGCCTTTGCGGCCGACGTCGCCGACGCGGAGGCCGTCGCCCAGGCCGCCGACGCGCTGGCCGAGGCGTTCGGCGGCATCGACGTCTGGGTCAACAACGCGATGGTGACGGTCTACGCGCCCGTTCAAGAGACGAGCCCGGACGAGTTCCACCGCGCCACCGCGGTGACCTATCTGGGGCAGGTGCACGGCACGCTGGCGGCCCTCCGCCACATGGTCCCGCGCGACCGGGGCACGATCGTGCATGTCGGCTCGGCGCTCGCCTACCGGTCGATCCCGCTCCAGGCAAGCTACTGCGCCGCCAAGGCCGCCGTGCGGGGCTTCGTCGATTCCCTGCGCAGCGAGCTGCTCCACGACCGCAGCCGAGTCCGCCTGACGATGGTACAGCTTCCGGCCGTGAACACGCCGCAATTCGACTGGGCGCGCTCGCGGCTGCCACGCAAGCTCGAGCCGGTGCCGCCGATCTACCAGCCGGGGGCCATCGCCCGGCACGTCTTCCGGGCGGCGCACGACGCGCCCCGGGAAGTGTGGATCGGGGCCTCGGCCTGGAAGGCGATCATCGGAAACATGCTGATCCCGGGCTGGATCGACGGCTACCTCGCCCGGCACGGCTATCGCGGGGAGATGACCGGCGTGCAGGCGCAGAAGAACCGACCCGACAACCTCTACGACCCGGTGGACACCGATCCCGGCGCCCACGGCCGCTTCGACTCCCGCGCGACCAGCGACGTCGCCGCGGCCGACCCGCGCTGGCTCAAGTTCGGGATCGCGGCCGCGCTCGGCCTCGTGGCCGGGACGATGCTGTTCGCCACCGAGGCGCACGGGCGGGCGGACGCCCGCGCCGATCGCCGGCCGGGCAGACGCTAGGACACGGGCCAACGCGGGTTTCAAGGAGGATCCGATGCCGGGCACGAACCGTCGCGATCTGGTGCGGGCCGCGCTCGCCGGAGGGGCCGTCCTGGGTCTCGGCGGCCGCGCCCGCGCCACCGCACCCTTCGGCGGAGCGCAGGCGCCGGGCTTCTACCGGACGCGTGTCGGCAGCTGCGAGGTCACGATCCTCAACGACGGGGCGCGCAGCTTCCCGATGCCGGACCGCTTCGTGCGCAACGTTCCCCGGGACGAGGCGCTCGGCGCCGCGCGGGCGGCCTACATGCCCCCCGGCCAGGTGACGGTGCCGTTCAACCCGACGCTGATCAACACGGGCGCGCAGCTCGTCCTGATCGATACCGGCAACGGCCCGGTGCCGGGCGCGCCCGTCGGCCGCCTCGCGGCGAACCTCGCGGCGGCCGGGATCAGGCCCGAGGACATCGACCTCGTCCTGCTCTCGCACCTCCATCCCGACCACACGAACGGCCTCAAGCGGGCGGACGGGTCCCTCGCCTTCGCGAACGCCGAGATCCGGGCCGCCGCACCCGACTGGGCGTTCTGGATGAGCGACGCCAACATGGCCCGCGCCGCCGACCCGGTGACGCAGGGCTACTTCGCCAACACCCGCCGGGTGCTCGGCGACCTGAAGGACCGGATCGGCACCTTCGCGTGGGACGAGGAGATCGTGCCCGGGATCACCGCCCTCGCCGCCCCCGGCCACACGCCGGGCCACACGGCCTTCGCGGTCGCCTCGGGTGCGGACCGTCTGCTGATCCAGTCCGACGTGACCAACATCCCGGCCCTCTTCCTGCAGCACCCGGACTGGCACGTGATGTACGATCACGACGCCGATCAGGCGCAGGCGACGCGCCACCGCTTCTACGACACGGCCGCGTCCGAGAGGGCCCTCGTGGTCGGCTACCACTTCCCCTTCCCGTCGCTCGGCCACGTGGAACGGGACGGACGGGGCTACCGGCTCGTGCCCATCGCCTGGACCGGCGTGCTCTGACCGCCCCGGGATTCGTGCCACCGGATCAGGGAGGCCAGATCCACGACCCCGCCCGGCCATTCGACGCCCGCGAGGTGCCGGTGCGGCCGGTCCGGCTCGCCGAGATCCGAGACGGCCGAGAAGGCGCCGTCGAGCCGGTGGCTCTCGGTGTAGCGGCTCCGGGTTGCCAGGACCGGCAGCCCGGCGGCTCGGGCCGAGCTGATGCCGGCGGCCGAATCCTCGAAGGCCACCGCCTCGGAGGCCGGGATCTCCAGGCCGGCGAGCGCCAGCAGGAACACGTCGGGGGCGGGCTTCTTGCGGCTCGCCTCGTCGCCGGCCGCGATCACGTCGAAGGGCGCTGCGTCCGGCGGGAAATTGGCGGCGAGGAGCCGGTCGACGTTCGGGCGGCTCGTCGTGGTGGCCACCGCGAGCCGGACTCCCGCGGCCCGGGCCTCGGCGATCAGCCGGGCGATCCCGGGGCGCAGCGGCAGGCCGTTCCGCGCGACGAGGTCGCCGTAGGCGCGCGTCTTGATGGCGTGGATCTCCGGCGCGCGGGCGTGGAGCGCGGCGGCTTCCGCCGGGTGCTCGGTGTCGATGTAGTGGGCGAGCCGCTCCTTGCCGCCCATGACGGCCAGCAGGTCGGCGTAGAGCGCCTCGTCCCACCGCCAGGGCAGGCCGAGCTCCGCGAAGGCGCGGTTGAACGCCTGCCGGTGCAGGTCCTCGGTCTCGGCGAGGGTCCCGTCGACGTCGAAGATCAGCGCCTTCAGCACGACAGGTCGCGACCGGAGGCGCCCTCCGCGCCCTCGCGGATCGCCGCGATGCGCTCGGCGTAGGCGTCCGGGCCGCCGCTGAACACCGCGTTGCCGGCCACGAACGTGTCGGCGCCGGCGCGGCTCGCGACCTTGACCGTCTCGGGGTCGATCCCGCCGTCGACCTGGATGCGGATGTCCCGGCCCGCCACCATGGCGCGCACCCGCGCCACCGATTCCATGGCGCCCTTGATGAAGCTCTGGCCGCCGAAGCCGGGATTGACGGTCATCACCAGCACGAGATCCACGAGGTCGAGCACCGGCTCGACCATGGCGGCCGGCGTGCCCGGGTTGATCGCCACGCCGGCGCGCTTGCCGAGGTCGCGGATGGTCTGGAGCGAGCGGTGGATGTGCGGCCCGGCCTCAGCGTGGACCGTGATGCCGTCGGCCCCCGCCTGCGCGAAGGCCGCGAGGTACGGATCGGCCGGCGCGATCATCAGATGCACGTCGAAGTACTTCTGCGTGTGCGGCCGGAGCGCTTTCACCACCGGCGGCCCGAAGGTGATGTTGGGCACGAAATGCCCGTCCATCACGTCGAGATGGATCCAGTCGGCCCCGGCCGCGTCCACGGCGCGGGTCTCCTCGGCCAGCTTCGAGAAGTCGGCGGATAGGATCGACGGGGCGATGACGGGTGCGAGCATGGGAGGCTTTCGGGGTCGGCTCAGGCCAGCCGGCGGCGGCGCTCGACGAGCTGCATGATCATCGGCGTCAGGATCAGCTGCATCGCCAAGTCGAGCTTGCCGCCGGGGATCACGATGGAGTTGGCCCGGCTCATGAAACTGTCGTGAATCATGGAGACGAGATACGAGAAGTCGATCCCCTTCGGGTCCTTGAAGCGGATCACGACCATCGATTCGTCGGCGGTGGGGATCCAGCGGGCGATGAACGGGTTCGACGTGTCGACCGTCGGCACCCGCTGGAAGTTGATGTCGGTGAACGAGAATTGCGGGCAGATAGTCTGCACGTAGTCGGGCATGCGCCGCAGGATCACGTCGGTCACCGCCTCGGTGGAGTAGCCGCGGAACGAGCGGTCCCGGTGCAGCTTCTGGATCCATTCGAGGTTGATCACCGGCACGACGCCGATCTTCAGGTCGGCGTAGCGGGCGATGTCGACGTCCTGGTCGGCCACGCAGCCGTGCAGGCCCTCGTAGAACAGGAGGTCGGAATCGGGCGGGAACGTCTCCCAGTCCGAGAAGCTGCCCTCCGGGATGCCGTAGGCCTGCGCGTCGTGCTGGTCGTGGGCGTAGTGACGGGTCCGGCCGGTGCCGGACTCGGCGTAGCTGCGGAACACCGCCTCCAGCTCCGGCAGGAGGTTGGCCCGCGGCGCGAAGTGGGACAGCGTCGGCTCGTTCGCCATCATCGCCCGCATCGTGTCGCGGTCGAAGGCGTGGAAGCCGTCACCCTCGATGAAGACCGCCCGCACGTCCTCGCGGCGGAAGATCTGCTCGAAGGTGTTGCGCACCGAGGTGGTCCCGGCCCCGGAGGAGCCGGTCACCGAGATGATGGGGTGCCGCGCCGACATGCCTTTACGACTTCACGGTGCGGCTATGACCGCATCAGGCCGCGCTGGCCGAAGAGCGGCGAGCGGCCGGCATCGGGCTTGCCTCCGGCATAGTAGGTGGCGACGCACGCCACTTCCTCGGTCGAGCCGCAGACCAGCGGCGCCCGCTCGTGGATGCCGGTGGCCACGAGGTCGAGGATCCGCGTCTGGCCGTCGGTCGCCGCGCCGCCGGCCTGCTCGACCAGCATGGCCACGGGCGCGACCTCGTAGAGCAGCCGCAGGCGGCCACGGGCGTAGTTCTTCCGGGCGTCGCCCGGGTAGAGGAACACACCGCCGCGGGTCAGCACGCGCTGGATGTCGGCCACCAGCGAGGCGAGCCAGCGCATGTTGTAGTCCTTGTCGCGCGGCCCCTCGGTGCCGCGCTGGCAATCCTCGATATAGGCCTTCACCGGCGCGTCCCAGTGCCGAGCGTTGGAGGCGTTGATGGCGAATTCCTTGGTGGAGGCCGGCACCGACATCGCCGGGCTCGTCAGCTTGAACCGGCCCTCGGCGCGGTCGAGCACGTAGGACTGGGTGCCGTCGCCGAGCGTCAGGATCAGCGCCGTGGCCGGGCCGTAGGTGACGAAGCCCGCGGCGATCTGCGTCGAGCCGGGGGTAGTGAACGAGGCCAGCGGGTTCGCCGGATCCTTGATCGACGGCCGGATGCCGAAGATCATGCCGACGGCCATGTTCACGCCGATGTTGGAGGAGCCGTCGAGGGGGTCGATGGCGACGGCGAGCGGGGCGTCCGGGTTCAGACGCATCACCTCCTCGGCCTCCTCGGAGGCGACCTCGGCGACCGGCGCGCCCCGCAGCGCCGCGGTCACGCTCTCGTGAGCGATGACGTCGAGGGCCTTCTGGACGTCGCCGTCGCTGTTGTGATCGCCGGCCGCCGCGAGGTCGCCGCTGAGCGCGCCGCGCCCGATCCGCTCGCTGATCTCCACCGCCGACCGCGCCACGGCCGCGATCACCGCGGCGGCGTCCTTCAGCGCCGGATTGGCGTCCACGGCCTGCGCCAGGCAGGTCTCGAGGGGCGTCCCGATCGCCGCTGAAATTGCCATCGGCCTACTCCTCCTGCTCGGATCCCGTCCGCGGGGATCGCGCGTTCCGCGCCGGCTCTGTAGCGGCCGCTTGGCTGCCAAGATAGCGGTCTCTGTCTCCGGATCGACAGGAACCCGCGGCGGGGCCTTCAAGATTTCTGTGCGATCTTGTGCCATAGGACGAAAAAAACGAGATGTCCGCCATGCGCAACCTCTCCCTCAAGCAGCTTCAGGCGGTCGCTGCCGTGGCCCGCCTCGGCACCATGACCCGGGCTGCGCAGGAGCTGAACGTCACCTCCGCCGCCCTCTACGCGCGCATCCGCCAGCTGGAGGAGGAGGCCGGGCTGCTGCTGTTCGACCGGACGCCGGGGGGCCTCAAGCCGACGGATGCCGGCCGCGAGATGCTCTGGGCGATCGACAGCATCAACACGGTGCTGGAGACCTGCACGGACCGCCTGCGCACCCTGCGCGGCGCGGAGGGCGGCCGCGTGGCGCTCGGCGTCGTCTCCACCGCCAAGTACTTCGCCCCGCAGGTGATCGCGGGCTTCGTCAAGAAGCATCCCGGCGTCGAGATCAGCCTGTCGGTGCGCAACCGCGGCCAGACCGTGGAGGCGCTGCGCGGCTACGAGATCGACTTCGCCCTGATGGGCCGCCCGCCCCGGGACTTCCCGATCGAGGCCGCCACCTTCGGGCCGCACCCGATCGTGCTGATCGCGCCGCCCGGCCACCCCCTGGCGGGCCGGACCGACCTGAACCGCGAGGACCTCGCGGACCAGCCGTTCTTCCTCCGCGAAGAGGGCTCGGGCACCCGCATGGTCTTCGAGGAGTTCATGAGCGGCGTCCTGGTCAAGCGGGCGCCGCTGGACATCGACACCGGGTCGAACGAGACGATCAAGCAGGCGGTGATGGCCGGGCTCGGGATCGCGCTGCTCTCGGTGCACTCCGTGGCGGCCGAGCTGGAGAGCGGGCGCCTCGTCCTCCTCAACGTCAGGGGCCTGCCGATCCGGCGCGACTGGTACGCGGTCCGGCGCGCCGACAAGGTGCTGGGCCCGGCCGCCTCCGCGGTCTGGTCCTACCTGATGTCGGAGGGCGCGCGCTGCCTGCCGGGCGTCGCCCAGAGCGGTCTGGTGCTGGCGGGAGCCAAGGCGTGAGCGCCGCTGCCGGCGTCGTCGTGGCCGGGGCCGGGCAGGCCGGCTTCCAGCTCGCCGCGTCCCTGCGGGAGGGCGGGTTCCGCGACCCGATCACCCTGGTGGGCGACGAGACCGCCCTGCCCTACCAGCGGCCGCCCCTCTCGAAGGCCTACCTCGCCGGCAAGACCGACCGAGAGGGCCTGTTCCTGCGCCCGCCCGGCTTCTTCGCCGAGCACGCCATCGCGCACCGCCCGGGGCTCCGCGCCGTCGCGATCGACCGGGACGCGCGCCGCCTGCAGCTCTCGGACGGCACCGACCTCCCCTACGACCACCTCGTGCTCGCCACCGGCGCGCGCAACCGCCCCCTGCCGGTCCCGGGCGCCGAACTCGCGGGCGTGCGCCAGCTGCGCGGTCTCGCGGATGCCGACGCCCTGAAGGCGGCAGTCGCCGAGGCCCGGGCGGTCGTCATCATCGGGGCCGGCTTCATCGGGCTCGAATTCGCCGCCGTCGCGGCCGCGCGCGGCCTCCCGGTGACGGTGGTCGAGGCGGCCGAGCGGCCCATGGCCCGGGCGGTCTCGTCCGAGATGGGCGAATTCTTCCGCCGCGCCCACGCCGCGATGGGCGTGCGCTTCGCCTTCGGGGCGGGCGTGACGGCGATCGTCGGGCGGGACGGCCGCGCCACCGGCGTCGCCCTGGCGGACGGCAGCGAACGCGCGGCCGATCTGGTCCTCGTGGGGATCGGCGTCCTGCCGAACCGGGAGCTCGCCGCGGAGGCCGGCCTCCCGGCCGAGGACGGCGTGCGGGTCGACGCGTTCCTGGCGACGCCCGACCCGGCCATCTCGGCGATCGGCGACTGCGCCCGCTTCCCGATCCCCTTCGCCCGCGGGCTGACGCCGGACGGGACGGTGCGGATCGAGTCCGTGCAGAACGCCATCGACCAGGGCCGCTGCCTCGCGGCCCGCCTCACCGGCAAGCCCGCCGCCTACGGGGCGCTGCCGTGGTTCTGGAGCGACCAGGGTCCGCACAAGCTGCAGATCGCGGGCCTGTCGGGACCCGGCGATGCCGGCGTCGTCCGCGGGACCGGCGACGCCTTCTCGGTCTTCCGCTTCCGCGACGGGCGCCTGAGCGCGGTGGAATCCGTCGACCGCGCGGGTGACCACATGATCGCGCGGCGCCTGCTCGCGGCCGGGACGCCGCTGACGCCCGACCAGGCGGAAGATCTAGGCTTCGACCTCAAGGCGCTGGCGATGGGGCGGGTCTGAGAGCTGCTCCGCGTCATCGCGAGCGTAGCGAAGCGACCCAGAGCAGCGCGACATCGGGAGGCGTGGCGCGACACTGGATTGCTTCGCTGCGCTCGCAAGGACGACCTCGCGCGGTTCAGACTAACTCTCGGAAAACCATGGAACGGCTGGACGCCGCTCTGAATCGTCCGAGCACCATGCCCTTTCCCCGGCGCATGGAGCACCAGCGGAATGCGACCCGGGATCCAGCGCGAAACGTCGCGAAGCGTCGATATGCGGTGCCGCTTTCGCGGCGCTTCGTGTGCTGGTTCCCGGATCGCCTTCCACTGCGTTGCGGGCGTCCGGGAAAAGGCGCGCTCAGCCGGTAAACGGGACTGGTCCCGGCTTCTGCCGCAGGGCGATGGCGGTGGCGATCCCGAGCGCCAGGATGGTGACGGCGCATCCGAGCAGGGCCCCGAGCTGCCCGAACCGGAGCAGCGCCTGCCCGATCACCGCGACGCCGAGCGCCTGGCCGCAGAAGAACGAGAAGGCGTGGAGCGCCACCGCGGAGGCGCGGGCCTTGGGCGCGACCTCGGTGACCTGCGTCTGGTAGGTGTTGTGCAGCATGTAGAAGCCGAGGCCCATGGCGGTGAGCGCGGCGCAGTCGACCTGCCAGGAGCCCGCGAGCCCGACCACGGTGAGCGACGCGCCGCAGATCAGGCCGCCGCCGATCAGCATCCGCGGCAGGCCGAGCAGCCGCACCAGCAGCCCGACCAGGGCCGAGTAGAGCAGGCCGCCGACCGCGAACCCCGCCAGCACCAGCCCGGCCTCGCGCGGGCCGCCCTCCCCCCGCGCCTCGATCAGCGGGGCGAGGTGCGGGAACACGCCGAAGATCGCGATGGCCTCGATGAACACCGCCGAGAACAGCACCCGCGCCCGGGGATTGCCCAGGATCGTGCGGTAGCGCGTCACCGCCTCGCCGAAGGCGGGGCGGCGGGCCGGAGCCCGGCCGGCCCGGTCGAAGCCGAAGACGGTCGCCGCGCAGGCCAGGGCCGCCACCGCGGCGATGACCGCGAAGACGCCGCGCCAGCCGATCGCCGCCTCGATCAGGCCCGCGAAGGTCGAGCCCGAGAGCTGGCCGAGGATCACCGCCACGAGGAAGCGCCCGATCGCCACCTGGCGACCCTCCATCGGCACGCGGTCGCCCAGGAGCGCGAGCGAGAGCGGGATGCAGCCGCCCGCGGCAGCCCCCGCGAGCATGCGGAGGCCGAACAGGCTGCCGATGTCCGGCGCGACGCTGCACAGGGTCAGCGCGACGGCGAGCACCGCGAGGCAGGTGCTCATCACCCGCTCTTTGCCGAGCGCGTCGCCGATCGGGCCGAGCACCGGCTGGATGAACGCGTAGGGCAGTGCGAAGGCGGTGGAGAGGAGCGCCACCGTGTGGGCGTCGCTCGCGAGATCCCGGGCGAGCACGCCGACGAGGGGCTCGACCGAGCGGAGCGCGAAGGTGCTGCCGAACCCCGCGCAGGCCAGCACGACGATCAGGCGCGGGATCGACGTGGCCGGCGCCGCGGCGACGGCCGCGCTGGACGGGAGAGCCGGCTCTGTGCTGTCGGTCATGGCACGCTTCGCGACGCGGGCGGGATCAGACCCGCGGCATCGCATCTCCCTCGCCGGAGCGGAACCCCGCCGCGCGACAGATCAGTGCGCGTAGAACGCGGGATCCGGATTGTCGGTCGGGTGCGCGAAGGCCCAGCGCAGGGCCGACGACAGCGGCACGTTGTAGGTCAGGCCGCGCGGCGGCACGGGCTTCAGGAACCAGCGGTCGTAGAGCGCCGTGATCTCGGGGCTCCGGTAGAGATCGGCCGTCGCCCGGTCGACCACCGCCTTGAAGGCCGGGTCGTCCTTGCGCAGCATGATCCCGTAGGGCTCCGGATTGGACAGGGTCTCCTCGCTGACTGCGTAGGCGGCGGGCTCCTTGGACTGGGCCGCGACCACGCTGAGCTGCACGTCGTCCATGACGAAGGCCGAGGCTCGGCCGGTCTCGACCATGAGGAAGCCCTCCGGGACGTCCTTGG
This sequence comes from Methylobacterium sp. 1030, assembly GCF_040544715.1. NCBI lineage: Bacteria > Pseudomonadati > Pseudomonadota > Alphaproteobacteria > Hyphomicrobiales > Methylobacteriaceae > Methylobacterium > Methylobacterium sp. 1030. The sequence goes on along the minus strand of NZ_JBEPKM010000009.1, from coordinate 225,483 downwards.
CGGCGATCACCGTGATGCCGAGCTTGCGCTCGTTGTTGGCCTTGATCAGCATCAGGATGTTGGTCGAGCCGGCGACCGACGAGACCGTCTTGCCGCGCAGGTCGTCCAAGCTGGCGATGTGCTGGTCCTTCCGGGAGACGAAGCGGGTCGCCGTCAGGAAGTGCGTGTTGGTGAAGTCCACCTGCTTCTTGCGCTCGGCGTTGTTGGTGGTCGTCCCGCACTCCAGATCGATCGTGCCGTTGGTCATCAGCGGGATGCGGGACGAGGAGTTGACGAACTCCATCCCGACCTCGAGGCCCGGCATCTTCAGTTCGCGCTTCACCGCGTCGGCGATCCTCAGGCAGATGTCGACCGCGAAGCCGACGACCTTCTGGTCCTGGTCCAGGTAGCTGAACGGGGTCGCGGTATCGCGCACGCCGAGGACCAGCCTGTTGCTGTCGTGGATCTTCTTCAGCGTGCCGGTGAGCTCGGCGGCTCGTGCGGCGCCCGCGGGGGCGCCGAGGAGGAGCGCGGCGATGAGGGGAGCGAGCAGACGCATGGGCCGACGGGTTCCGGTCGCGCGAGGGGCCGCCCGCGGGGTGCGCCGGCGGCGGGAGACCGGACCGCGCGCCGGGGCCGGCCCCCGGCGCGAGCCCCAGCAAGAGTCCGGCCGCGGTCAGGTCGACGCGGCCGCCTGGTGCGCCTCTGCGAGCTGCGCGTCCGCGGCCGCGACCTTCCGCGAGGCCGGGCGGGACCGGATGCGCTCCACGTAGGCCGCCAGCACCGGGTCGGGCGCGACGAGGCCGAAGCCCGTCGTCCAGCCGAGGGCGCCGCCCCACAGCACGTCGACGGCGCTGAAGCGCGCGCCGAGCAGGTACGGGCCGGGCGTCAGGGCCTCCTTCACCCGGGCGATGACGCTGTCGTAATCGGCGTAGGCCGACAGGGCGCGCGGGCCCGGCTCCCGCTGGAGGTGCCGGTCGATCACCGCGGGCTCGAAGCACGACCCGTAGAACACCATCCATCGCAGATAGGTGGCGCGGTCGGGCTCGGTCGGCGCCGGGGCGAGCCCCGCCTCGGGGAACAGGTCGGCGAGGTAGAGGTAGACGGCCGCCTGCTCGGTCACGAGGGCGTCGCCGTGGCGGATCGCCGGCACCTTCGCCATCGGGTTGACGGCGCGATAGGCGTCCTGGAGGTGCTCGCCGGCGCGCATGTTGAGCGCGTGCAGCCGGTACGGGACCCCGAGTTCCTCGAGCAGCACGCGGACGCCCGACGAGCGGGTATTGGGCGAATGATAGAACTCGATGTCAGGCATACTGGCCATTCCGCCCCGTCCGAGGATTGTCGATTCGTTGGCGTCCACGCTCTTACCCGCGGACCGACGGGTCAACCGCGGACCGGAGGCCACTTCTCCAGGGACCGGAATCGCGGCAGGAACGTTGGGCGATTGTGCGTTGCCGCGCGTTGGGCCTCCGACCGGCACGACGCGAGCCGGGGGTTACGAGTTCTGATGGCGAAGATTCTGCTGGTCGAGGACCACGAAGAGATCTGGGACTTCCTCTCGCGCCGCCTCAAGCGGCGCGGCTACGAGGTGATGCTCGCGCATGACGGCGAGGCCGGCGTCCGGCAGGCGCGCTCGGGCCAGCCCGACGTGATCCTCCTCGACATGAACCTGCCGGTCCTCGACGGCTGGTCGGTCGCCCGGACGCTGAAATCCGGCACCGACACCCGGGCGATCCCGATCATCGCGCTCACGGCCCACGCCATGTCGGGCGACCGCGACAAGGCCATCCAGGCCGGCTGCGACGACTATCACCCGAAGCCCGTCGATTTCTCGAAGCTGCTCAGCCAGATCAGCGCCGCCCTGGGCGAGACCGCGCAGGCGAGTTGAGCCGGCAGCGGACGCGCGACCTGCGGCCCCGAGATCTGCGGCCCCGAGACCTGATGTGAGTGGAGCGTGTCCGTGAGCGAGGATCCCGTCACTGCCCAGCGCCTGCGGCAGGGCCTGCCGATCTTCGTGGCGCTGGCGTCGCTCCTCCTCGTGGTCGCCACGATGGCGGCCCTCTACCTCGGGCGCGAGATCCTCGTGCCGGTGACGCTGGCGATCCTCCTGAGCTTCGTCCTCGTGCCGGCGGTGCGGATGCTGCGGCGGCTGCGCGTGCCCCGCGCGCCCGCGGTCCTGCTGGTCGTGGTGATCGTCTTCGGCGCCCTGTTCGGCATCGGCAGCCTGATCGCCAGCGAGGCGTCCCAGCTCGCCTCCGACCTGCCGCGCTACACCCAGGTGATGCGCACGAAGATCAAGGATCTGCGCGGGGCGACGGCCGGGACCGGCACGCTCTCGCGGATCGTCGACATGGTGCAGGATCTCAGCGCCACCCTGCAGCCGCCGCCGGCCGCGGAGGTCCGCGGCGAGCCGGGATCGCGCACGCACCCGCTCACGGTCGAGCTCACCCCCGCCCGCGCGAGCGTCGTCGACACGCTTCAGACCTTCGCGGGCCCGATCCTGCACCCGCTGGCGACGACCGGGCTGATCCTGATCTTCACGATCTTCATCCTGCTCCAGCGCGAGGACCTGCGGAACCGGGCGATCCGGCTCGCCGGCGGCTCGGGCGATCTGCGGCGCACGACGGCGGCGATCGACGACGCCACGAGCCGGCTGAGCCGGTTCTTCCTGGCCCAGCTCGCCCTCAACATCGCCTTCGGGCTGGTGATCGGCATCGGCCTCTGGCTGATCGGCGTGCCGAGCCCGACCCTGTTCGGTGTCCTCGCCGCGATCCTGCGGTTCGTGCCCTATATCGGCGCGGCGATCAGCGCCCTGCTGCCGCTGATCCTCGCGGCCGCCGTCGATCCCGGCTGGAGCATGGTGATCGCCACCGCGGCCCTGTTCCTCGTGGTCGAGCCGATCTGCGGCCACGTGATCGAGCCGCTGCTCTACGGGCACTCCACCGGCCTCTCGCCGGTCGCCGTCATCCTGGCCGCGACGATCTGGACGTTCCTGTGGGGCCCGATCGGCCTCGTGCTGGCCACGCCCCTCACCGTCTGCCTCGTGGTGCTCGGCCGGCACGTGGAGCGGCTCTGGTACCTCGACGTGCTGCTCGGCGATCAGCCCGCCCTGTCGCCGCCCGAGATCTTCTACCAGCGCATGCTGGCCGGCGATCCGGTCGAGGCGATCGACCAGGGCTGGCAGTTCCTGAAGGAGCGCGCCCTCGTCACCTACTACGACGAGGTCGCCCTCGCGGGCCTCCTGCTGGCGCAGGAGGACCTGTCCCGCGGCACACTGGATCGGGAACGGCAGGCGGAGGTCGGTGCCGCGATCGGGACGGTGGTGGACCGCCTCGGCACGGCCCCGGTCGCGCGTCGGCCACGGCGCGGATCCGGCCGCGGCCCCGACACCGAGACCGCGGCGGCGCTCGCCGCCGTCGGGCCCGACCGGCAGGTGGCCGGCATCGTCCTCGAGCGCGAGGACCTCGCGCCCAACTGGCGCGGCGAGACGCCGGTCCTGTGCGTGTCGAGCCGCGGCCCGTTCGACGAGGCGGCGACGCTGATGCTGAGCCAGATCCTCGCGCGCCACGGGCTGGCCTCGCAGATCCTGTCCATGGCGGCGATCCGCGCCGGCGAGCGGCCGGAGAACCCGGACGGCCTCGCGCTGATCTGCTTCTCCTACCTGGAGCCGGTGAGCCTGTCGCAGATCCGGTTCACCGTCCGGCAGGCCCGGGCCGCGGTGCCGGGTGTCCGCATCCTGGTCGGCTTCTGGCGCGAGCGCGATCCGGCGACCCTGGAGCGCCTGCGCCGGGCGACCTCGGCGGACTTCCTGGTGACGTCGCTGAACGAGGCGCTGTCGGCGGTGCTGGGCGCCTGCCGTGAGGCCGCGCCGCCCCGGCTCGTCCCGGCCCCCGTGGGCGCGCCTTCCGAGGCGGCGCGGCCGGCCGCGGCATGAGCCCTTCGCGCGACACCGCCGCTGGGGATACAAGGTCGACTTCGGCCGTCCGGCCGCTAGTCTCGCGCACGCCTCGCGTGATCGACCGGGCGCAGAGGTCTTTCCCGGCCAGGAAGGTGACGACCGCCTCGCATGTCTGAGACGCCAGAAACACCGCCCTCCGGGCCGAGTCCCCCGATCCGGGACGGCGCCCCGAGCGACATCACCGATCGCAAGAGCGACATCTTCTTCGCGGCCGTCGAGACGACGCGGATGCCGATGATCGTCACCGATCCGCGCCAGCCCGACAACCCGATCATCTTCGCCAACCGGGCGTTCCTGGCGATGACCGGCTACACGCCGGAAGAGCTGATCGGGCGCAACTGCCGCTTCCTCCAGGGTCCCGACACCGACCGCGAGAGCGTCGCGCAGGTCCGCGCGGCGATCGCCGAGAAGCGCGAGTTCGCCACCGAGATCCTGAACTACCGCAAGAACGGCTCGACTTTCTGGAACGCCCTGTTCGTCTCGCCGGTCTACAATGCCGACGGCGAGCTCGTGTACTACTTCGGCTCGCAGCTCGACGTCTCGCGCCGCCGCGACGCCGAGGAGGCGCTGGGCCAGGCCCAGAAGATGGAGGCGCTCGGCCAGCTCACCGGCGGCATCGCGCACGATTTCAACAACCTGCTGCAGGTGATCGTCGGCTACGTCGACATCCTGGCGGCCGGCCTGGAGAAGCCCGACGCCGACCGCGCGCGGCTCGGCCGCGCCACCGAGAACATCCGGCAGGCGGCCGAGCGCGCCACGACGCTGACGCAGCAATTGCTGGCCTTCGCCCGCAAGCAGCGGCTGGACGGCCGCGCGGTCAATCTCAACACCCTGATCGAGGGGATGGGCGAGATGGTCGCCCGCTCGGTGGGCGAGGCCGTGAAGGTCGAACTCGACCTCGCGCCCGATCTCTGGAACTGCCGCGTCGACCCGACCCAGGCCGAGGTCGCGATCTTGAACGTGCTGATCAACGCTCGCGACGCGATGCCGGAGGGCGGCACCGTCCGGATCTCCACCGAGAACAGCGAGATCGCCGCGCGCGGCCGGGAGATCGGGCCGCTGCGCGACGGCCGCTACGTCAGCATCGCCATCAGGGACAGCGGCACCGGCATCCCGCCCGCCGTGCTCGCCCGGGTGATGGACCCGTTCTTCACCACCAAGGAGGAGGGCAAGGGGACGGGTCTCGGCCTGTCGATGGTCTACGGCTTCGCCAAGCAGTCGGGCGGCGCCGCGCAGATCGAGTCGGCGGTGGGGTCCGGCACGACGGTGCGCCTGTCGTTCCCAGCGACCGACGGCGACGTCAACGCCCCCGCGAAGGTCTCGCTGCGGGCCGTGGACCGCCAGGGCACCGAGACGATCCTGATCGTCGACGACCGCGAGGACGTGGCCGAACTCGCCCGCACCATCCTGCGGGACTTCGGCTACACGACGCTGGTCGCGAGCAATGCCCGCGAGGCGCTGGAGATCCTGGACTCGAGCGGGAAGGTCGATCTGCTCTTCACCGACCTGATCATGCCGGGGGGCATGAACGGTGTGCTCCTGGCCCGCGAGGCCCGGCGCCGCCAGCCCAAGCTCAAGGTGCTGCTCGCCACGGGCTACGCGGAGGCGAGCCTGGAGCGAACCGATATCGGCGGCTCGGAGTTTGATCTCCTGAACAAGCCCTACCGGCGCACGGAGCTGGTCCGCCGCGTGCGCGCGATCCTCGACGGTCCGACCGGGGTGGGCTGAGCTTCGGGAGACGGCCCATGTCCCAGGGCGACAAGTCGAAATACACCGACAAGCAGAAGCGCAAGGCCGAGCACATCGCCGACTCGTACGAGTCCCGCGGCGTGCCGGAGAAGGAGGCGGAGGCCCGGGCCTGGGCCACCGTCAACAAGGACGACGGCGGCGGCAAGAAGCCGGGCGGCTCGGGCCGCGGCAAGGCCACCGGTCACCCGGCCGCCCACAAGGGCGGCGCGTCCGGCGGCAAGGCCTCGGCCGGACGCACGGCCGCGGAGCGCTCCGCCTCCGCCAAGAAGGCCGCCGCGACCCGCAAGGCCAACGCCGCCGCGCGGGCCTGACCGCCCGTCGCGAGCCGGACCGCCGGCCTCCGTGCCGGTGCGGGGCCGATCTCAGTCCCGCCGCTCGGCGAGCTTGACCAGCGCGTGCAGCAGCCGGTTCGCCGGCGTCGGGATTCCGTGCGCCGCGCCCCGGCGCACGATGGTGCCGTTGAGGTGGTCGATCTCGCTCGGCCGGCCGCGGGCCAGGTCCTGGGCGGTGGACGAGCGCTGTCCGGCCATGGCGGTGCTGAGCGCCATCACGTCGTCGAGGATGCCGGGCGACACGGACACACCCTCGGCCTCCGCGACGCGCGCGCATTCCTGGACGACGTCCGCGATGACCGCGGCCACGCCCTCGCCCTCCACCAGGCGGCCGTAGGGCAGCTGCGTCAGGGCCGACAGGGCGTTGTAGGCGCAGTTGATGATCAGCTTCGCCCAGAGCGCGTCGACGGCCTTCGCCGAGACGGTGGTCGGGATGCCGGCCGCCGCGAACGCGGCGGCGACGTGCCCGCTCGTCTCGGACGCGCCGAGGATCAGGTCGCCGCGCCCGTTGTGCCGGACGTGGCCGGGGCCGGCCATCGCGGTGGCGACGTAGACCGCCACCGGCACCACCGGCCGGCCCAGCACGGCGGCGAGCCGCTCGGCGTTGTCGACGCCGTTCTGGAGGCTGAGGACCGTGGCGGCCGGATCGAGGTGGTGGGCGATCATCGCGCCCGCCGCCTCGGTGTCGCCCGACTTCACGCAGACCAGCACGAGGTCGGCGCCCGACACTCCCGCCCCCGTATCGGTCGCCCGGACGGGCACGGAGGCCGTCCCGGCCGCGCTCTCCAGCACGAGACCGTCCTTCTCGACCGCCTCGACCAGGGCGGGACGGCCGATCAGCGTCACCGCGTGGCCGGCCCGCGCCAGGAGGAACCCGTAGTAGCAGCCGACCGCGCCGGCCCCCATGACGGCGACGGTCATGGCGGGGCTCACGGCGGCGCTCACGGTGCCACCGCCGCGGCGCGCTCGGGGTGGAAGGGCGCGGCGCCCGCGTCGGCCGCGCGGACATGCTCGAGCAGCGCCTGGGCCGGGTGCCGCAGCCGCACGCCGTCGATAAGCTTGGCCTGCGAGCGGCAGGAATAGCCGTCCGCCAGCAGGGTGCAGCCGGGCGCCTCGGCGACGTGGCGGGCCCAGCTCAGGCCGTAGATCGCCTCGGAGGTGGCGCGGTGGCGCGCCTCGTGACCGTAGGTCCCCGCCATGCCGCAGCAGCCGGCGGCCGGCACCTCAAGCCGCAGGCCGAGATGGGCGAACACGACCTGCCAGTCCCGCACCGCGCCCGGCGCGTTGGTGCGCTCGGTGCAGTGGGGCAGCAGCCGCATCGTGCGCCCGCCCTGCCCCGGCGCGATCCGGTCGAGCCGGGCGGCGAGCCATTCCTGCAGGAGCTGGACCTTCGGGAGATCGCCGCCCAGCGCCTGCGCGTACTCGGACCGGTAGGTCAGCGTCATCGACGGGTCGATCCCGACCAGGGGCACGCCGTGCCCGGCGAGGTCGCGCAGCAGCGCGGCGTTCGAGCGGGCGACGGCGGCGAACCGCGCCAGGAAGCCGTGTACGTGCAGCGGCTTGCCGTTCGGCCGGTAGGGCACCAGCCAGGGCCGGAAGCCGAGGGCGGCGAGGAGGTCGCAGCTGTCGGCCACGACTTCCGCGTCGAAGTGGCTGGTGAAGGCGTCCTGCACCACCAGCACGGACCGCGCGCGCTCCTGCGGGTCCAGCCGGGCCAGGGCGTCCGGAGTCGAGACGGCGACGCCGCGTTCCGCCAGCCGCGCCGTGAGGTCGACGGGCGACAGGGCCGGGATCGCCACCAGCCCGGCCCGGGCCAGGATCAGCCGGGCCAGCGGGTTGGCGAGGACCGCGTTGCTCAAGCGCGGCGCCCGCGCCGCCAGCGGCAGCAGCGGCTCCAGCGCCGCCACGAGATGGTCCTTCAGCGGCCGCGCGTAGCGCGTGTGGTAGAGCGCCAGGAACTTCGCCCGGAAGGTCGGCACATCGACCTTGATCGGGCAGGACCCCGTGCAGGACTTGCAGGCGAGGCAGCCGTCCATCGCCTCCTTGACGGCGTGGGAGAAGTCGTCGGCCTCGGACCGGCCGCGGAGGCGGCTCCGCAGGGTCGCCGCCACGTCGGAGAGCCACCCGGCGCGCTGTCGCGCCAGCTCGGCGGCCGGGTCGACCCCGGCCTCCGCCGCGCGGCGCAGCCACTCGCGCATCAGCGAGGCGCGGCCCTTGGGCGAGTGGCGCCGCTCCCGTGTCGCCTTCCAGGACGGGCACATGGCCTCGTCCGCGTCGAAGCTGAAGCAGGCGCCGTTGCCGTTGCAGTGGAGCGCTTCGTCGAAATCCTCCCGGACCGGCGCCGGGATGGCGCGGTCCCGCTCGCCCCGGCGCGGGACGCCGTCGATCCGGGTCAGGCCCGCGCCCCTGGCGGAGGCGATCTTGCCCGGGTTCATCCGGTCGTCCGGGTCGAAGGCGCGCTTGACCGCCTCCAGCGCGGGCATCAGTGGCCCGAACGTCGCCGGCACGAATTCCGACCGGAAGCCCTTGCCGTGCTCGCCCCAGAGCAGGCCGCCGTACTTGGCGGTGAGCGCGACCACCCCCTCCGTGACCTCGCGGATCAAGCCGTTCTGCGCCGGGTCCTTGAGGTCGATGGCCGGCCGCACGTGCAGCACGCCGGCATCGACGTGGCCGAACATGCCGTAGCGCAGCCCCTTGCCGTCGAGGAGCGCGCGGAACTCCGCGATGTAGTCGGCGAGCCGCTCCGGCGGGACCGCCGTGTCCTCGACGAACGGGATCGGGCGCGCGTCGCCCTTGGCGGCGCCGAGCAGGCCCACCGCCTTCTTGCGCATGGTCCAGAGCCGCTCGATCGCGTCGCCCCGGGCGATGGTGAAGCCGAGGCGCCTCGTGTCGGTGCCGCGCTCGGCCTCCAGCGTCCCGGTGAGCCGCGCGAGGGCCGCCTCCACGGTCGCGACGTCGTCGCCGACGAACTCCACGAGGTTGATGCCGTCCACCGGCCGCCCGGCCGGATCGTCGGGGAAGAAGGCCCGCACCTCGGCCCAGATCGGGTCCTTGCGGGCCAGCGCCAGGACCGTGGAGTCGATCGTCTCAACGGAGGCGGCGCCGAACGGCAGCAGCGCCTGCGCGTCGCGCAGCGCCGCGTCGAAGTCGATGTACGAGAGCGCGACCAGCACGGCGGCCTTGGGGATCGGCAGCACGTTCAGCCGCGCCTCGGCGATCAGCGCCAGCGTGCCCTCGGCGCCGCAGATCACGCTCTTGAGGTCGAATCGGCCGCCCGCGTCGCGCAGATGCGCGAGGTCGTAGCCGGTGAGGCAGCGGTTGAGCTTGGGGAAGCGCTCGGCGATGAGCGCGGCGTTCTCGGTGACGACGGCGTCGACGGCGCGGTGGATGGCGCCGACGCGGTCGTCGCGGCCCTTGGCGGCGTCGAGCCCGGCCGGGTCCAAGGGCTCGGCGGTCCAGACCGTGCCGTCGGTGAGCACGCAGGTCAGCGCGAGAACGTGGTCCCGGGTCTTGCCGTAGAGGCACGAGCCCTGCCCGCAGGCATCGGTCGAGATCATCCCGCCGATCGTGGCGCGGTTCGAGGTGGAGAGTTCCGGCGCGAAGAACAGGCCGTGCTTGGCGAGCTCCCGGTTGAGCTGGTCCTTCACCACCCCCGGCTCGACCCGGACGATGCGGTTCGCGACGTCGATCTCCAGGATGCGGTTCATGTGCCGCGAGGTGTCGACCACGAGGCCGTGGCCCAGCGACTGCCCGTTGGTGCCGGTCGCCCCGCCCCGGGGCCGGATCACGATCTCGGCGAAGCGCGGATCCGCGAGGAGCTTGGCGACGCGCACGAGGTCGTCGCGGGTGCGCGGAAAGGCCACGGCCCCCGGCGCCACCTGGTAGATCGAATTGTCGGTGGAGAAGACCGTGCGGTCGGCGTCCGAGAGCGTCAGGTCGCCCTCGAAGCCGCGCAGGCGCAGCTCGGCGCAGGCCGCGGCGTAGAGCGGCACGGCCTCGGTATGGCGGGTCAGGACCGGGATCATCCGCGCCTTCTACACCCGGCGGATCGCGGGAGACCATCGGCGACGGGACGGGGCGCGCTGGCACCCGGCTTGCCACGCACCCGCGACCTCCTGCGACCTCCCGCAATCTCCGGAACGGATGCCCATGAACGCGAGCCTCGAACGGGTCAGGGACGCCCTGGCCGAGCTGATCAAGGCCGCCCTCCTCTCGGACGACGGCCTGAGCGACGCCTGCCGCGCGGCCGGCCGCGCCAGGCTCGCCGCCCTCGCGGGCGATCCGCCCGAGCCCGAGAGCCTGCGGATGGACGGCGCCTGGACGCTCGCCGTCCAGGCGGCGGAGAGCCCGGAACTCGCGCCGCTGGAGGGACGTGTGAACCTGACCCTGCCGCGCGCCTGCCCCTTCACCCTGGACGAGCTCCTCGCACCCGGCCTCGACGTGGATCAGGCCGTGGCGCGCATCCGCAAGAGCGCCTCGACCGGCTGATCGCGCCTGTTGAGGAGTGCCGGCACGGCGTTGCCGCGCGCGGGCCGGACACCCATGTTAGCCTCACAGGACCGACGCCTCGGTCCCGCGCCCGCACGCGGGTCCCGTCTATCGCAGAACTCTCCGGCACCCTCCTTTTGGCACGACGCACCACCGCCCCGGCGGCCGAGCCCGCCGCTCCGCAGCCCTTCCCCACCCGTGAGCAGATCCTCGCCTTCGTGGCCGAGTCGAAGGAGCGCGTCGGCAAGCGGGAGATCGCCAAGGCCTTCGGCATCAAGGGGGCCGCCAAGATCGACCTGAAGCGCGTCCTCAAGGAGATCGAGGAGGACGGCGCCCTCGACCGCGGTCGCGGCGGCCTCGCCCCGGCGGGCCATCTGCCGCCGGTCGTGCTGGCCGACATCCGCTCCCGCGACCGCCACGGCGATTTCCTGGCGGTCCCGGTGGAGTGGACCGGCACCGGCAAGCCGCCCGCCATCGTGCTGACGCAGCCCCGCGGCCCCCGGAAGGGCAACCGTCCGGCCCCGGGCATCGGCGACCGCGCCCTGATCCGGGTCGAGCGCGACGCGGAGGGCAGCTACACCGGCCGGGTCGTCAAGGTCATCGGGAAGAACAAGGCCGAGATCATCGGTGTCTACCGGGCCGGCGCGCAGGGCGGCCGGATCGTGCCCGTCGAGAAGCGCGCGCAGGGCCGCGAGATCCTGATCCCGCCCGGCGAGGAGGGGCAGGCCCGCGACGGCGACCTCGTCAGCGTCTCGCTGGAGCGCGAGACCCGGTTCGGCCTGCCGAAGGGGCGTGTGCGGGAGCGGCTCGGCTCGCTCGGTTCCGAGAAGGCGGTGAGCCTGATCGCCCTGCACCTCCACAACATCCCGCACGTCTTCGCCGACGCGACCCTGGCGGAGGCCGATTCCGCCAAGCCCGCCACCCTGAAGGGCCGCGAGGACTGGCGCGACCGGCCGCTCGTGACCATCGACCCGCCGGACGCCAAGGACCACGACGACGCCGTCATGGCCGAGGCCGATCCCGACCCGGCCAATCCCGGCGGCTTCGTCCTCACCGTCGCCATCGCGGACGTGGCCGCCTATGTCCGGCCGGGCTCCAGCCTCGACCGGGAGGCGCTGGAGCGGGGCAACTCGGTCTACTTCCCCGACCGGGTCGTGCCGATGCTGCCCGAGCGGATCTCGAACGACCTCTGCTCGCTCCGCGAGGGCGAGGACCGGCCGGCGCTGGCGGTGCGGATGGTCATCGCCGCCGACGGCGAGAAGCGCCGCCACGGGTTCCACCGGGTGATGATGCGCTCCCGCGCCAAGCTCGCCTACGCGCAGGCGCAGGCCGCCATCGACGGGCAGCCGGACGACGCGACCGGGCCGCTGCTGGAGACGGCGCTCCGCCCCCTCTGGGCGGCCTACGCGGCCCTGCGCGCGGCCCGCGACCGCCGCGGGCCCCTGGCCCTCGACCTGCCCGAGCGCAAGGTCGTCCTGAGCCCCGAGGGCGCGGTCGACCGGGTGATCGTGCCGGAGCGCCTCGACGCCCACCGGCTGATCGAGGAGTTCATGATCCAGGCGAACGTCGCCGCCGCGGAGACGCTGGAGCAGGCGCGCCAGCCCCTGATCTACCGCGTCCACGACGAGCCCGCCCTGGAGAAGATGCGGGCGCTCGGCGAGGTCCTGGCCTCGGTCGGCATCAAGCTGCCCAAGGAGGGGGCGCTGCGCCCCGCCCTGTTCAACCGGATCCTCGCCACGGCGGCCGAGACGGAGCACGGGGTCTTCCTCAACGAGGTGATCCTGCGCAGCCAGGCCCAGGCCGTCTACGCGCCCGAGAATCTCGGGCATTTCGGCCTGAACCTGCGCCGCTACGCGCACTTCACCTCGCCGATCCGGCGCTACGCCGACCTGATCGTGCACCGCGCGCTGATCACCGCCTGCCGGCTCGGCTCGGACGGGCTCGCGAGCGACATCTCCCTCGGCGAGCTGGCGCAGATCGGCGAGCAGATCTCGGCGGCCGAGCGCCGCGCCATGGCGGCCGAGCGCGAGACGATCGACCGCCTCATCGCCCACCACCTCGCCGACCAGGTCGGCGCGACCTTCGCGGGCCAGATCGCCGGCGTCACCCGGGCCGGCCTGTTCATCAAGCTCGACGAGACCGGCGCGGACGGCTTCGTGCCGGTCTCGCAGCTCGGCGCCGATTATTTCCGCCACGAGGAGGGCCGCCACGCCCTGGTCGGCGAGCGCACCGGAGAGACGTTCCGCCTCGGGGACAGGGTCGAGGTGCGGCTCGTGGAGGCCGCGCCGGTGGCCGGGGCGCTGCGCTTCGAGCTGCTCAGCGAGGGCCGGACCCGCTCCGGCGCCCGGTCCGCCGGGTCGGGGAAGAAGTCCGGCGGGCGGCCCTTCAAGGCCGCGCCGCCCGGTCGCCCCGCCGGCATCCGCAACACCGGGTCGCGCCACCGCGGCTCGCGCCGCTGACCCGGGCGGTGTAGAGCCAGGGCATGGCCGCCGACGCGATTCCCGAGCGCACCCGCCTGATCCCCGCGATGGCCCGCGGCTTCGTCGGCCGCTGCCCGCATTGCGGCCAGGGCCGGATCTTCGGCCGCTTCCTCAAGGTGCGGCCGGAATGCGACGTCTGCGGCCTGGAGTTGCACCACCACCGGGCCGACGACCTGCCGCCCTACGTGGTGATCTTCATCGTCGCCCACATCGTCGGCTACCTCATCCTGGAGACCGAGAGCGCCTACGATGTGCCGCTCTGGGTCGAGATGGGCGTGTGGCCGGTCTTCACCCTCGTCTTCGCGCTGGCCCTGCTCCAGCCCGTGAAGGGCGCCGTCGTCGGGCTGCAATACGCCCTTGGCATGCACGGCTTCGCCACGCTACCGCGGAGCCGCCCCGCCCCGGGGCTTGAGGAGACGCGCCTTGCCGGAGCCGCAGCGGGAGCCCCCGATCGTCACAGCTCCTGAGCGGAAGCCCGCCGCGGCGCGCCTGCGGCCGCGCGACGCCGCGACCATGATCGTGATCGACCGGCGCGGACGGGGCGGCCCGAAGGTCCTGATGGGCCGGCGCAACCCCAACCTCGCCTTCATGCCGGGCAAGTTCGTCTTCCCGGGCGGCCGGATCGAGCTCGGCGACCGCCACATGCCGGTGGCCGGGGCGCTCCCGGACTACGCCGAGGCGGCGCTGACCCGGCAGGTGTCCCGACCCCCGCACCATCTCGGCCGGGCGCTGGCGCTCGCCGCGATCCGCGAGACCTACGAGGAGACCGGTCTGCTCCTCGGCACGACCGAGCACGGTGCGCCCGAGGACGTCCCGGCGGGCTGGGAGGGCTTCGCCCGGCACGGCGTCCTGCCCGACCTCGAGGCGCTGCACCTCGTCGCCCGCGCGATCACCCCGCCGAAGCGCGTGCGCCGCTTCGACACGCGCTTCTTCACGGTCGACCGCCGGATGGTGGCGGCCGAGGAGCCGGGGCGGGTTCAGGCCGACGCCGAGTTCACCGAACTTGCCTGGGTGCAGCTCGACGCGGCCCGCAAGCTCGACCTCCCCTTCATCACCCGCGCGATCCTCGACGAGCTGGAGGCGCAGATCGCCGTCGATTTCGCGCCCTACCGGATGATCCCCTTCCATTACGAGCGCTACGGGCGGCGCGAACGGGTGGCCTTGTGAGCGGTCCGGACGGATTGCAGGACGGGCGGCGGGGGATCAGTTCGGAGGACGTGGCGGCGATCTCGGCGGCCGTGACCTGCGTCACCGTCGTCGGCATCGGGCTCAGCCTGTCGATCCCGCTCCTCTCGATCGAGATGGAGCGGCGCGGCGCGTCGAGCACGCTGATCGGGCTCAACACCGCGGTGGCGGGCATCGCCAGCATCTGCACGGTGCCGTTCGTGCCGCGCCTCGCCGCGCGGGTCGGCGTCGCCCCGCTGCTCGGCCTGGCGCTCCTCGTCGGGGCGATCAGCCTCGCGCTGTTCCCGATGCTGCCGGGCATCGCCCTGTGGTTCCCCCTGCGCTTCGTCTTCTCGGCAACGCTCGGGGCGCTGTTCGTCCTCTCCGAGTACTGGATCAACGCCGCCGCCCCGCCGGAGCGGCGCGGCCTGGTGATGGGCATCTACGCCACCGTGCTGGCGGCGGGCTTCGCGGTCGGACCGCTGCTGCTGGCCCTGGTCGGGACCGAGGGGCTGGCGCCCTACGCGACGGGGGCCGCCCTCATGCTGGCCGGCGGCCTGCCCATCGCGCTGGCCCGCGGCCTGTCGCCGACGATCGAGACGGGCTCCGGCCGCGGCATCCTCGGCTACGTCCGGCTCGCCCCCGGCGCCCTGGCGGCGGCCCTGGCCTACGGGGCGGTGGAGACCGGCATCTTCGCCATCCTGCCGCTCTACGGCCTGCGCCTCGGCTACGACGCGCAAGGGGCGGCCGGCCTCGTCAGCCTGATCGCGCTGGGCAACGTGCTGTTCCAGATCCCGTTCGGCTGGCTCGCCGACCGCCTCGACCGGGGCGCGGTGCTTCTCGGCGCGGGCCTCGCGGGGGCGGCGGGCTCGGCCCTGATCCCGCTCGCGGCCGGACATCCGGCGGCGTTCGGCCTGCTGCTCCTCGTCTGGGGCGGCATCGCCGGCACCCTCTACACGGTCGGCCTCGCGATGCTGGGCGACCGCACGCCGCCGAACGACCTCGCGGGCGCCAACGCGGCCTTCGTGGTGCTCTACAATGTCGGGCTGATGCTGGGGCCGCCGGTGATCGGCGGCGGGCTCGATCTGGTGCCGCCGAACGGGTTCGCGCTGGCGCTGCTCGCCCTGTTCCTGGCCTTCGCGGGCTGGCTCGCCGTCACGGAGCGCCGGCGCGTCCGCTCTTGACCTGTCGGGCCTGATCGGGCATTCACCCGCCCGTATTCGGCCGGGCTCTCCCGGCCATTTGCGTTTCGCTCACGCGGAATGCCGCACCCTGCAGGAGCGCCGCGCCATGGCCAAGGCCGTCACCGTCAAGATCAAGCTCGTCTCCACCGCCGACACGGGCTATTTCTACGTCACCAAGAAGAACTCCCGCACGCAGACCGAGAAGCTGACGATGCGCAAGTACGACCCGGTCGCGCGCAAGCACGTCGATTTCAAGGAAACCAAGATCAAGTAAGGCCGCGGGCCGCTTCGCGGCCTGACCGCCCACGGGAAGCCGCTCCGGAGACGGGGCGGCTTTTTCCTTGCCCGGCGCGTTCCCGCGCACGGCGTCGCCGGGATCTCCCGAACCGCGACCTGACCGGCCGACAGCCCGGCGCCAGCACGACTCGTTAACCGTCGCTCGTCCCGGACGCTGCCCGACCCGCCGGCCGATCACCGGCCCGCGTTCTCGGCCAGCTCGGCGGTTGGAGGGCGGGTTCGATGCAGCGGATCCTGCTGGCGATTCTCATCACCGCGGCAATCCTCGCGCTCTGGCGCGTCCTGACGCTGCCGGTGTACGCGCTCCGGGCGACCCGCGGCTTGCTCGCGGAACGCCGCGTTCCGGCCCGCGCCCGGAGCCGACCGCTCAGGAAGGGCCCGGCGCGGCCAGATCCGGATCGAGCGTCCGTGCCAGGGACCGCGCGATAGCCACGAGCGCCGTCACCATCGGCGTGGACGGCTCGCGCCGCGGGGCGACGAGGCCGATCGTGTGCTCCAGGTCGGGTGCGGTGATCGGGATCGTGCGCACGCCCTCCATGGGGCCCAGGGCGTCGACCAGGATCTCCGGCATGATCGAGGCCCAGCGCAGGGTGCGCACGTGGGTCAGCAGCACGATCATCGAGTTCGACTCGAGGGTCGCGGCGGGATCCGCACCCGCCTCGCGGATCTGCTGGTCGATGATCCGCCGGTTCTGCATGTTCGGCGTGAGCAGGCAGAGGGGCAGGCGGCTGGTCTCGGCCCAGGTGACGCTGGTGCGACCCTCGAAGGGCCCGCCGATCGCCGTCACGAGGCGGTAGCGCTCCCGGTAGAGCGGGACGGAGATCACCCGCCCGAGGGGCTCGTTGTCGAGGTAGGTCAGGCCCGCATCCGCCTCCAGGTTCTCGATCAGCGAGAAGATGTCGGCGGAGGTGGCCGATTCGACCGTCAGCCGCACGTCCGGGTGCCGCTCGCGGTAGGGCGTCGTGAGGTTCACGATCATCGGCAGCGCCGTCGGGATCGCCGCGATGCGGAGATGGCCGGTCAGGCCCCGGCGCAGGCCCGTGACCTCCTCGTGCATGGCCCGCGCGTCGGCCACGATGCGCCGCGCCCATTCGAGGACCCGCTCGCCCTCGGGGGTGAAGCCCTGGAAGCGGGAGCCGCGCAGCACGAGCTGCACGCCGAACCGGTTCTCCAGCTGCTTCACGCCGGCCGAGAGAGTCTGCTGAGTCACGCCGCAGGCTTCGGCGGCGTGCCCGAAATGCTGCTCGCGGGCGAGCGCGAGCAGGAAGTCCAGCTTGTCGATCACGACGAAGGCATCCCGGCACGGCGAGGCGCCGGAAACCTAGCGGCCCGCCGGGCCCGCCACAACCGAGCGTGCCCGCTCAGCGGAACAGGATGAACGCCTTCGACAGGGTGATGCCGATGCCCCAGACGATCGGGATGCCGACCACCGCCCAGGCCAGCGCGGCCCCCGCGCTGAAGCCGCCACGGCCGATCCCGAAGGAGCCGGACGGCCCCGAGGCCGTGGCGCCGGCGCGGACGTCCAGGGAGGCCCGCTCGGAATCGGACATGAACCAGCGTTGCGCCAGGGGCCGGACGAGCAGGTTGCAGAGGAAGCCGACCGCCAGGAAGCTCGCCAGCACGTACATGGTCCGGCCGTAGAGATCGGCCCCCTGCACGCCCGCGGCGACCTGCGCCTCGCGGATCTTGGTGATGACGAAGGGCCCGACGATGCCGGCCATCGACCAGGCGGTGAGCAGGCGCCCGTGGATGGCGCCCACGAACTGCGTGCCGAACACGTCGGCGAGATAGGCCGGCACGGTCGCGAAGCCGCCGCCGTACATGGACAGGATCACGCAGAAGATCGCGACGAACAGCGCCTGCGAGCCGATGCCGGCGGCCCAGGGTGCCGCCGCGTACAGGAGGCCGCCCAGGGCAAAGAAGATCGCGTAGGTGACCTTCCGCCCGATGCGGTCCGACATCGAGGCCCAGAAGAACCGGCCCAGGATGTTGAAGAGTGAGAGCAGGCCGACGAAGCCGGCCGCGATGGCCGCGACCTGCGCCTTCTGGCCGGCGTCGAGGGCCGAGAAGCCGGTGCCGGGCAGGCCGATCAGCTCGCCGCCGAAGATCTCCTGGAGCATCGGCGAGGCCAGCGCCAGCACGCCGATGCCGGCCGACACGTTGAGGAACAGGACGAGCCAGATCATCCAGAACTGGACGGTCTTGTGGGCGTCGCGCAGGTGGACGTGCCCCGAAGCGATCATGGCGTTCTTGGCGGTCGGGCTGGTCCAGCCGTCCGGGCGCCAGCCGGCCGGCGGCACCCGGTAGCCGAACGCGCCGCCCAGCATGAACAGGATGTACCCCACGCCCATCACCGCGAGGGTCTGCCAGACGCCGGCCGAATCGGCGGTCCGGAAGCTCTTGATCAGGCTGTCGGCCAGGGGCGAGCCGATCATCGCGCCGCCGCCGAAGCCCATGATCGCCATGCCGGTCGCCATGCCGCGCCGGTCCGGGAACCACTTGATCAGGGTCGAGACCGGCGAGATGTAGCCGAGCCCGAGGCCGATGCCGCCGATCAGGCCCATGCCGAGCCAGACCAGCCAGAGCTGGTGGATGTAGACGCCGAAGGCGCCGATCAGGAAGCCGCCGCCCCAGCAGAGGGCCGCCGCGATGCCGGCCTTGCGCGGTCCGGCTCGCTCCAGCCAGCCGCCGAACAGGGCGGCCGAGAGACCGAGCACGACGATGCCGATGGAGAAGACCGTGACGAGGTCGCTGACCCGCCAGTCGCAGGTGGTGGTGAACAGGGCCGTCATCACGCCCATGTCGGGGCAGGCGGCGGGCGCCGGCTTGCCCACGGAGAGCGCCCGGGTCAGCGGCAGCCAGAACACCGACAGGCCGTAGGCCATCCCGATGCAGAGATGGATCGCCAGCGCCGCCGGCGGCACCAGCCACCGGTTGAAGCCCGGCTTGGCGACGATCCGCTCGCGCGACAACAGACTCGGCGTTCCCTCAGGCGCGATCGCGCCTGCCACTCCAGCACCCATGATGGACTCCTCCGCCGCGGCCTCGTTGGCGGGCCTCGCGGCGGCGGACGATGCGCGATTTGTGTGCAGGGTGCCAGCGCGCGACACGCTGAGACGTCGATTTTAATCCAGTCCGGCGCCGACTGTATGCGGATTCCTCGTCAACGCGCCGTCCGGAGGCCGTATGGACCGCCGCTGCGGGCGCCGGTCTGTCCGGCGCCCGCAGCGGCTGCCGCCCTCACATGGGCGGGGTCAGGCCGTCCTTGCCGACCGCCACGAGCTTGCCCTCGGCCTTGCTGCCGTCCTTGGCGACCACGGCGAACACCTTCGACCCGGGGGTCAGGATCGCCTTGTCGGCGGGCTCGAAGGCCACGATCGGCGCCGAGGCCGGCACCACGATCTCCTTGGAGCCGTCCTTGCCGTAGCTCACCGTCAGCGTGCGCTCGCCGCCCGAGGCCGCCTTGTCGGCCTTCACGGTGCCGTTGGTCATCGCGCTCTTCACCTTCGGGGCGTTCGGCGACTCGGCCTTCACGGTGCCGTTGGTCATCGCGCTCTTCACCTTGGCGCCGGCGCCCGCGGTGTGGTCGGTGATCGAATCCCAGCCGTAATGGCCCTCGCCCGTGCCGCGCATCGACTCGGGGAAGAGCACGACCTCCAGGGCGGTCATCGGGTTCTCGCCCTTGGTGGCGGTGCCGATGAAGACGCCGTCCTTGATCGCGTCGAGGCTCGACGGGACAACCCAGGCGAACTTGGCGCCGCTCACGTCGACGGTCTCGGTCTTGCCGTCGTCGGTCTTGATCGTGACCGTGCCGCCGTCGGCCTTGTCGACGGTCCCGCGGACGCGCTCGACCTGCGCGGCGAAGGCCGCACTCGACAGCAGGGCCGTCAGGCCGGCGGCGACGAGTGTCTTGCTGAGGTGCTTCATCGGGGTCCCATCCTGGCTTCAGGAGCCGGGTTATGGGGCGGCCCGCGCGCGAAACAAGGTTGCGCGCAAGCGAAACGACCTGCTCGGCGACAGAAGCGAGGTTATCAGTCACCACCGTTTTTGCGAGCGGAGCGAAGCAATCCAGCCGGCGCAAGGACTTCCTCCGTCGCGCTGCCCTGGATCACTTCGCTGCGCTCGCGATGACGGGGTGGCGCGTCGGACGACGGCACCGACCGAAAACGAGTCAGGCGGCACCCGGTGGGCGCCGCCTGATTACCGCGCGGGCAGCGGGGACGCTGCCCTCCGGAGGCTCACGCCGCGAGCGAGCGCAGCACGTAGGGCAGGATGCCGCCGTTGCGGAAGTACTCGAGCTCGTCGAGCGTATCGATGCGGCAGGTCAGCGGGACCTGCTTCACCGAGCCGTCGGCGGACTTGATCTCCGCGGTGAGCGTCTGGCGGGGCTTCAGCTCGCCGGCGAGGCCCTTGATGGTGACGGTCTCGTCACCCTTCAGGCCCAGCGACTGCCAGCTCGTGTCGCCCTGGAAGACCAGCGGCACCACGCCCATCCCGACGAGGTTCGAGCGGTGGATGCGCTCGAAGCTCTCGGCCACCACGGCGCGGACGCCGAGCAGCTTCGTGCCCTTCGCCGCCCAGTCGCGCGACGAGCCGGTGCCGTACTCCTTGCCGGCGAAGATGACGAGCGGCGTGCCCTGTTCGGCGTACTTCATCGCCGCGTCGTAGATGAACATCTTCTCGCCGGACGGCTGGAAATGCGTCCACCCGCCCTCGACCACGCCGCCGGAGGCGTCCTTCACCATCTGGTTCTTGATGCGGATGTTGGCGAAGGTGCCCCGCATCATCACCTCGTGGTTGCCGCGCCGCGTGCCGTACTGGTTGAAGTCCTGCACGCGCACCTGGTGCGACTGCAGGTACTCGCCGGCCGGCGAGGCCGCGCGGATGTTGCCCGCCGGCGAGATGTGGTCGGTGGTGATCGAGTCGAGGAACAGGCCGAGGATGCGCGCACCCTCGATGTCCTCGACGGGCTTGGGGGTCTTCTCCATGCCGACGAAGTAGGGCGGGTTCTGCACGTAGGTGGAGCCCGGGTTCCACGCGAAGGTCTCGGCCTCGGTGACCTCGACGTCCTTCCAGTTCTGGTCGCCGCCGAACACGTCGGCGTAGCGGGACTTGAACAGCGCCGAGGTGATGTTCTCCTCGATGAACTGCTGCACCTCGGCCGAGGACGGCCAGATGTCCTTGAGGTAGACCGGCTTGCCGTCGGAGCCCTGGCCGAGCGGCTCCGTGGTGATGTCGATCTGCATCGAGCCGGCGAGCGCGTAGGCCACCACGAGCGGCGGCGAGGCGAGGTAGTTCGCCCGCACGTCGGGGTTCACGCGGCCCTCGAAGTTGCGGTTGCCCGAGAGCACCGCCGCGGCGACGACGTCGTTGTCGTTGATCGCCTTCGAGATCGCCTCCGGCAGCGGGCCGGAATTGCCGATGCAGGTCGTGCAGCCGAAGCCCACGAGGTTGAAGCCGAGCGCGTCGAGCGGCTCCTGCAGGCCGGACTTCTCCAGGTACTCGCCGACCACCTGCGATCCGGGCGCGAGCGAGGTCTTCACCCACGGCTTGGAGCGCAGGCCCTTGGCGACGGCGTTGCGGGCGAGCAGGCCCGCGCCGATCATCACCGAGGGGTTCGACGTGTTGGTGCAGCTCGTGATCGCGGCGATCACCACGTCACCGTGCCCGATGTCGAAGTTGGTGCCCTCGACCGGGTAGCGGCGCGCGAGGTCGGCGGCCTTCTTGAACTCGGTCTCCATCGAGGCGGCGAAGCCGGGCTTGGCGCCGTCGAGCAGCACGCGGTCCTGCGGGCGCTTCGGGCCGGCGAGCGAGGGCCGGACCTCGCCCATGTCGAGCTCCAGCGTGTCGGTGAAGACCGGGTCGGGGGTCTGGGCGTCGCGCCACATGCCCTGCGCCTTGGCGTAGGCCTCGACCAGGGCGATCCGGTCGTCGGAGCGGCCGGTGACCTTCAGGAAGTCGATGGTCTTCTGGTCGACCGGGAAGAAGCCGCAGGTCGCGCCGTACTCGGGGGCCATGTTGGAGATCGTGGCCCGGTCGGCCACCGCCATGTCGTCGAGGCCGGGGCCGTAGAACTCCACGAACTTGCCGACCACGCCCTTCTTGCGCAGCATCTGGGTGACGGTGAGCACGAGGTCGGTGGCGGTGGTGCCCTCGGGCAGCTTGCCCGACAGCTTGAAGCCCACGACCTCGGGGATCAGCATCGAGAGCGGCTGGCCGAGCATGGCCGCCTCGGCCTCGATGCCGCCGACGCCCCAGCCCAGCACGGCCATCCCGTTGACCATGGTGGTGTGCGAATCGGTGCCGACGAGCGAGTCGGGATAGGCGACGTCGGCGCCGTTCTCCGACTTCGTCCAGACGGTCTGGGCAAGGTATTCCAGGTTCACCTGATGGCAGATGCCGGTGCCCGGGGGGACCACCGAGAAGTTGTCGAAGGCCGACTGGCCCCACTTCAGGAAGGTGTAGCGCTCGCCGTTACGCTCGTATTCGAGGGCGACGTTGTCGGCCAGCGCCCTCGGGGTGCCGAACTCGTCGACGATCACCGAGTGGTCGATGACGAGGTCCACCGGCACCAGCGGGTTGATCTTCTGCGGGTCGCCGCCGAGCGCCACCATGGCGTCGCGCATGGCCGCGAGGTCGACCACCGCCGGGACGCCGGTGAAGTCCTGCATCAGCACGCGGGAGGGGCGGAACGCGATCTCGACCTCGGCCTTGCCCTTCTGGTCGAGCCAGGCGACGGCGGCCTCGATGTCGGCCTTCTTGACCGAGCGGTCGTCCTCGTAGCGGAGCAGGTTCTCCAGGATCACCTTCATGGAGAAGGGCAGCGCGGCCGCCGAGGCGAGGCCGTTCTTCTCGGCCGCGGGAATGGAATAGTAGGTGTAGGTCTTGCCGCCGGCTTCGAGCGTCTGGCGGGCCTTGAAGCTGTCGAGTGAGGGCACGGCTGGTTCTATCCTCGCTGCGGGTTGTCGAACACGCGCAGGCAAGACCTGCGCTACGAGATCCGTGTTCGGCCTGTGTAGCGCCCGACGGGCGCGCGCCGCCCCGGGAGTGCCCGGGCAGGACGATGCGCGGGGGCGATTTGGACGCCCGTGATGCCGCGCGGCGCAGCCGCGGAGGGATATAGAACTTTTCGAATCTGGCCGCTACCGGGTCGTCATGACAGGTGCGTTTTCCTGTCGGGGACCGTGGCGGCGACTGGGCGCGCGCCGCGGAGGCCTGGGCGACTCGCGCATCTCCAGCGGGCATCGACGGTGGCGGCCGAGCGCGACAGGCCCCCTCTCCCGAGCGGGAGCGGAGAGCCGCACGGGTGTTGCCGGTGCTGCTGCGTACGTCCGCGAGCCCGCAGAAGGGCCGGAGTCGCGTGGCGCGGGCGCCCTACCCTTGCCCGGGCACACCCGCGACGGACAGGGCCTTCGATCGATTCGGCTGGGCCGCGAGCCTGCGCAGGGACGCGACGTTCGTGGCCGCCTCCTCGGCGCTCATGTCGCGGCGCAGGACGGCCTCGGCATCGGCGAAGCGGCCCTTGAGGCCGAGCACCATGGCGAGGTTGGCGCGCACCCGCGCGTCGGCGCCGGGCTGGTCGGCGGCGAGGCGCAGGGTCTGCTCGGCCTGATCGAGGTTGCGCGACAGCGCGTAGGACAGGCCGAGATTGGACAGGAGCGAGGGCTCGTTCGGGCGGATCTTGAGGGCGGCCTCGTAGAAGCCCTGGGCGCGGGCCTGCTCGCCGAGCTGGGCGGAGGCCGAGCCCTGCGCCGACAGGATGCGCCAGTCGGGATTGGCGGGCGTGTGCGCGTTGGAGAGCACGTCGATCGCCTCGCGGAAGCGGCCCGCCTCGACCAGCGACTTTCCGTAGGCACCGAGCAAGGCCTGGTCGCGCGGGTTGCGCAGGGCGGCCTGCTGCAGCACCGCCGAGGCCTGGCCGATCTGGTCGGTGGCCCGCAGGGCGCGGGCGTAGGCCATCGCCGTGCGCCCGTCGGCGGGGTCGGCGTTGTAGCGCTCGGCCAGCCGGTCGATGTCCTGCCGCGAGGGCGCCGCGGCGGCCGCGGACGGCCCGCCGAGGGGGCCGATCGACCCGGTCGTCTCGGGCGAGCGGGTGTTGCAGCCGGCCAGGCCCAGCGCGACGACGGCGGCCGCGAGGGCGGCGCGGCGTCCGGGGCGTGCCTGGGATCGGGTGACCCGGAACAGGGCCGTCATCATGGTGCGCTCCGCCGGCATCGGGACCGGACGCGATGGCACGCGCTTCACGCTCCCGGCCGGCCGGTGATAGAGCGTTAACCCTAATCACCGGTTAAGCCGCCGGTCCGGGCGGCACGCGAGAGGCACATGACCCAGGCCGAGATTCCGGCGACGACCCGCGGGCTCCTGCCCGGCGACACCCAGGCCGTACCGGTGACGCTGGTCACCACCGGGGGCTGGGCGGCGGTCGAGTCCGGCCTGGAGCCCGCCCAGCGGAGCTTCGCCAGGGCCATCGGCTTCAAGCCGAAGGCGGGCAGCCTCGCGCTCCTGCCCGGCCCGGACGGCGGCCTCGCGCGCGTCCTGTTCGGCCTCGGCGATCCGGAGGCCGCGGCCTACGACAGGCTCCTCGCCGGCAAGCTGCCGGCGCTGCTGCCGGAGGGGACCTTCCGCCTGGACAACGCTCCCGAGCCGGCCGAGGCCGCCCTCGCCTGGCTGATGGGGAGCTACCGCTTCGGCCGCTACCGGTCCGGCGGCGGCACGAAGGCCCGGCTCGCGGCGCCCGCCGGCATCGACGCGGCCGAGGTGGAGCAGATCGCCGCCGCGGTGGCGCTGGGCCGGGATCTCGTCAACACGCCGGCCAACGATCTCGGACCCGCCGAGATCGAGGCGGCCGCCCGGGCGGTGGCCGCGCGCCACGGCGCCTCCGTCGCCGTCACGGAAGGCGCGGCCCTCGCCGAGGGGTACCCGCTGATCCACGCGGTCGGCGCCGCGTCGCCCCGGGCCCCGCGGCTGATCGACCTGACCTGGGGGCCGGCGGACGCGCCGCGCGTGACCCTGGTCGGCAAGGGCGTCGCCTTCGACACCGGCGGCCTCGACCTGAAGCCGTCGGCCGCGATGCTGCTGATGAAGAAGGACATGGGCGGCGCCGCCGCGGCGCTGGCCGCCGCCGACATGGTCATGGGCGCGGGCCTGAACCTGCGCCTGCGCCTGCTGATCCCCGCGGTGGAGAACGCGGTCGCGGGCAACGCCTTCCGCCCCGGCGACGTGCTGCCGAGCCGGGCCGGGCTCAGCGTCGAGATCGGCAACACCGACGCGGAGGGCCGGCTGATCCTGGCCGACGCGCTCGCCCTCGCGGACGCGGATTCCCCCGACCTGATCCTCGACTTCTCGACCCTGACCGGCGCGGCCCGGGTGGCCCTCGGGCCGGACCTGCCGGCCTTCTTCACGGAGGACGACGCGCTGGCCGAGGCAGTGGCGCGGGCCGGCCGGGCGGCAATCGACCCGGTCTGGCGCATGCCGCTGCACGCGCCCTACGCGAGCCTGCTCGATTCCAAGGTGGCCGACCTCAACAACGTGTCGGGCGGCCCGTTCGCGGGGGCGATCACCGCGGCCCTGTTCCTGCGGCGCTTCGCGCCCAACACGAAGGCGCACGGCCATTTCGACCTCTACGGCTGGAACCCCTCCGCCAAGCCCGGCCGGCCGGAGGGCGGCGAGGTCCAGACGGCGCGGCTGACCTACGCGCTGCTCAAGGCCCGCTACGGCGGCTGATCGCCTCCCGTCGTCGCGAGCGCAGCGAAGCGACCCAGGGCTGCGCAACCTCTAACGGCGTGGGCTGGGTCGCTGCGCGCGCGATGACGGTGCGGCTGGGGGCGCGCTCAGGCGGTGCGCGGCAGCCCGGTCTCGATCAGGCGCGCCCACAGGGAAGCCCCGTACGGCGCGGCCGCGTCGTTGAAATCGTAGTGCGGGTGGTGGAGCGAGGCGCTGTCGCCGTTGCCGATGAACATGTAGGCGCCGGGACGGCGGGCGAGCATGTAGGAGAAGTCCTCGGCGGTCATCATCGGCGCCACCGTCCGGTCGACGTTCTCCTCACCCACTAGGGCCTCGGCGACGCCGGCCATGAAATCGGTCTCGGCGGGATGGTTCTCGGTCACCGGGTAGCTCGCCCCGTACGCGACCCCGCCCCGCGCGCCGAAGCCGCCGGCGATCTCGGCCACCAGGGTCTCGATCCGCGCCTTGATCTCGCCGCGCACGGCCTGGGACAGCGTGCGCATGGTGCCGCGCATGGTGACGGTCTGCGGCAGGACATTGAAGGCCTCGCCGGCCTCCAGCGCGCAGACCGAGACCACGGCCGACTGCACCGGGTCGAGGTTGCGCGACACGATGCTCTGCAGGGCGATGATCACGTGGCTCGACACGAGCACGCTGTCGACGGCGTTCTGCGGCAGGGCCGCATGGCCGCCCCGTCCCTCGATCGTGATCGTGAAGCGATCGGTCGAGGCCATGATCGGCCCCGGCCGGATCGCGAAGGTGCCGACCGCCATGCCAGGGATGTTGTGCATCCCGTAGACCGACTCGACCCCGAACCGCTCCATCATTCCGTCGTCGACCATCGCCTCGCCGCCGCCGCCACCCTCCTCGGCTGGCTGGAAGATCAGCACGGCCGCCCCGTCGAAATCCCGGGTCTCGGCGAGGTACTTGGCGGCGCCGAGGAGCATGGTCGTGTGACCGTCGTGGCCGCAGGCGTGCATCTTGCCCGGCACGGTGGAGCGGTAGGGCAGGTCGCGCACCTCTTGGATCGGCAGGGCGTCCATGTCGGCGCGCAGGCCGATGGCACGGTTGGAGCTGCGTCCCCGGCCGCGGATGACGCCCACCACCCCGGTCCGACCGATGCCGGTGACGACCTCGTCGCAGCCGAAGGACCGCAGCGTCTCGGCGACGAAGCCGGCGGTGCGGTCGACGTCGTAGAGCAGCTCGGGATGGGCGTGCAGGTCGTGCCGCCACGCCGTCATCGTGTCGGCGAAGGCGCGGATCCGTTCGAGGACGGGCATCGGGGCGGGGCTCTCGTGGCCTTTGCGAGTGGGCCGGACCAGCAAAGCCGGGGCCAGAGCCGCCGTCAACGGCCAAGCTCGGTATCCGCGGCGCCCCGCTCACGCCGCACCCCGCCCCGTGATCCCGCGCCCGCGCCGCCGCGGCGCGGGTGTATGGTCGCCCGCGGCGAGGTCGTCCAGGATCGGGCAGTCCGGCCGCGCGTCGCCGCAGCAGGCCTCCGCCAAGTGCTCCAGCGTCCGGGCCATGCCCTCCATCTCGGCGATGCGGCGGCGCAGATCGGCGATCTGCTCCTGCGCGATCGCCTTCACCCCGGCGCTCGGCCGGGCGCGGTCGCGCCAGAGCGCCAGGAGATCCGCGATCGCGTCCACGCTGAAGCCGAGGTCGCGGGCGCGGCGGATGAAACGCAGCGTGTGCAGGTCCGCCTCACCGTAATGGCGGTAGCCGGATTCGGACCGGGCGGCCGGCGGCAGCAGGCCGGTCGCCTCGTACCAGCGGATCATCTTGGCCGAGACGCCGGTCCGGCGCGCCGCCTCGCCGATCGTGAGGGTCGCCGCGCTCATGCCGGCCTCGCGGCCAGCGCGGGCCCCTCGGCCGCCGCGGGACGCCCGCCGGCCCGGCGCAGCCGCAGGGCGTTGCCCAGGACGAACACGCTCGAGAAGGCCATGGCGCCCGCGGCCAGGATCGGCGACAGGGCCGGGCCGCCGAACGGCACCAGCACGCCGGCCGCCACCGGGATCAGCGCGGCGTTGTAGGCGAAGGCCCAGAACAGGTTCTGGCGGATATTGGCCATCACCGCCCGCGACAGCGCCAGGGCCTCGACCAGGGCCTCCAGATCGCCCGACATCAGCACCACGTCGGCGCTCTCGACGGCGATGTCGGTGCCGGTGCCGATCGCCAGTCCGACATCGGCCTCGGCCAGCGCCGGCGCGTCGTTGATGCCGTCGCCCACGAAGGCCACCGGCCCGTGTTCCGCCCGGAACCGCTGGACCGCCTCGACCTTCCCGCCGGGCAGCACCCCGGCGGCCACGGCGTCGATGCCGAGGCTCCGCGCCACGCCAGCGGCGGTGACGGGATCGTCGCCCGTGACCATCGCCACCGCGAGGCCGCGCGCCTTCAGGGCCGCGACCGCCGCGCGGGCGCCGGCTTTCACGGGATCGGCCACCGCCAGGATCGCGGCGTGGCGCCCGTCGAGGACGAGGTGGATCGGGCTCCGCCCCGCGCCCGCCAGCACCTCGGCCCGGGCAGCGAGATCCGGGTCGAGGGCGACGCCGAGACGCTCCAGGTAGCGCGGCGCGCCGAGGGCCACGGCCCGGCCCGCGACCCGTCCGGCGATCCCGAAGCCCGCCACCGCCTCGAAGCTGTCCGGTTCCGGCAGGTCGAGGCCGCGCTCGCGGGCCGCCGCCACGACGGCGCCGGCCAGCGGGTGCTCGGAGCGGGTCTCCAGCGCGGCGGCGAGGGCCAGCACCGCGTCCTCCGCGACACCCGCGGCCCGGACGATCTCGGTGAGCCGGGGGCGGCCCTCGGTCAGGGTGCCGGTCTTGTCGAGGGCCACCACCCGCACGTCGCGCAGGCCCTGCAGCGCCGCGCCGTCGCGGAACAGCACGCCGCGCGCCGCCGCGCGCCCGGTGCCGACCATGATGGCAGTCGGCGTCGCCAGCCCCATGGCGCAGGGGCAGGCGATGATCAGCACCGCGACGGCGTTGACCAGGGCCGGACCCAGCGCCGGGGCCGGCGCCAGCGCCAGCCAGGCCAGGAAGGTCACCGCGGCGATGCCGATCACCGCCGGGACGAACCGCCCGGTGACGCGGTCGACCAGCGCCTGGATCGGCAGCTTGCCGCCCTGGGCGCGCTCCACCATGGCGGCGATTTGCGCCACCACGGTGGCGCCCCCCACGGCCTCGACCCGCAGGTCGAGGCTGCCGCGGCCGTTGAGCGTCCCGCCGACCACGTGATCGCCCGGGCCCTTGCGCACCGGCGCCGGCTCGCCCGTCACCATGCTCTCGTCGACGTGGCTGGTGCCGGAGACCACGGCGCCGTCCGCCGCCACCCGCTCGCCCGGACGCACCCGGACGACGTCGCCGAGGCGCAGGGCGTCGAGGGGAACCTCGGTCTCCGCGCCGTCGCGGATGACCCGGGCGGTCTTCGGCGTCAGGTCCATCAGCCGCGCGATCGCCTGGCCGGTGCGCCCCTTGGCGCGGGCCTCCAGCGTCCGGCCGAGCAGGATCAGCGTGACGATCAGGACGCTCGCCTCGAAGTAGAGGTGCGCCGCGCCGGCCGGCAGGAGGTCCGAAGCCAGGGTCGAGACCAGCGAGTACAGGTAGGCGGCGCCGGCCCCGAGGGCGACCAGGGCGTTCATGTCGGGATGGCTGCGCAGGAGGCCCGGGACGCCGCGCAGGAAGAAGCGCCGCCCCGGGCCGGCGAGGACCAGGGTGGCCAGCGCGGCCTGGACCAGGGCCGTCACCGGGCCGCCGTGCAGCGCGGGCAGGAGGTGGCCGCCCATGTCGAGGACCACGACGGGCGCCGACAGCAGGGCGGCGACGATCAGGTCGCGGCGCAGGGCGCGCCCCTCTTCCGCCTGACGGGCGGAAGGGTCGACCGGGTGGCCGGCCTCGACCGGCCGGGCCTCGTAGCCGGCCGCCTCCACGGCCGCCACCAGCGCGTCCATCGGCACCACCCCCTCGGGATGGCGGATCGCGGCCCGGCCGGCGGCGAGGTTGACGCTGGCGCCGGTCACCCCCGGCACGGCGGCCAGCGCCCGCTCGACGCGGCCGACGCAACTCGCGCAAGACATCCCGTCCACGGCCAGCAGGCTCTGCGTCTCTGGGACGGGGTAGCCGGCATCCGCGAGCGCCGTCGCGACGTCGCCCGGGCTCGTCGCCCCGTCGAGGACGAGGCTGGCGCGGTGGGTGGCGAGGTTCACCGCCACGTCACGGGCGCCGGGCAGCGCCGCGAGGGTGCGCTCGACGCGGCCGACGCAGGAGGCGCAGGACATGCCCTCGACGGGGAGGGTCAGGGCGACGGATCTCGACATGGCGGTGGTCCGGTTGGAAGCATCCATGCCCGGTCAGATGGAGCTTCCCATGATGGGAAGGTCAAGGGTTCGCGGGCAAGGCTCCGGATCCGGCCGGTCGATGCGGGCCGCGGCCGTTGTCGAATCGCGCCCGTCCGGCCAAGGTCACCGCCCACCGGAGCGACGGGGACACCGATGAGCGAGCCGCTGACGATCTACGGCGACCCGGGTTCCGGCAACTGCCTCAAGGTCAAGTGGGTCGCGGCGCATCTCGGCATCCCGGCGGTCTGGCGCGACGTCGACGTCCCGGGCGGCGGGACGCGCAAACCCGAGTTCCTCGCCCTGAACCCCGCCGGCCGCGTGCCGATCGTCGTCCTGCCCGACGGCACCGTGCTGTCGGAATCGAACGCGATCATCGTCTACCTCGCGGAAGGCTCCGCGCTGGTCCCCGCGGAGCCCCTGCCCCGCGCCCGGATGCTGCAGTGGATGTTCTGGGAGCAGTACAGCCACGAGCCCTACATCGCGGTCCGCCGCTACCAGCTCCACTACCTCAAGCGGGCGCCCGAGGATCTCGACCCGAAGCTCGCGGAGCGCGGCGCCGACGCCCTGCGGCTGATGGAGGACACCCTCGGGCGCTCGGCCTTCATGGCGGGCGAGATCCTGACCCTCGCCGACGTGGCGCTCGTCGCCTACACGCGCATGGCCCACGAGGGGGGCTTCGACCTCACGGACTACCCGGCGATCCGCGCCTGGGTCGGGCGGGTCGAGACCGGGCTCGGGATCGGCTCCTATACCGGGCCGGCCTGATCGGCCGCGAACCGAGGCGGCGCGGCGCCGTACTCGGGCAGGCTGACCCGCACGGTCGTCCCCTCGCCGGTCGCGCTCTCGATGGCGAGGCGGCCGCGGTGGCGATTGAGGCTGTGCTTGACGATGGCGAGCCCCAGCCCGGTGCCGCCGCGGGCGCGACTCGAGGTGACGTCGACCCGGTAGAAGCGCTCCGTCAGCCGCGGGATGTGCTCGGGCGGGATGCCCGGCCCGTCATCGGCCACCGACAGGACGACGCGGCGCCCGAGGCGCGGGTCGTCCTCGCGGGCGAGCCCGACGCTGATCTGGCCGCCGCCGTACTTCACGGCGTTCTCGATCAGGTTCTCGATCACCCGCGCCAGCTCGTCGGCGTCGCCGGGGACCGCGTAGGGGCCCGCACCCTCCTCCAGCCGGATCGTGGCGCCCCGCGCCTCGGCGGGCGGGCCCTGGGCGTCGACCATCTGGCGGGCGAGCGCCCCGAGATTGACCACCGCGGTGGGGGCGACGTGCTCGCGCAGCTCGATCCGCGACAGCGACAGCAGGTCGTCGATCAGCCGCGTCATCCGCAGGGCCTGGACGCGCATGATCTCTAGGAAGCGCTCCCGGGCCTGCGCGTCGTCGCGGGCCGGCCCCTGCAGGGTCTCGATGAAGCCGATCAGGGTGGCGAGCGGCGTGCGCAGCTCGTGGCTGGCGTTGGCGACGAAGTCGACCCGCATCGCCTCCAGGCGCCGGGCCGCGGTGAGGTCGCGCAGGAACAGCAGCGCGCTGACGCCGGACCCGTCGGGCATCGGCAGGGCGCCGATCTGGACATCGAAGGTCCGCTCCAGCGGCACCCGGGTCGACAGCGCGACGCGGCGCGGGAGGCCCGAACTCAGCACCGCCTCGATGCCGTCGAGGACCTCCGGGTCGCGGAGCGCGAAGGACAGCGGCCGGGCCTGGTGGAGGGCCGGCAGGAGCGCCCGGGCGGCGGGATTGGCCTCCAGCACCAGGGTGCGCCGGTCGACCAGGATGACCGGGTCCGGCACGTGGGCGAGAAGCGCCTCGGCGACGGCGTGGCGCGGCGTGGTGGCGGCCGGGCGCGGCGCGGGCGCCTCGCGGCCGCGCCCGCCGAGCCAGCCGCCCAGGCAGACCGCCGCGAGGCCGATCAGGATCAGCGGGAGATCGAGCCGCCCGGCCAGCGCGGTGGCGAGCCCGAGCAGGCCCGCGGCGATCGCGGCGCCGGTCCAGGCGGGGGAGCTGCGCAGGCGGCCGGACATGGCGGGCGCGGCCGGCCGCTCAGCGGGGCTCGGACTCGTCGTGCCACGCCCGGCCGGACGGGCCGGCCGTGCCCTCCGGAGGCCCGGGATCGCGGGCGCCGCCCGCGCGCTTGACGATCTCGTACAGCCCGAGCATCGCCAGGGCGGTCACGAACGGCACGACGTAGTAGCAGCCCCGGAACAGCAGCAGCGAGGTCAGCACCTCGTTGCGCGGCAGGCTCGACAGGGCGAGCAGGATCGTCGCCTCGAACACCCCGATCCCGCCCGGCGCGTTCGACGCGATCCCCAGCATGGCGGCGAGCACGTAGATCGCCAGGAAGGTGGTGAAGCCGAGCGTCGTCTCCTGCGGCAGCAGGACGTAGAGCACCGCCGCCGCCGCGCAGACGTCGCCGATCCCGACGATCATCTGGCCGATGGAGACCGAGGCGCCCGGCAGCTCCAGGCGCCACTGCTTGACGGTGATGCTGCGCTTCTTGGCCGAGACCCAGGCGAGGTAGCCGAGCACCAGGGCGAGCGCCGCGAGGCCGACGCCCTGGTTGATCCGGATCGACGTGAAGGCGAGGCCGGCGAGCTGGCCGGCCTCGATGATCAGGCTCAGGCCCAGCACCACGCCCATGCCGAGCCAGAAGGTGAAGCCGGCGATGACGGTGAGCGCGGCGATCTTGGCCGTCGAGAGCCCCTGCCGGGCGTAGATCCAGTAGCGGATCGTCCCGGCGGTGAGCAGCGGGAAGCCGAGAGTGAAACTCACCGCGTAGCTCGTGAAGGAGGCGAGCGCGGTGATCCGGTACGGCACCTTGATCTTGAGCTGGCGCAGGGCCAGCGCGTCGTAGCCGGTCAGGAACAGGTAGCTGATGCCGACGAACAGGAAGGCGAGCCCGAGCTGCTCGGCGGTCGCCGCCGCGATGGCGCTGCGCACCTCCGCCCAGCTGACGCTCTGCACGAGCTTCCACAGGACGCCGAGGGAGACGGCGAACAGCACGATGCTGGCCGCCGTGCCGATCCAGGCATAGCGGCTGCGCCGGCTCTTCCGCTTCGAGCCCGCTTCGGCATCGTGCTGGACCGGCTCGACCGGCTCGGCCGGGCTCCGGTGCTGTCCCTGAAAATTCATGCCGATCGGCGTCCGCCCTTCCGGCTGCGCGGCCCGGCCCGAAGGCCGTCAGCCCGTGCCGGAATTTCCCGGACCGCGGCCCGTTGCCCCGCATGTAGGCCGAACCGGGGCGCAAGGCCAGGGAAGGCAGGCCCGTGACGGGCGATCTATCCTCAGCCGGAGGTCCGATCGAGGATCGCGGCCGCTTCCGCGAGGCCGCGCCGGATCCGCTCCGGCACCTCCGGCGCGGTGCAGACATAGGTCGGGCTCGGGTGCGGCACCCGGATCACCGGAAGGTCGGGGCGGAGCGCCGCGAGGGCGGGCGCGGCCTCGCCGGCGAAGCGGCCGGCCAGCACCGCCACGGCGAGGCGCGGCAGCAGGTCGAGGAGCGGGGCCAGATAGGGCGCGGCCGCCGCCACCTCCGCCCGGCGGGGCGCCCGGTTGCGGGCGCCCTCGGCGTGGATGAGCCAGGGGACCGCGTTCCAGATCAGCGTGTCGGCCCGGCTGAGCCCGGCCTCGGCGAGGAAGCGGAACAGGTTCGCGGCCGTGCCGTTCGCGCTGTCGCGGGTGACGAAGCCGGTGCGCAGGACCGCCGGGCCGGGGGTCTCGAGGAGGAGGAGCATCCGCGCGCCGACGCCGCCGTCCAGGGGGTCGGGCGCCGGGACCGGGGCGCCGCGCTCGGCCGCGACGCGCGCCGCCAGCGCCCGGATCGGTGCGATGTGGGGGCTGTCGATCAGGGCGCGGCGGGCCGCGAGGGCTTCCGGATCGGCCAGCGCCTTCGGCGCCCGCGGCTCAGCCGGCATCGAGGCCGGGGATCGTGAGGCCGAGGCGGCCCGACCGGCGGAAGCGCTCGGTGCCCTCCTCCCGGGCTAGGCGCGCGTCGAGGCCGGCCACGCCGCCGAACTGGAAGCCGATCTGGCTGGCATAGGCCGCGCAGGCGGCGCGCTTCCGGGCCTGGGCCTCCGGGGCGAGGCGCATCGCCGGCTCGGCGAGGTCGGCGAACAGGTCGGCGAGGGGCGCCTTCGGGGCGGCCTCCCGCACCGTATAGGGAAAGTCGCGCCACCACAGGATCGGCTGGGCCGGCGCGAGGCCGCGCAGCGCCCGCACAGTCTGGACATGATCGACGTGCCCGCCGATCGCCTGCGGAGCCAGGAGGAGATCGGGACTCCCGGCGGCGATCAGCCCCGCGATGGCCGGTGCGAGCTCGGCCGCGACGCCGTCGTCGGCGCGCGTGTCGGCGAAGAGCTCCGGCGCCGAGCCGTAGCCCCGGTGCGGCGCCTCCCGGAACGGCAGGTGGACGGGCGGCGCGATGCCGAGCGCCGCGGCAGCCCGGACATCCTCGTCCCGGCGCAGGGCCATGTAGTCGACCTCCGGTCCGAGCCCTTTGTCCAGCTGGCAGGCGAGCGCGAAGCCCCTCGGCTCGGCGACGCTGCCGGTGAACAGGGTCGCCATCACAACGCGCCAGCCAGCTTGCGCGAGGCTTGCCAGGAGGCCGCCGCACGAGAAGGCCGCGTCGTCGAGATGGGGCGAGAGGGCGAGCGCGGTGGGCATGGTCCGGGGTGCGACGGTCTCGATGGGTTCCGACCCGCGCTCAGAGCAGGTGCGGCTCGGCGCGGAAGCGACAAGTCGGATCGTGGGGCAGATCCGGCGAGAAGCCGGTGGCCGGCCGCTCGCCGCGCACGCGGGCGTAGACGTCCATGATCTGCCGCCCGACCGCGTGCCACGAGTAGACGCGGCGGCACTCCTCCAGGCCGGCCGTCGCGATGCGGCGGCGCAGATCCGCGTCCGCGATGACCCGGGTGAGCGCGGCGGCCAGCGCCGGGACGTCGCCCGGGTTCACCAGCAACCCGTTCTCCCCGTCGCGCAGGCAGTCCGAGACGCCGACCGCGTGGCACGAGACGGTGGCGAGCCCGGCCGCGAGCGCCTCCAGGATCGTGTTGGAGAAGCCCTCCGCGTAGGTCGGCGAGACGAACACGTCGGCGCGGCGGTAGAGGTCGGGCACGGTGGCGTACTCGGCGTAGCCCGTGAAGGCGATCTCCCGCTCCGAGAAGGCGCGCTCGGCGGCGAGCGCCTTGGCCGGGTCCACGTCGGGCCCGATCCCCGAGATGGTGGCGGCGAACGGCGTGCCCTGCGCGCGCAGGATCGCCAGGGCCTCGATGAAGTCGAGCACGCCTTTCCGGCGGTCGACCCGGCCGTGGTAGAACAGCCGCACCTGGCCCGGATGGGGCGCGGGCAGCCCGTCGGGCGTGCCCTGCGCGAACCGGTCGGTGTCGACCGCGCCGGGCACGATGGTGAAGCGGGCGGGGTCCGACCCGAGCCGCTCGCAGACCTCGTCCACGAAGGAGGCGCCGCCGATCAGCAGCGCGTTGGCGTGGGCCAGCACCTCGCACATGGCGACCCGGTGGGTCTCGCAGCAGGAGCCGACCCAGTGGCCGTCGCCGCCCTGGATCGAGACGACGCTCGGCACGCCGAGTTCGCGCGCGGCGAGCAGCACCGCCCAGCCGGTCGGGTAACCGTATTGCGCGTGCAGGATGTCGAAGGGTTGTCGGGCGTGCTCGCGGCAGATCGCGTCCACCATCGCGGCGATGTCGCGCTCGAAGTCACCCGACGCCTGCTCGCCGAGCTGCTCCAGGCCGATCACCCGTACGCCCGGCACCGGCGGGGGCGGCCCGCCCCCGTAGACCCGGGTGCCGAAGGCGTCGCCCCGGTACTGCGAGATCATCGTGACGTCGTGGCCGGCGCCGACCAGCTCGCGCAGCAGGTTCTGCGCGTAGACGCTCATGCCCGATATCGCCGGGAAATAGCGGCGGCTGAGGAAGAGGATTCTCATCGCGCCGCACCTTCGCATTGACCGGGCGAGGCGCCGAGGCGCCCCCTCTCCCGTGCCCGATTCTCGCCTTGCCGCGGTTCGGCTCTCACTGCCATTGCCGCCGCGTCTCCTGCTCGCCGGCCAGGACCGGGCCGGGGCGCCGACAGCCGCGGAGATAGTCCAGCGCCTGCGGGATCATCACGTCGGCCCGGTGGCTCTCGCGGGACAGCTCGACGCAGATCAGCTTGCCGAAGCCGACCGCCTCCAGGGCCTCCAAGACACCCGGCACGTCCATGTCGCCCTCGCCGAACGGCAGGTGGATGTGGCTGCCGCGCTTCATGTCCTCGATCGCCACGGTGCCGATCCGGTCGGCGAATTCCCGCACGGCGGCCGCCGGCTCGCGCTCGCCCGTGACGAGGCAGTGACCGGTGTCGAGGGCGAGCTTCAAGCCCGGCACGGAGAGGGAAGCGTAGTCGTCGAGCGTCTCGATCAGCATGCCGGGCTCGGGCTCCAGGCAGGGCACGACACCGGCCTCGGCGGCGAACGAGGCGACCTCGTGCAGCCCCTCCTCCAGCCAGCGCCGCGCCTCGCCGGGATCGACGCCGGGCTTCGGAACGCCGGCCCAGAACGAGACCGCCTCGGCGGAGAGCATGGCGCCGATCTCGATCGCCCGCTTGAGGAAGCCGACCCGCCGGGCGCGGCCCGCGGCGTCGGCGGTCACCAGCGTCGGCTCGTGCTTGGCGGACGGATCGAGGAGGAAGCGGGCGCCCGTCTCGATGACGCAGGTCAGCTCCAGCTTCTCCAGCAGACTCGCCACCCGGCCGGCTTCCGCCGCCCAGGTGTCGGCGAAGGGGTCGAGGTGGTGGATGTCGAGGGTGAGCGCCACGCCGTCGTAGCCCGCCGCCTTGATCAGGTGGATCGCGTCGTCGAGGCGGTGGTTGGCCGCGCCGTTGGTGTTGTAGGCGAACCGGAGCGTCACGCCGCCCTCCCCTTCCGCTGGGCGAGGCGGAACGGCGCGTGGTGCGATTCCGGCTCGCGGTAGAGCGGATAGTGCCGCCCGACGATCCGCTCGGCCAGGGCCACGTCGAACAGCGGCTGGCCGCCGAACCGCTCCAGGGCTTCAGGAGTCAGACGCACCGGCCGCAAAGTCTCGCTCTCGGTGCCGAATTGGATGAGCGGATGGTCGCGGTCGATGAGCTTCCTCGTGTTGCGCTCGCCGATCCGGTAGTAGCTCATGGTCTCGACCTCGAGCCCCGGCACGATCGCCTTCACGACGCCGACCCCGCCGCCCGGCGGTGTGCAGTCGACGTAGAGCACGTCGAACCCGGCTTCGAGCAGCCGGTCGCAGGCGATCTTCCCCCGGGCGTGGCCGTCGGCGGCCGGAGTGGAAGGCAACTCCGTAAATCGCTTCGTGCTGCGCTCGGAATAGACCGTGTCGGCCAGCACGCCGCGCAGGTCGGCCGCCGGCATCTCGATCCATTCGAGCATGGCCTGGAGTGCGCGGCTCTCCTCGAGGTCCAGGCTGGGCAGCGCCTTCTGGATGAAGGCGTCGACGTAGCCGGGCGGCGTCACCGTGGCGGCCATGTCGAGGGGGCCGTGCCCGAAGGTCTTGCGCACCCGCGCGGCCTGGAACTCCAGCAGCGCCTTGCGGAGCGCCCGCTCCCGGTCCGGGTCGCAGGCCTCGCCGCAGGCCGAGAGGGCGATCGGCGCCGGGGTGCGCGCCGGATCCTCGTCGTAGCCGACGACGTAGAGGTTGGTCAGCCCGAACTGGTCGGTGGCGAATTTCGGCAGCGCCCGGATGCCCAGCGCCTTCAGCCGGGCCAGCATGGCGGCGTTCTCCGGGCCGATGCCGTCGAGGTCGAGCATCACGCCCTGGTCGAGGGCCCGGAACAGCAGGCCGTTGCCGTCCCGCTGGAGCAGCTCCAGCACGCCGTGGCCCAGCGCGAAGGGCACGTCGGGCCCGGCGCCGAGGCCGTTGGTGATCAGGTTGGTGAAGGGTTTGTAGCCCTCCGACAGCTCGAAATAGTCGGTGGCGGCGACGTCGAGCGGCATCAGGACGATCTCGCCGGTGGCGTGGCGGATCGCGGGCGTCCACTCGAGCACCGTGTCGCGGCCGACCGGGGACCCGGCGGGCAGGCACAGGGTCAGCGGGTCGGCGACCGACTTGGCACCGTAGACGCGGGCGAGATCGGTATAGCTCGCCCGCTCCTTCGCGCGGGGCAGCACCGCGAGGGATGGCATCAGGTTCTCGGCGATCTCCGCCACGGCGCCGATCAGCGCCTCGTCGTCGGTGGCGCCGTAGCCGATCCCAGACGGCATCGCGCCGACGAAGAACGGGTCGTCGAGGAACAGCGCCACGAAC
The DNA here is from genome assembly GCF_040544715.1 of Methylobacterium sp. 1030. Classification (NCBI taxonomy): domain Bacteria; kingdom Pseudomonadati; phylum Pseudomonadota; class Alphaproteobacteria; order Hyphomicrobiales; family Methylobacteriaceae; genus Methylobacterium; species Methylobacterium sp. 1030. The sequence continues at coordinate 187,520 of NZ_JBEPKM010000009.1, read as the reverse complement.
CAGACCGGGATGCCGGTGCGATCGAGTGGCGCCAGCGGGAAGCCGACGACGCGCCCCTCCGGCAGCACGTCGAGATAGGCCCTGACCGGGTCGGGCAGGGTCTCGGGCAGGCCCTCGATCGGCCGCTTGGCGCCGAAACGGTAGGGGCGCGGCGCCTTGATCCGCTCGTGGCGGGCGCGGTCATCCTGGTCGTGGAAGGCGTCTGCGTTGGTCACGTCGTGTTCCCGTCTTCCTCGAACCGTGCGCCGCACCCCTTCCCATTCATCCCCTCATCCCGAGATGCCGAAGCGCAGCGGAGGCCTCGAAGGAGGGCTCCAGTCGGACGCGCGATCCCTGGAGCCCTCCTTCGAGGCCCGCTGACGCGGGCACCTCAGGATGAGGGCGTGGGTGGGAGATGCCGGGGTGTGGTTCCGTGGCTGCGTATCCTGTGTCCGCTACCCCTGCCCGTAGGCGCGGGCGACGAGCCGCATCGTGTGAAGGTCCCGGGACGCCGCGTACGCGGCCCGCTCCTCGGGCCGGCGCAGGGCCGAGCCGAAGGCGCGCACCTGCTCGGTGAAGGGCGAGCTGTCGGCGTCGAAGGCGAGCGGTTCCCCGCGCCCGCTGGCGCCGTCGACGAAGGTCAGCGAGCCGCCGGCCGTCTGGCCCATCGTGTTCTCGGCGACGAGCAGACCCTTCGTGCCGACCACCTCCAGGCGGCGGCGGGGCAGCGCGTCGGGGCAATTGTAGGCGACGTGCAGGCTCGCCAGTGCGCCGCTCCGCGTGCGCCCGATCAGCAGGGCGCCGTCGTCGACGGCGTAATCCTGGGCCTTGGTCTGGGTGAGGGCCGCGAGGTCGGCGATCGGCTCGCCGAGCAGGTAGTCCACGAGATCGAGCCCGTGCGGAGCGAGGTCCATCAGGGCGCCGCCGCCGGCCTGGGCGGCGTCGATCCGCCAATTGGGCTGCCCGGCCTCCGACCAGTCGCGACCGAGCCAGCAGGCGTAGACGATCCGTACGGTCGTCACGGTGCCGAGCCGGCCGGCCTCGACCTGCGCGCGGATCGTCCGGTGGGCCGGGTGGTGCCGCTGGTCGAAGGCCGTCCCGTAGAAGATCTTCTGGGAGTCGACGGCGTGCGCGATGGCTTCGGCATCCGCCAGCGTCGCCGCCATGGGCTTCTCGCACAGGATCGCCTTGCCGGCAGCGGCCAGCGCCTCGACGGCGCCGCGGTGCAGGTGGTTCGGCGTCGCCACGTAGACCGCCTCGACCGCGGGCTCGGCGATCAGGCCGGCGAGATCGGCGTGGACGCTGGCACCGGCCCGCTCGGCGGCCGCGCGGCTCTCCGGGTTCGGATCGCTGACCGCCACCAGCCGGTGTCCGGCCGCGCGGATGCCGGGCTCCATGTAGTCGCGGGCGACCCAGCCGTAACCGACGATGCCCCAGCCGACCGCGTCCATCACCACCGCTCCGGCAGGTCGACGAACTCGCGCACGCGCACGCGCTGCGTTTCCGACGCATCGAGGCTTTCGTCGAAGGTCAGCGACTCCGGTCCCGGGGAGTGCAGCGGGTACGTGGCGCGGGGGGCATACTCCGCCTCGTAGCGCTCCGAGGGCCAGCGGATGACGTAACCGCCGCCCTCGGGCACGTAGAGCGGGTTGAGCCGCAGCACGGTGCCGGGCTTCGGCAGGGTGAGGCCGTCGAGCAGGGCGCGCGGCGCCGGTCGCATCCCGGGACCGCACACCACCGAGAACGCCTCGCAGCTCCGCAGGGCGGCGGGGTCCTGCGGGCCCGGCGCCCGCGCCTCGACCAGCGCCCGGGTCAGCTCCGCGTCGTCGTAGACCAGGGCGTCGGGGAAGAACTCGGCGATCTCCTCGGCCGTCACCGCGCGTCCGGCCGAGAAGCCCGGGCAGTCGCGGTTGTGGATGTGGCTCAGCGCCAGCCAGCCGTCGTCGCCGGCGTTCTGGCGGAGGTTCTCGAGGAGCGCCGCCTTGTCGTCGAGGAAGTAGAAGGCGTCGTTGCAGACGACGAGGTCGACCGGCGCCCCAGGGATCGGCCAGTGGGGCGAGCCGGCGTCGAAGCAGACGAGCTGCGCCTTCTCGGCCACGACCCAGTGGCGCGCGACCCAGAGCTTGGCGAAGACTACGTCGGCGCCGGCGACCTTGCAGCCGCGCCGCTGCAGCTCGCGCAGGTAGTGGCCGATGCCGCAGGCGAACTCGAAGACGCAGACCGGCTCGTTCCAGTGCGCCTCCAGCAGCGACAGGCCGGCCAGGAAGGTCGGGTCGCTCCAGCGGTGCAGGAAGTAGTCGCCGACGCGGCCCCAGCCGAGGAGCTCGACCGCGTCGCGGAGGGTCGCCTCGCGGCGCGTCTTGATCAGGCGGATGATCCCGGCGGGATCGGCCGGCGGCCCGTTCCACCAATCGTCCTGATCGACCAGCAGCGCGGCCAGCGCCTCGTCGGGCTCGCCGGCGTCGAGATGGGCGAGCACCCGCTCGACCAGGGCCGCGCGGTTGATCCGCAGGTACGGGATGCCGTCGATCACGGGCCAGCGCGCGCCGGTCTCCGCGTCGCGCAGGGCGTGCGGGCCATCGGCCTTCAGCGGGTTGCCGGTGTCCGGCGATCTGAGTTCGAACGGGATCATGGTTCTCGGGGCCGCCCGGGCAGATGGGCGACCGGGTCCGGCGATCAAGGGATGCGCATGTCGGCGAGGACACGATCGTGGAAGCCCTTCACCGGGCCGGCATGGACCAGCTCCCACTCGTCGAGCACCATCCCCATCGTGGTCGAGGCCCCGCGCAGGTGCTGGGCGATCTGGAGGACGCGGTCGATGCAGTCGGCCGCGTGGAAGGCGCGGCCCTCGGCGGTGGCGTCGTCGGGCAGCACCGCCCGGGCGCGCTCGACCTGGGCTCGCAGGGGCGCGTCGAGCTCGGCGAGGGCCCACGCGGTGGTGGTGGCCATGATCGGGCCGAGATGGTCGCCGAGCAGCATCTCGCCGGTGAAGCCGGCATCCGGCATGGCGGCGTTGTGGAAGTGGTGGGCCATCGCGGCCAGGAACACGGTGCCGGGATCGGCCCGGTAGAACGGGCTGAGGCAGACCCCGTAGACCGCCACGATCAGGCAGTGCTCGGCGTGGTTCTCCGGCGGCTCCAGCAGGATCCGGGCGCGGCTGGGGCAGGTGACGCCCGCCCGCGGCTGCTGCGCCAGGGCGCCGACGAAGCCCGGCAGCGGCCCGGGCCGGCCGGCCGGACGCGGCGCGAGCCGCGCGCGCAGGCGGTCGCGGAGGTCCGGATCGAGCTCTCCGGTAACGGCGTCGAACCCCGCCACGAGCACCGCGGAGGCGGCCTCATCCGAGAGCCCCGCCGCGGTCAGGAAGGCCGCGTCGAGGTCGCAGAGGCGCGTCGCGGCCAGCGTGACGGCCGCGATGTCGAGGGCGACGTCGTCCGGCGCGGCGCCGCCGGTCAGCAGCCCCCAGCCCTGCGCGAACAGCCGCTCGGCGATCGAGCCCGTACGGCCCGCGGAGCGGACGCGCTTGAGGTCGTTCATCTCGACCAGAAGGTCGCGCAGCGCTTCCGGCGCGGCGGCGCCGGAACGGGGCGGCTCAGTCTCGCTTGGCATCGTCTCGTTCCGAAAAGCCGCCCCCTGGTTCTGACGAAGCCTAGTGCACGCCCAGCCAGTCGCGGAGCATCTGCTCCTGCTTGCCGAAGGCGTGCTCCGGACCGTGGCCGTTCTTGACCATCGGCGCCTTGAAGAAGGTCGAGAGCTGCTCCTGCACGCCGCCGTCGCCGCGCTTGCTCGCGAGATCGAGGACGCGGGCGATCTCGATGACGAGCGGCGCGGCCAGGATCGAGTCCTTGCAGAGGAAGTTCACCTTGATCTGCATCCGCTGGCCCATGAAGCCGGTGACGTCGATGTTGTCCCAGGCCTCCTTGTCGTCGCCGCGCGGGCGGTAATAGTGGATGTGTACGAGGTGGTCCTCGACAGGGTAGCCGAGGATCGAGTCGAGCACCGTGCCCTTGGTGTTGAGCTTCGACTGCAGCGAGTTCGGATCGTTCAGGGCGAGGCCGTCGCGGTTGCCAAGGATGTTGGTCGAGAACCAGCCGTCGACGTGGAGGGCGCGCGCCTTGAAGGCGGGGGCCAGCACCGTCTTCATCATGGTCTGACCGGTCTTGCCGTCCTTGCCGGCCACCGGGACGTTCAGCTCCTTGGCGAGGTCGAGGAGCGCCGGGACGTCGGCGGCGACGCTCGGGGTGAAGTTGGCGTAGGGGATGCCGCTCTTGATCGCCGCGTAGGCGTAGAGCATCGCCGGCGAGATCGCCTCGTCGCTCGAATCCAGGCCCTTCTCGAAGGCGGCGGTGGAGTTCAGGGTCGGGTCGTTGAGGTCGGGCCAGCGCTCCGTGGAGGCGAGGTTCACCACGACCACGTCGTCGAGGTTGCTCTCCTTCTGGAAGCGGCGGAGATCGTTGGCGATCACCGAGACCGCCTCGCGGTGGTCCTTGGCGACGATCCGGTTCTGACCGTCGATGTTCTTGCAGAACTTCGCGCTGCCGACCGCCGGCCAGGGCGTGATGCCCTTCAGGACCTGGGCGCCGTTCTCGATGTCGTCCTTCGAGAGCACGCCGTGCCCGCTCGCCGCGGAGGCGAGGTCGTCGCCGTTCAGGTCCCAGCCCCCGAAGACGAGGTCCTTGTAGTCGGCCATGCCGGCCACGGAGAGACCGGCGAGCGGCAGCCCGTCGAGACGGTTGGAGCCGGATTTGATCATCTCGATGCCGGCGATGGCGGTGGTGGCGACGGCGCCTCCCATGCCAACGAAGGCGACACCGACGCGGCGACCGGACTGCATGCTCATCGGAAACTGATGTCCTTGTGCGGACGCGGGTGGCGTCTTGAAGGGTCCGTCCTGGGACGGAAATTCACCCCCCCGGGGCCGTACCTAACTGGCTCGGCGGTGCTCCGTTCCAACCCGAATGCGACAACATCGCCCCGCCGTCGTCCCGCGCGCGGCCGGTCGGCCGCCGGTCGGCGGCGTTAACGGGACCCTAAGCGGGAGGGTTAACCCTTCCTTGACCGTGCCACGCTTGGATCACGGGGCCGTCCCATTCTGGTCACGGCCGGCGTCGATAGGGCCGCCGCTTCCAGAAAAAACCCGGCCGTCAGAGCCGGGCGGACGCAAGGACCGATCTAGAAGAGGACCGATGATGGGGGTTTTCCCGGAGCCGGCGCGTTGCGCCGACGACGTGAACCGACTCGTGCCGCAGACCCTGACCGGCACGGGGCATTTCGAGGATGAAGCCGTGGCGTGGCTGCCGCGGGCCGGTCGCGACGCAGGGCGCCGGTCACTTCGCCGCACCGGCCTCGGCCGGATCTCCGGGACGCTGGCCCTCGGGCTCGTCGCCGGGTTCGGCCTGCCGCAGGCCGCCTTCGCGCCCGCCTACTTCGCGCCGGCTGCCCAGGCCCACGACCGGGTCGACACCAGCCCGCGCGCCGCTCAGGAACTCGCTCAACGCGCGTTCGAGCCCGCGGTTCCCGCCGAGGCGCCCGCGGCATCGGCAGACGCACCGGCACCGGCACCGGCACCGGCGAAGGATGCCTGGAACGGCCTGCCCTTGCCGGAGCAGGAGCCCGCCACCACGGCCCTGATTCAGGACGACCTCGCGGCCCTGCCGCGGGTGACGCAGGAGCAGGACGCGGTCAAGTTCGGCGAGCGCAGCGTGCCGCGCAAGGTGGTCGACACGATCGTCAAGGCCTCTGACGAGGCCGGCGTCGATCCCGTCTACATGATGGCGCTGGCCGACAAGGAATCGAGCTTCGACACCGCGGCGAAGGCCGCGACTTCCTCGGCGCAGGGCCTGTTCCAGTTCGTTGCCCGCACCTGGCTGGAGATGATCCGCGATTACGGCGCGCGCTACGGGCTCGCCGAGGAAGCCGCCGCCGTGAAGGGCCGGGGCGCCGCGATCACCGTGACGGGCAGCATGCGCGCCCGGGTGCTCGGCCTGCGCAACGACCCGCGCGTCGCCGCCCTGATGGCGGCCGAGCTGATCAAGCGCGACCGCGACCGGATCGAGGCCCGGGTCGGGCGCGCGCTCACCACGACCGAGCTGTACCTCGCCCATTTCCTCGGCACCGCGAGCGCCGGGCGCTTCCTGTCGCTCTCTTCCGAGAAGCCCGACGAGGTCGCCGGCCGCGAGTTTCGCACCGCGGCGCGGGCCAATCGCGGCCTGTTCACCGAGAAGACGGGCGGCAAGCGCCGCAGCCTGACCGTGTCCGAGCTGCACGACCGGATCGACGGCATGATCGACCGGCGGCTGACCCGCTATCAGGGCGTGGCGGCGGTCGCCGAGGCGCTCGACAGGGCGCCGGCTCAGAGCGACGTCGCCGCCACCGAGGAGACGGTTCCGGTGGCCGGCAACCGCCGCGTCGAGGTGACGGAGGCGCTGCCGCCGGACGGCGTGTGAGAACCGGATCGCGGCGCCGGCCCGCCTGAGCGGGCCGGCTCGCGGCATCGGCCCGAAGAATCCGGCCCGCCGGATCCGTCGGACGGGCGGCTCTCCCGGCCGCGGCCGCCGAGGAAGCCTCCCGCGCCGGGCCGCGCCGGCCCGCGACGTCCCGAAGCGCCGGGGCGGGTCGGGCGCGGCGCAGCGAGGCCGGAAGCGGCTTTCGCCCGACCGTCGAGCGGCCTCAAAGCTCGGCTTTTAAGGCACTGTTAACCATAGCAAGACCAATCCTATCGGCAGACTACTTCTCTTAGAGATGCTTGGCGCCGATGCCCCGCTACTTCATCGACCTGCACGACGGCTCCCAGCCGATCCACGATGAGGTCGGATTCGACCTGCCGGACCTTCCGGCGGCCCGCGCCAAGGTCACCCGGATCATGTCGGCGATCGCCCGCGACATGCTGCCGGAGGTCGAGCGCCAGGATTACGTGGCCTGCGTCCGCGACGGCGTCGGCAAGGTGGTCTACCGGGCGCGCCTGTCCCTCGCTGCCGAGATGGTGGAGTGAGCCGGCGCGCTCCGGCCGCCTGATGCGTCCCTGCAGACGTCGCTGAGCGACGTCCCTGAGACGGCGCCGAAACCGCCCTGAGGCTCCCCGCCGCGCCGCGGCAGTGCTTGACCGGCCCCCGGTTCCGGCCATCTCGGACCCATGAAACGGCGCAGCCTGCTCACGGTCGCGAGTGCGGCCACGGTCATGACGCTCGGCGGCGTCGGCTACGCCGCGCACCGGCGCGGCCGGAACCCGTACTACCGCGGCCCGACCTCCGACCATTTCGACGGGTTGCGGTTCTTCCTGCCCGGTCAGTCCACCGACAAGGCGCTCCCCGACGTGCTGCGCTGGCAGGCCAAGCGGCAGCGCGAGCCCTGGCCCAAGAGCTTCCCCAGCCCCTACCCGGCCGACCGGCCGCCCGAGCGCGTCGAGGGCCTGCGGGTCGTGCTGATCGGCCACGCGAGCTACCTCGTGCAGGTCGCCGGCCGGAACATCCTGATCGACCCGGTCTTCGCCAAGCGCGCGAGCCCGGTCCGCTTCGCCGGGCCGAAGCGCGTCAACCCGCCGGGCATCGCCTTCGCCGACCTGCCGCCGATCGACGCGATCCTGGTCACCCACAACCACTACGACCATCTCGACGGGCCGAGCCTCGCCCGGCTCTGGCAGGCGCACCAGCCGCTGATCGTAGCGCCGCTGGGCAACGACACGATCCTGCGCGGCTACGACGACACGATGCATGTCGAGACCCGCGACTGGGGACAGTCGGTCGATCTCGGCGACGGGCTGCAGGTCCATCTGACGCCCGCGAACCACTGGTCGGCCCGGGGCGTCAACGACCGGCGCATGGCGCTGTGGTGCGCCTTCGTGATCACCTCGCCCCGCGGCGTGCACTACCATGTCGGCGACACCGGTTTCGGCGACGGCGCCCTCTTCTCCGACGTGCGGGCGCGGTTCGGGCCGCCGCGCCTCGCGACGCTGCCGATCGGCGCCTACGAGCCGCGCTGGTTCATGCAGGCGCAGCACGTCGACCCGGCCGAGGCGGTGAAGGTCTTCGGCCTGCTCGGCGCCGAGCAGGCGCTGGGCCACCACTGGGGCACGTTCCAGCTCACCGACGAGGGCGTCGAGCGCCCCGCCGAGGCGCTGGCGGCGGCCCTCGGCGGGGCCGGCATCCCGGCCGAGCGCTTCGTCGCCCTGAGGCCCGGCCAGGTCTGGGAGGCCTGACCCCCGGGCTATCCGGGGAACGCCGGCGGCCATTGGGCACGATGCGTGCATCATTCTGTATGCAGCATGGGGTGGAGGCCCGGGCCGCGCCGCCGCGGGCCCGAGGGCAGGTGCCGTTCCGTGCGGCGCCCGCGCCTTCAGCCGAGAGACACGATGAACCCGATCAAGCCGACACGCCGATCCCTGATGGCCGGGGGCGTCGCCCTGGCGGCGCTGGGGGCGGCGGGCCGCGCCGGCGCGCAGGGCGCGGCCCCCGGCACCCTGACCTACGGCATCTCCATGACCGACCTGCCGCTCACGACCGGCCAGCCGGACCGGGGCGCGGGCGGCTACCAGTTCACCGGACTGACCCTCTACGATCCCCTGGTCGCCTGGGAACTCGACGTCGCCGACCGGCCGGGCAAGATGGTGCCCGGCCTCGCCACCGCCTGGGAGGCCGACCCGGCCGACCCCAAGGTCTGGACCTTCCACCTGCGGGAGGGCGTGGCCTTCCACGACGGGTCGGCCTTCGATGCCGACGCGGTGATCTGGAACTTCGACAAGGTGCTGAACAAGGAGGCGCCGCATTTCGACCAGCGGCAGGCGTCCCAGGTCCGCCCGCGCCTGCCCGGCGTCGCGAGCTACCGGAAGGTCGACGCCAAGACCGTCCAGGTCGTTACCAAGACGCCCGACAGCCTGTTCCCCTACCAGATGCTCTGGTTCCTGATCTCGTCGCCGGCGCAGTACGAGAAGGTCGGGAAGGACTGGGCGAAGTTCGCCTTCGAGCCCTCGGGGACCGGGCCGTTCCGGATGGGGCAGCTGGTGCCGCGGGTGCGCCTCGAGCTGCTGCCGAACATCGGCTACTGGAACCCGAAGCGGGTCCCGAAGCTCGCGAAGCTGACCCTCGCCTGCGTGCCCGAGGACCTCGCCCGGGTGAACGCGCTCCTGTCCGGCAGCGTCGACCTGATCGAGACGCCCGCGCCCGACGCGGTGCCGCGCCTGAAGGCCGCCGGCATGCGGGTCGTGGGCAACGAGACGCCCCATGTCTGGAACTACCACCTGTCGATGGTGGAGGGCTCGCCCTGGCGCGACCTGCGCCTGCGCAAGGCCGCCAACCTCGCCATCGACCGCGCGGGCGTCGTCGAGCTGATGGGCGGCCTCGCCCAGCCCGCCGTCGGTCAGGTCCAGGAATCGAGCCCGTGGTTCGGCAAGCCGGGCTTCAAGATCCGGACCGACGTCGAGGCGGCGCGCAAGCTCGTCGAGGAGGCCGGCTACTCGGTGAAGAACCCCGTGAAGGCCACGGTCCTGATCCCGACCGGCGGCACCGGGCAGATGCTGTCGCTCCCGATCAACGAGTTCGTCCAGCAGAGCTGGGCCGAGATCGGCATCCAGGTGGCGTTCAAGACCGTGGAGCTGGAGGTGGCCTACACGGCGTGGCGCCAGGGCGCCGCGGATCCGAGCCTCAAGGGCGTCAGCGCCGGCAACATCGCCTACGTCACCTCCGACCCGTTCTACGCGATCCTGCGCTTCTACGATTCGCGGCAGATCGCGCCGAACGGCGTGAACTGGAGCCACTACCGCAACCCCGAGGTCGACGCCCTCTGCGACAAGGTGAAGGCGAGCCTCGACGTGGCCGAGCAGAACCGGCTGCTCGCGCGCATCCACGAAATCGTCGTCGACGATGCCGTGCAGGTCTGGGTCGTTCACGACACCAATCCGCACGCATTGTCGTCGCGGGTGAAGAACTACGTCCAGGCGCAGCACTGGTTTCAGGACCTGGCGACGCTGGCCTGATCAGCCCGGATCTGTGTCGGCTCCGGGAAGAACGGGAGAACATCGGGAACGATCGGCGCGAGGACGGGTTGGACTCCGAACGCACGAAGGAGAGTCCCATGAAGACCCTGCTTGCCGGCGCCGTCCTGGCCGCCTCCCTGACGAGCGTCGTCCCCGCTGCGGCGCAGCGAATCGATATCGGTCCCGACGGGCCGAGCGTCGACCTGCGCTCCAGCGCCCAGCGGGATCGCGACTTCCGCCGCGAAGAGTATCGGCGCGACCGCGCCTATGACGAGGATCGTCTCTACCGACGCCAGCGGTTCGACGACGACCGCCCGGTGACGCGGCGCGGCTACGGATACTGAATCACCGCGCGAATCGCCTGCCGGCGATTGTGCGCTCTCTTCGGGGGTCGGCTCGCGCCGGCCCCTTTTTCTATGCCGCGTCTCCGAAGCGCGGCCCGGGACAGCACGCAACCCACAGGGTCGAATTTCGCACTTGCGGCACGGTGAGTCGGAGACTAGGAAGATCGAGCATCAAATTTCGGGAGCATCTGGCAATGACCTCACGTTTCATCAGTGGCTTCGCGGCGGTCACCCTCGCGGTGTGCGGCCTCTCCGCTCCGGCCGCTTTCGCCAAGCCGATGAGCGGAACGAGCGCCGTCAAGATGATCGACACCGACAACGACGGCACCGTCGACATGAAGGAAGTGGAGGCGGTGGCCTCGGCGACCTTCGACCGTCTCGAGAAGGACGCCGACGGCACCCTCGACGCCAAGGAGCTGAAGGGCCGCCTGAGCGCCTCCGGCGTGAAGCAGGCCGATCCGGACAGCGACGGCACGCTCGACAAGAAGGAGTACCTCGCGGCCGTCGGCGAGCGCTTCAAGCTGGCCGACCCGGACAACGACGGCACCCTCGACGCCAAGGAGCTGAACTCCAAGGCCGGCAAGGCTCTCCTGGCCCTCATCAAGTAAAACCGTCCGCGCGCTCCTGATGGAGCGTGGATGAGCGAGGCCTCCGCGGCGCTGACCGCGGGGGCCTTGCTGCGTTCATGGCGACCCTGAACCTTCGCCCGGACGCGCCGATCCATGGGGCCTGCACGTAAAAGTTGTGGATCGCGGCGATTGTTCTGCGGGCTCCGGCCGCTCCCGCGCCGGCGGAACATCCGACACCCCGTCCGACACCCCGTCCGACACTCAGTACGACACCCAGTCCGGCCGCCGCCGCGGCTGCGACGCTCGACCGCTCGCCGGGCGCGATCGGAGGGAGTTGACGGTCCGCAACCTGTAGGTGCACCCTCGAGGTGGTTGAGGGACCAAGACGATGCGGAACGGCTCACCAGAGGACGACGGCAACGCGAGACGCCGCGCGAGACCGGTCGCGCTGACCGAGGGACCGCACGGCGCGGCGGCGGCGGACGGACGCGACCGGATTGCCGAGAGCCGGCCGGAGCGCGCGGACGCGGAGCCGACGGCAACGCTCGGCGATCTCGGCGACGCCCTGCTCGCGGCCTATCGGCTGGCCGAGCAGGACGGCGACGCGCTGACCGTGTCGCTGCTCGGGCAGGCGCTGCTGCGGACCGGGCGGCGCTTGGCGCGCGGGATGTCGCCCGCCGATGTCGGGATCGCCTGCCACTGAAGCGGCGCGCGGTCCCGGACGCTCGGGCGACTGACGGGACGGCGCCGCCGCGGCCCGCCTACGCGCCCGGCGCGGCGCGGTCGAGGAAGGCGCGCAGGTAGCCGCCGACCGCCTCGGCGCGCTCGACGGCGAGCAGGTGCGCCGCCCGGGGCAGCACGACGAGTTCGGCCTGGGCGATGCCGCCGCAGATCTCCTCGGCCATGGCCGGGGGCGTCGAGGGATCGTCGCGGCCGGCGATCACCAGGGTCGGCGCGGTGATGGCTCCGAGCGCCGGACGGAGATCCATGCGCCCGATCGCCCCGCAGCACACCGCGTAGCCGGCCGGATCGCAGGCCAGGAATCGCTCGCGGACAGCCCGCACCGTCTCGGGGGCGCGCTCCGCGAAACCCGGCGTGAACCAGCGCCCCAGCGTCGCCTCGACCACGGCCGCCGTCCCCTGGGCGCGCACGGTCGCGGCGCGCTCGTCCCAGCTCTGCAGGCTCGGCAGGAAGGCCGCCGTCGCCATCAGGGTGGCGCTGAGCGCGCGTCCGGGATCGGCGCTCGCCAGCGCCTGCACGGTCATCCCGCCGAGCGAGAGGCCGACGAGATGGGCGCGTCCGATGCTGAGGGCGTCCAGAAGGCCCGCGAGATCGCCGGCCAGATCCGCGATCGCGACCGGCCGGTCGCGCGTCTCCGACCCGCCGTGGCCGCGCGTGTCGTAGCGCAGCGTCCGGTAACGCCCCGTCAGCGCGGGCACCAGCGCGTCCCACATCTCCAGGGTCGCCCCCAGCGAGTTCGAGAAAGCGACGACCGGGGCGTCCTCCGGGCCCGCGAGGTGGTAGCGGAGGCCGAGTCCTCCGACGGTGATCTGCGGCATGCGGCTCTCTCCGGTTCGGGCTCTCGAGGATGTCAGGCCGCCGGGCGGCGGGGCGGAGCTGGCGGGCAACGCGGCCTCCCGGACGGATCTCAGGCGCGACCGAGGGGAATCAGGCCCCAGCCGCGCTCGTGGAGGTAGTACAGCACGGTCTTGGTCACGGTCTCGGTCGAGGCGATCGAGCCGGCGACCAGCACGCTGCCGGTGAACAGGTAGGACAGCAGCAGTGTGTCGAGGCTCCCGACGACGCGCCAGCTCACGGCCTTGGCGATCGAGCGGAGGCGGCTCTCCCCGGCCGGGGGCGCGCGCGTCCGTGCGGGCTCGGGTGCGCGGGCATCGCGGGTTGGGACGTCGTCGGCGGGCATGCGGGCTCCCTGCGGTCGATCCGAAACGCGCGCGGTGGCGCGGTCCATTATGGGGCGGCGCACCGGATGCTGCCCCGCCGGATCGCCCGGCGCGCGGATGACGATGCCGCGAGCCCCGCGCTCCGGAGGAGCGTCTTCAACATGGGTCAATGCGCCGGCGGCCGAAACGCTCGACAAGAGTGGTGCGAGCACAGCGGAGACCGGGGATGCACGAGCCTGCGATGGGCGACGCCGCGATCCAACCGGCGGAGTTCTGGGACACGGTCGGCGGCCTCGTGACCGCCAAGGTCGAGCCGGTGATCGGCCGAGCCGACAAGCAGCGTGGTCCCCTCATCGACTACCTGCGCGACCTGGAGGCCCTGGCGCGGCGCCAGTGCTCCAGCCGCGAGACGGTCCAGATCATCGCCTCGGGCCGGCGGCTCCTCGGAGACCGGAGCGAGATCGGGCCGTCGGACGGACCGTTCACCCGCGCCTGAGCCGGGCACCCGGCGGAGCCGCCCGCGCCATCCGCGACCGGACCAGATAGATCGCGGCCGCGACCGCCCAGGCCGCGCAGGTCGGCGCCACCCACTGCTGCAGATTCGGCAGGGACCAGCCGTACAGGAACTCGGCGCCGAGATGCGCCTGAACGGCGTCCCAGCCCGCGTGTTTGAGGACGTGTTCCCGCTGCCCGGCCTCGCGGCCGTAATAGTAGGTCGAGACCACGAGCGCCGCGACGCCTTCCGGTCGGGGACTGCGCAGCAGGATCAGAACGGCCGCCATTCCGGCGGTCTCGGGGATCGCCGTCAGGGCGTGGCTCATCGCCGGGTTCGCGACCATGAAGGCGACGAGCGTTGCGAGCATGGGCGGCGCTTACACCAATCCCGGCGCGGCGTCAGCGGCACTCCGGACCCGCGCCTGCATCCCCGCGGGCGCCGCGCGGTTGACGGTGCGGGACCGGAACAACGGAGCCGCGCATGAGCGACACCTACGACCTCGGCCGCTTCGTCGCCGCGCAGGAGGGCGTCTACGGGCGCGCCCTGGCGGAGTTGCAGGCCGGCGACAAGCGCAGCCACTGGATGTGGTTCATCTTCCCGCAGATCGCCGGGCTCGGCGCGAGCCCGATGGCGCAGCGCTACGCCATCGGGTCTCTCGCGGAGGCGCAGGCCTACGCGGCGCACCCGGTGCTCGGCGCGCGCCTGCGCGCCTGCACGGCGGCCGTCAACGCCGTCGCCGGGCGCTCGGCCCACGCGATCTTCGGCTCGCCCGACGATCTGAAGTTCCGCTCCAGCATGACGCTGTTCGCCCGCGCCGTGCCGGGCGAGCCGGTCTTCGCCGACGCGCTGGCGCGCTACTTCGACGGCGTCCCCGACCCGCGGACGCTGGCGAAGCTCGGGGCAGGCTAGCGCCTCACCGGCCCCACAGCCCGACCCGCTCGGCGCGCGCCTGCTCCTCCGCGCCCAGGAGGTCCGGCGGGGCGTCCTCGGAGGCGCGGGCGCCGCCCGCGGCCAGGATCAGCCCGGCGAGGTCGTCGCCCTCGATGCGGCAGCGGGCCGTGGCCCCGTCGGACAGGCCGGTGCAGACCACCTCGCGGCGGCGCAGGTAGCTGGCGAGCTGGCGGGCGAGATGGCCGCGCTCGCCGACCACGCCGAGGAGGCGCACGACCCGCCCGCGCAGGTTGAGGGTGCCGGTATCGATCACCTCCGGCACGCCGCGGACCTCGCCGGCCGCGACGGGTTCGGCCGCGGGCGCGGCGGCGGCCCGGGCCGGCTCGGCCCGCTCCGCCGAGAGGCGGGCCTTGCCCTTCGCGAGCTTCTCGGCGGCCCGCTGGACGAAGTCGTGGAAGATCCCGGCCGGCATCTCGCCGCCGAACATGCGGTTCATCGGGCTGTCGTCGTCGTTGCCGACCCAGATCCCGACCACGAGGTCGGGGGTCATGCCGACGAACCACGCGTCGCGGAAATCCTGGCTCGTGCCGGTCTTGCCGCCGATGATCTGGCCGGGCACCCGCGCGGCGCGGCCGGTGCCGGATTCCACCACCGCCTGCAGCGAGTCGAGCATCATGGTGCGCGGCTCCTGCGCCAGCATCGGGCCCGGGGCCGCGTCGGCGCGGACGTAGAGCGGCTGCGGCGCGGCCCCGCGGATCGCCTGGATGCCGTAGGACTGGAGCGGGGTGCGCCCGGACAGGACCGAGCCGTAGGCGCGGGTCATCTCCAGGAGGCTCACGGCGCCCGAGCCGAGGACGAGGCTCGGCACGTTGGGCAGGTCCGACTGGATCCCGAGCTTGCGGGCGGTGGCGATCACCGCCGGGATGCCGACATCCTGCCCGAGCTGGGCCGCCACGGTGTTGATCGACAGCGCGAAGGCGGTCCGCAGGGGCACGGGCCCCCGGTAGCGGCCGTCGTCGTTCTCGGGCTGCCAGTCGCCGATCTGGACCGGGCGGTCGACCATCACGGATTCCGGCGTGTAGCCCTTCTCGTAGGCCGTCAGGTAGGCGAGGAGCTTGAACAGGGAGCCGGGCTGGCGCTTGGCCTGGACGGCGCGGTTGAACTGGCTGTCCTCGTAGTCGCGGCCGCCGACCATGGCGAGGATCGCGCCCTCCTTCGACAGCACCACCATGGCGGCCTGGCCGACCTTGCGGCGGGCGCCGTCCTTGTCGAGGCGGCGGGCCACGACGCCCTCGGCGAGGCTCTGCAGGTCGAGGTTGAGGGTCGAGCGCACCGTCATGTCGCCGTCGGTGCCGGCGAGGCGCTTCACGTCGCCCGCGATCATGTCGAGGAAGTAGTTGGTGCCGGGCGGCGCCTCGGGGGGCGATTTCAGGGTCACGCTCTGCTTGCGCGCGGCGTCGGCCTCGGCCTGCGAGATCGCGCCGGTCTCGACCATGGCCTGGAGCACCACGTCGGCGCGCTCCTTGGCGCCCCCGAGGTTGCGGGTCGGGGCGAGCTGCGATGGCGCCCGCACCAGACCGGCCAGCATCGCCG
This sequence comes from Methylobacterium sp. 1030, assembly GCF_040544715.1. Taxonomy (NCBI): domain Bacteria; kingdom Pseudomonadati; phylum Pseudomonadota; class Alphaproteobacteria; order Hyphomicrobiales; family Methylobacteriaceae; genus Methylobacterium; species Methylobacterium sp. 1030. The sequence continues at coordinate 171,783 of NZ_JBEPKM010000009.1, read as the reverse complement.
ATTCCGGCAGGTTCAGCGCCTTGGCGGGCTTGCCGAAGTAGCGCCGCGCCGCCGCGTCCGCCCCGTAGGCGCCGGCGCCGAAATACGCGGAGTCGAGGTAGCCGAGCAGGATCGCGTCCTTGCTCATGGTCGACTCGACCCGCAGCGCCAGGAAGGCTTCCTGCACCTTCCGCCAGAGCGTCTTCTCTTGGTTGAGGGAGGTCAGGCGGACATATTGCTGGGTGATGGTCGAGCCGCCCTCGCGCACGCCGCCGCCGCGGAGATTGCGCCACGCCGCCCGGGCGAGGCCGCGCAGGTCGATGCCCCAGTGGCTGTAGAAGCGGCGGTCCTCGATCGCCACGATCGCCTGGGCGAGGTGCGGCGGCAGGTCGGCCGCGGTGAGCTTCTGGCCGCGGAAGCTGCCGCGGGTGGCGAAGACCCGGCCGTCGTCGGCCTCGACGGTGATCGCCCGCTGGCCGGTCTCGACCACGGCGCCGCCCAGCGGCGGCAGGCTCACGAAGGCCGCGAACAGGTAGATCGCCAGCGCCAGGGCCGGCAGCAGGATCACCAGGGCGGCGGCGAGCAGGGCCGGGTGCCGGCGGCCGAGGATCGGCCGGGAACGCCGGTTCAGGGCGCGCGCGTCCGTCTCGGCGCCGGCGGGCGGGCGCTCCGCCGGTGCCCGTCGCGCCCGCGCCGCGCGCTCCGCCGCGCGGGCCGACAGGGCCCGGCCGGTCCGCGCGAGGCCGGTCCGCGCGAGGCCGAGCCCGGCCGCGGCGAGGAGGGTCCGGAGATGGCGCGCGAGGTCGCGCGCGGCCCGCCCGGCCTCCCGGGCAGCGAGCCGCGGGTCCGGGGCGTCGGCGGCGGGGTCCGGCTTCGGCGGTTTCGGCCCGTCGGCCGGGGCGCGTTCCGGCGCGTCGGGCGTCATCGTGGTGCGTGTTCCGGGACCGGCCGATCCGGCCGACTGAGCCTTCTAAGCCGCATCCGTCGCGGTGTCCCGCAGCCGCGGGGTCGCGGGACGGGCGGCGCGTCGATCGCGCCGGCACCGTGTGGATCGGGCCACGGGGCCCGATCCGGTCCCGGCCGGCTCACCGGCCGAGCGGCGCTCCCGGACCGACGGCGCCGTGCTGGGCGCGCAGCTTGAAGGCCAGGATCAGCAGGAGGATGCCGAAGGCGAAGGTGTAGGAGCCGATCCACCACGTCAGCACCAGGGCCGACATGCCCGGGTTGATGAGCAGCGCGAGGCCGAACAGGATCGACACCACGCCGCCGAGGCCCAGCCACCAGCGCCCGTAATGGAGGTGCAGGCGGAAGGCGGCGGCGATCATCAGGCCGCCGGTGACCAGCGCCCACGCGGCGAGCAGCAGCACGAATGCCCAGACGGCCGCAGCCGGCACCAGCACCGCAGCGACGCCCACCACGATGTCGACGAGGCCCTCGACCAGCATGAAGCCCCAGCGCTCGTGGCGCTGCGCGGCCCGGACCGCGCCGACGACGGCGACGACGCCGTCGACGAGCATGTAGGCGGCGAAGAACAGGACCAGGGACAGCACGAAGGCGCCCGGCGCGATGAACGCGATCGCCCCGAACAGGACCGCGATGACGCCGCGCAGGGCGACGAGCCACCAGTTCCGCGCCAGGGCCGCACTCATGGCGTCGAGGCGCGCCGCGCCGACGAGCGGGATGCCGGTGGGGGTGGTCGCGGGGCCGGAACCGGGGCGGTTCGGCGTCGGGGATGGGCTGCTGGTCATGGCGAACTCCTGGGCCTTGAGGCCGGGAACGGCAAAGGTTCCGGGCGCAGAACGCCGCAGTGCGGCATGCGTTCCTAGGCGGGCTGATCCGCGCGTGGAACCTTGGGCCTGCGGCCGGCTTTTGCTGCCTGAGGCGGGCGATGCGACAAGCCCGGTCACCCCCGGGTGGCCGGCCCATCGGGCGACGACTTTCCATGTTCGACGATCAGCGGCACCTCTCCGAGGACGAGGCGCGCCCGCGGCCGGCCGACGGCCGGGCCGTCGCGCGCGAGCGCGACGTGCTCGATCTCAACCGCGCCGCGCCGGCCGCGGACCTCGAGACCGACCGCGAGACCGCGCGCAAGCCCGGCGCGGACGAGGCCGACGGCGCGCCCGAGGCGCAGGACGGGCAGGCCGGCGACGACGCGGCGGATTCCGACGACGACGGGGACGAGGCGCGGCGCCCGAGCGTCCTGCGGCGCCACCCGCTCGCGTTCCTGCTCGGCGGGCTCGCGGTCGTCGCGCTCTGCGTCGGCGTGTTCTTCTACTGGCTGCTCTACATGCACCCCTACGAGAGCACCGACGACGCCTTCGTCGACGCGCGCAGCATCTCGATCCAGCCGAAGGTCGGCGGCTACCTCGTGGACGTGCCGGTCACCGACAACCAGCACGTCGAGGCCGGCCAGATCCTCTTCCAGGTCTTCCAGCGCGACTACGACATCGCCCTCGACCAGGCGAAGGCGCAGGTCGCCGCCGACGAGGCCGGCATCAAGAACATCGACGCGCAGATCCAGGCGCAGTACGCCAACATCGAAGTGTCCAAGGCGCAGGTCGCCACCGCCGAGGCGGCGCTGAAGTTCGCCCAGGAGGACGCGGCCCGCTACAAGGACCTCGCCGAGCGCGGCTCCGGCTCGGTCCAGCAGTCGCAGTCGGCGACCTCGACGCTGCAGCAGCGGCAGGCGGCGGTCCAGAGCGCCAATGCCAGCGTGGTCGCCGCGCAGAAGCAGGTCGGCTCGCTCCGGGCTCAGAAGGCCTCGACGCAGGCGCAGCTCGGCCGCGACCGGGCGCAGGTCGAGCAGGCCGAGCTGAACCTCGGCTACACGACGGTCCGCGCCGTGCAGGCCGGCCGCGTCGTGCGGCTCACCGGCGGCGTCGGCCAGCTCGCCCAGGCCGGCCAGACCCTGGCGATGTTCGTGCCCGACGACATCTGGGTGACGGCGAACTTCAAGGAGACGCAGATCACCGACATGCGGCCGGGCCAGCCGGTCGACATCGAGATCGACGCGTATCCCGGCCGCAAGATCCAGGGCACGGTGGCCTCGGTGCAGCCGGGCTCGGGCACGGCCTTCAGCCTGCTGCCGGCGCAGAACGCCACCGGCAACTACGTGAAGGTGACCCAGCGCATCCCGGTCAAGATCGTGGTCAAGACCTGGCCGACGGACGTGTCGATCGGCCCGGGCATGTCGATCGTCCCGACCGTCACGGTGCGGTGAGCGCCGTGGCCGGCCGGGGGAGCGCGGCCGCGCCCGGGCGTAGGCCGGGTGCGGGCAAGGCGGCAGGCGGCAAGGCGGCAGGCGGCAGGGCCGCGTCCGGGAAGGCGCCGGGCGGCCACAATCCGTGGCTGATCGCCGGCGTGGTCGCGCTGGCGACGTTCATGGAGGTGCTCGACACCACCATCGCCAACGTGGCCCTGCGCTACATCTCGGGCGGCCTCGCGGTCGGCCCCGATGAGGCCGCCTGGGTGGTGACGAGCTATCTCGTCGCCAACGCGATCACCCTGACGGCGTCGAGCTTCCTGGCCAAGCGCTACGGCCGCAAGGCGTTCTTCATGTGGTCGGTGGCGCTGTTCACCGTCTCGTCGATCCTGTGCGGCTTCGCCTGGAGCCTGGAATCGCTGCTGCTGTTCCGGGTGATGCAGGGGCTCGGCGGCGGCGGCATGGCACCGCTCGCGCAGTCGATCCTGGCCGATTCCTTCCCGCCGGCGAAGCGCGGCCAGGCCTTCGCGCTCTACGGGGTCGCCATCGTGGTGGCACCGGTGATCGGCCCGACGCTGGGCGGCTGGCTCTCCGACAACGCCTCCTGGCACTGGTGCTTCCTGATCAACGGGCCGGTGGGCGTGATCGCCCTCGGGCTGATGTACTGGCTGATCGAGGACAGCGACGCGGCCAAGAAGGAGCGCCGCGCCCTGGTGCGCAAGGGCATCCGCTTCGACATCGTCGGCTTCGTGCTGGTCGCCCTGTTCCTCGGCTCGCTGGAGGTGATCCTCGACGAGGGCCAGCGGAAGGACTGGTTCGGCACCTCGACGCTGATGAACGTGTCCGGCGTGCTGATGGTCGTCTCGTTCATCGCCATGATCCCGTGGCTGCTGACCCGCGAGAACCCGGCCGTCGATCTCCGCCTCATCGGCAACCGGCAGTTCGGCTCGTGCTTCCTGGTGATGATGTTCACCGGAGCGATCCTGATCGCGACCACGCAGTTCATCCCGCAGATCACGCAGGAATATTACGGCTACACCGCCACCCTGTCGGGCCTCGTCCTCGGCCCGGGCGGCATCGTCACGGTGGTGATGATGTTCCTCACCGGCCGGGTCTCGTCCTACGTCCAGCCGAAATGGCTGATCGCCATCGGCATGACCATCGTGGCGCTGGGCATGTACGACCTGACGCGGATCGACGGCAGCACGACCTTCGCGTTCTTCGCGTGGTCGCGGGTCTATATCGGTATCGGCCTGCCGATGGTGTTCCTGTCGATCACCTCGGCCTCGTACGAGGGGATCCGCAAGGACCAGACCGATCAGGCCTCGGCGCTGATCAACGTCGCTCGCAACGTCGGCGGCTCGATGGGCGTCTCGCTGGCGCAGAACATCCTGGCCTACCGGAGCCAGTTCCATCAGAGCCGCCTGGTGGAGAGCGTCAATCCGGCCTCGCCGGCCTACCAGGAGACCATGCGGCAGGCGACGCAGTACTTCTCCGAGCACGGCTACGCCGGGATCGAGGCCCAGAATCAGGCGACGGCGTGGATCGGGAGCGTCCTCAGCACGCAGGTGGCCTACTGGGCCTATATCGACGTGTTCTGGGTGCTCGGCCTCGTCGCGGCCTGCGCGGTCCCGCTGGCCCTGAGCCTGAAGAGCGTCAAGCTCGGCGGCGGGGCGCCGGCCGGGGGGCATTGAGGGCGGTCGCGGCCAGGGCGCCGCCCGGCCTCCGGACGCGCCGCCGGCGCGCGGACCGACCGCCGTCTCTAGCCCGGATCGTCCGCGGGCTTCTCACCCGGCGCCGCGAACAGGTCCTCCGGCGCGACCACGGTGACGCGGCGCTGCGCCACGTCGAGGACCGGCACGAAGGCCTTCGTGAAGGGCAGGAGCGCGGTGGCGCCGCCGTTCGGCGGGCGCAGTTCCAAGAGATCGCCGCCGCCGTAATTCGGCACGGCCACGATCGTCCCGACGAGGGTCCCGGCCTCGTCAACCGCCGCGGCGCCGATCAGGTCGGCGGCGTAGACCTCGTCGTCGTCCTCGGGCGCGGCCAGACGGTCGCGGGGAACGTACAGGGCGACGCGGTTGAGCGCCTCCGCGGCGCTGCGGCCCGAGACGCCCTTGACCCGGGCGATCAGCATGTCGGGCGACGGGCCGGGGGCGGGACGCACGTCGGCGAGCGTCAGCGTCCGGCCGTCGGCCGTCTGGAGCGTTCCGTAGCCGGCGATCGCCTGCGGATCGCCGGTGTAGGATTTGAGCCGGACCTCGCCGGTGAGGCCGTGCGCCCGCCCGAACTCGCCCAGCAGGACGAGGTTCGGATCGGGCGGCGCGGGCCGGGGCGCCGGCTTGGGGGCCGGCGCCTTGGGCGAGGTCGCCGCGCCGGGCGCGATCTTGCCGATCGCCGAGCTCGTGCGGCCTCGGCGGCCGCCGTCGCGGGAGGTGGGACCTGCGGGGCGGCGCGCCATGACCGGTGCGCCTTACGCGGCGGCGTCCTCGGCGGGAGCGGCGGCCTTCTCGGCGCGCTTGGCGGCACGCTCCTTGGCCTTCTCGCCCGGCTCGGCCTTCTGCGGGTTGTTGCGGGTCGGGCGCTTGGCGAGACCGGCCTGGTCGAGGAAGCGCAGGACGCGGTCGGTCGGCTGCGCACCCTTGGCGAGCCAGCTCTGGATCTTCTCGTTGTCGAGCACGATGCGGGCCGGATCGTCCTTGGCCTTCATCGGGTCGTAGGCGCCGACCTTGTCGATGAAGCGGCCGTCGCGCGGGGCGCGGGCGTCGGCGACGACGATGCGGTAGTAGGGGCGCTTCTTGGCGCCGCCGCGGGTGAGACGGATCTTGAGGGCCATGGTCTGACTACTTTCGCTGTTGCTCGATCTGGGACTCGTGGTCCGCCTTGATCGACTGGTGGTGCCGAATGACTTCCTTGACCACGAAGGCCAGAAACTTCTCGGCGAAGTCGGGGTCGAGCTTGGCCTCGACCGCGAGCTTGCGGAGCCGGGCGACCTGACGGGCCTCCCGGTCCGGATCGGAAGGGGGGATCCCCTTTCGGGCCTTGAGCTCGCCGACCCGCTGCGTGCAGCGGAAACGCTCGGCGAGGAGGTGGATCAGCGCCGCATCGAAATTGTCGATGCTGTCCCGCAGGCGCGCGAGTTCGGGATCGACGGCCTGGGCCGCGAGCACGCTCATTTCTTCTTCCCCGGCATGAACCCACCGAGACCCGGCAGCTTCGGACCGCCGAGGCCCGGAAGTCCGGGAAGCTTGGGCATCCCGCCCCCGCCCAGTCCCGGCGGCATCGGCGGCAGCTTGCCGCCGAACTGCTTCTCGAGCTGCGCGATCTGCTCCGGCGTCGGCTCCGGCATGCCGGGCGGGAGACCGGGCATTCCACCGCCCATCCCGCCGCCGCCCATCCCGCCACCGAGGCCGAACATCGAGCCGAGCGCCTGCCCGATCCCGCGCTTGCCCTGGCCCATCGCCTTCATCATGTCGGCCATGGTCCGGTGCATCTTCAGGAGCTTGTTGATCTCCGAGACGTCGACCCCCGAGCCCGCCGCGATGCGCTTCTTGCGGCTGTTCTTGAGGAGGTCGGGGTTCTTCCGCTCCTGCGGGGTCATCGACGAGATGATCGCCCGCTGGCGCTTGAACATCTTCTCGTCGAGGTTGGCGCCCTCGACCTGCTTCTTGATCTGGCCCATCCCGGGCAGCATGCCCATCAGGCCGCCGATACCGCCCATCTTCTCCATCTGGGCGAGCTGCATGGACAAGTCTTCGAGGTCGAACTTGCCCTTGCGCATCTTCTCCGCGGTGCGGAGCGCCTGCTCGTGGTCGATGGTCTCGGCGGCCTTCTCGACGAGCGAGACGATGTCGCCCATGCCGAGGATGCGGTTGGCCACGCGGGCCGGGTGGAACTCCTCCAGCGCGTCGACCTTCTCGCCGACGCCGACGAGCTTGATCGGCTTGCCGGTGACGGCGCGCATCGACAGCGCCGCGCCGCCGCGGGAATCGCCGTCCATGCGGGTCAGCACGATGCCGGTGACGCCGAGCCGCTGGTCGAAGGCGCGGGCGGTGTTGACCGCGTCCTGGCCGGTGAGCGCGTCGGCGACGAGCAGAACCTCGTGGGGTCTGGTCGCGGCCTTCACCTCGGCGGCCTCGGCCATCAGGCCCTCGTCCACCGTGGTGCGGCCGGCGGTGTCGAGCATCACCACGTCGAAGCCGCCGAGACGGGCGGCGTCCATGGCGCGCTTGGCGATCTGCACCGCCGACTGACCGGCGATGATCGGCAGGCTCTCCACGCCGACCTGCTTGGCCAGCACCGCGAGCTGCTCCATGGCGGCCGGGCGGCGGGTGTCGAGCGAGGCGAGCAGGACCTTGCGCTTCTCGCGGTCGGAGAGGCGCCGGGCGATCTTGGCGGTGGTCGTGGTCTTGCCCGAGCCCTGCAGGCCGACCATCAGGATCGGCACCGGGGCGGGGGCGTTGAGATCGACGGTCTCGGCGTCGGTGCCGAGCATCGCCACGAGCTCGTCGTTGACGATCTTCACGACCATCTGGCCGGGCGTCACCGACTTGAGCACAACGGCGCCGACGGCCTTCTCCTTCACCCGGTCGGTGAAGCCGCGGACCACCTCGAGGGCGACGTCGGCCTCCAGCAGGGCGCGGCGCACCTCGCGCATGGCGGCGGTGACGTCGGCCTCGGTCAGGGCACCGCGACGGGTGAGCCCCGAGAGGATGCCGGAGAGGCGGTCGGACAGGCCTTCGAACATGTTCCTGACGCCCCGCCGTTACTGCTCGAGCCCGGCGCGCTCGACGCGGCGCGCCTGGAGGGCGGCCTCGAAGCCGCGCACAGCCTTGGCGAACTTGTCCCGGCAGTCCGGGTTGCAGAAGCCCACCACGGCGCCGTTGTAGAGCGTCAGCGAGTCCGCCGAGATCGGCTTGCCCGACCACGGGCAGGTCTCGTTGATCGCGTCCTCGATCTTCAACGCTTCTTGATCTCGCGTCATGCGGGTGCCTCGGCCGGCGGATCCCGTCCTCGCATATCGGCCAACGCCCATCGCGCCCGAGGGCGCGGACGCGCTGTCGGGCGTTGACCTCCGGCCTCGCGGGACCGGTCGGCTTGGCATCGGTCGATCTGCTACGGATCGGGAGGCCGGGGCGTAGCGGCAGCCGGCCGGAAAGTCAATTTTTCGGCCGGCCCGGCGCCGCGGCGGTGCCGAAACGGGCCGCCGATCGGTGTTAACTTTTACCGATCGTTAAGCATGTTGGGATTGTCTTCGGGCCATATTCGATCAGGACGCCCGCCGATGTCGGAACCCGCCCGCTCTCACTCGCCGACCGAGTCCGGCAGCTTTCCCGCGACCGGTCCGCTCCGCGACTGGCTGACGGCGATGAAGGCCCAGGCGCCGGCCGAGGCCCGCGGCGATGCCCGGCCCGAGGAGACCCTGCCCGAGGCGAAGCGGCCTCGCGGCGGGGAGACGGCGTGGTCGCCCCGCGTCGTCCCGGCCCCCGAGGCGCCGCGGGCCGCCGCCGAGGATCCCGACATCGCCGAGCTGATGGCCGAGAACCTGATGCTGAAGGCCAGGCTCCGCGTCGAGGCCGAGCGCCAGGACGAGCTGCAGACCATCCTGGCCGACGAGATCCGGACGCTCCGTGAGCATATCCGCGACGAGATCGGCTCCCTGGAGGATCTCCGGGCCGAGCAGGAGGACGTCCGCGTCGAGCGCGAGGAGTTCCGCGGCGAGCGGGAGCGCTTCCGGGCCGAGCGCGAGGAGCTGCGCGCCGAGCGCGACCGGGCGATCGCCGAGCGGGACGCCCTGCGGGCCGAGCGGCTGACCCTGGCCGGCGAGCGCGACGCCCTGCGCGAGGAGCGCGACCTGTGGCGCGCCCGGACCGAGGCGCTGGCCCAGCCGCTGTTCCAGTCCCAGCGGCGCTGAGCGGCGCTGAGCGGCGCTGAGCGGCGCCGACCGCATGTCCGGACCCTGAAACGCCGAAGGGCCACCCGAGAGGGTGGCCCTTCCATTGCCGAACCGTGTTGTCCGGCGGAACTGTCCCGAGATCGGGTCTCTGACGCGTCTTAGAGCGACGCGCCGGAGGCGACGGTCCAGGTCCGATGAGCCGAGACACACGGCTGATGACAATGAGACACTGGATCACCTCCTTTCGTTGGTTGCGGGTGAGGCGAAGGTAGGTGGCCGCGCCCGGCTTGTGAAGCCCCGCGCCTGCGCCCGTTTGTCCTCCCCGGCCCGGCGCTTCCCCGTCCCGGCGGCCGGGCGTATGACGGGCGCCCCGAGGTCTGCCCGAACCGCCTTGAACGCGCCCTTCGCCAACCCGCCGCGCCCCGCCGACGAGGCCGCGCTCGATCCCGACGCGATGCGCCAGCCGCTCGGCAACGCGTGGTACTGCGTCGGGCAGTCCCGGAGCCTCGGCAGGGTGGGCGGCCGGTCGGCCCTGCGGGCTGTGGCGCTGAACGGCGAGCAGATCGTCCTGGGCCGCGCCCCCGACGGCGCGCCCTTCGCGCTGCGCGACCGCTGCCCTCACCGCGGCATGGCCCTGTCGAAGGGCCGGTTCGACGGCGACACCCTGATGTGCCCGTTCCACGGCTGGCGCTTCGGCACCGACGGGCGCTGCCGCGACGTCCCGACCCTGTCGGAGCACGACGCCGCCGACTTCTCGCGCATCCAGGTGCAGCGCTTCCCCGTGCGGGAGAGCGCCGGCTTCCTCTGGGTCAACCCGCATCTCGGCCCGGCCGCCGGCGCGGTGCCGGAGGTGCCGGCGCTGGATTTCGAGCCCGCCGGATCCCTCGTGGTCGAGCTGGAGGTCGAGGCCTCCTTCGACTTGACGACGCTGAGCCTCGTCGATCCCGGGCACGTCGCCTTCGTCCACGATTCGTGGTGGTTCCGGCCCTCGAAGCAGCTCCGCGAGAAGGTGAAGACCTTCCAGCCGGTGCCGCACGGCTTCGTGATGACGAGCCACGCGACCACGACGAGCTCGCCGGTCTACCGCCTGCTCGGCGGCATCCCCGAGGTCGAGATCGAGTTCCGCCTGCCCGGCGTGCGGCTGGAGCGCATCCGCGCGGGGGAGAAGCGGGTGGCGAACTACACCTTCGCGACGCCGCTGACGCCGGACCGGACGCTGCTCACCAACGCCCTCTACTGGAGCATGCCGGCCCTGAACCTGCTCAAGCCGGTCGCGCGCCCGCTGATGCGGCAGTTCCTGACCCAGGACCAGCAGGTGCTCCAGCACGCGCAGGACGGGCTCGACCGCAAGCCCACCATGGTGCTGTTCGGCCAGGGCGACCTGCCCTCGCAATGGTATTTCCGGCTGAAGCGCGAGGCCCTGGAATCGGCCCGCGACGGGCGCCCGTTCGTCAACCCGCTGGAGCGCCGCGAGCTGCGCTGGCGCTCCTGAGGTGCCGCTACCGCGCCGTCGAGTCGTCGCGGCAGGGCCGGACCGTCTCCGGCCGCGGGCGCGCCTCCGGGGCGGGGGCCGCGAAGATTGCCAGGTAGGCCCCGTCCGCGAGCGGCCGGAAGCCGGTCTCCCGGTAGCCCGCGGCGGCGAGCTCGCAGCGCAGGAGCGCCGGCGGCGTGCCGTGCCGCGACGGGATCGCGTCGGCGTCGACGATCCCGACCCGGGCGCCCGGGCGCATCGCGGCGGCGAGGTTGTGGAGCAGGCCGAAGGGCTGGGTGATCTCGTGGTACATGTGGACGAGGATCGCCGCGTCCACCGAGGCCGGGGGCAGGCGCGGGTCGTGCGGCTCGCCGCGCACGACCGTGACGTTCCCGAGCGCCTTCACCCGCTTCTCTAAGGCCGCCAGGTAGGACGGCGTCACGTCCTCGGCGAGCACGCGGCCCCGCGGCCCGACCCGAGGGCTCAACCGCACCGCGTAGTAGCCGCTGCCGGCGCCGATATCCGCCACCGTCTCGCCGGGCGCGATGCCCATCCCCTCGGCCACCTGCTCGAACTCGCCCGCCCTGTCGCGCTCGGCCTCCGAGGACCAGCGCGGCGCGACGATCTCGGCCACGGGCCGGTCGGGCCTGGGGAAGGCGGCGGCGGGCGCGCCCAGGGGCGCCAGCGGCTCGGCGGCGCGGGCCGGGCCGGCCAGGGCGGCGGTGGCGGCAGCGGCCGCGAGGAGGGCGAGGGCGCAGATCATGGCCGACAACCCGCGGGGCGCGCCGACGGTGCCGGGCCCGTTGACCGTGCCGCACCCCGCGCGCCATCAAGCGCCATGACGCGCGCGGACACGCCCTGGCGGGCCACGATCCTCACCCTCTACCCGGAGATGTTCCCGGGCCCGCTGGGCGTGTCCCTGTCGGGCGACGCCCTGGCGCGGGGCGACTGGACCCTGGAGGCCCGCAACATCCGCGCGCACGGCCTCGGCCGCCACCGCTCGGTGGACGACACGCCGGCCGGCGGCGGGGCCGGGATGGTCCTGCGCTGCGACGTGCTCGGCGCCGCCATCGACGCCGCGACTTACGACGCCGCGACCGGGGCCGACGACCCGCGCCCGCGCCTGCTGATGTCGCCCCGCGGCCGGCCGCTCACCCAGGCCCGCGTGCGCGACCTCGCGGCGGGACCGGGCGCGCTGATCGTCTGCGGCCGCTTCGAGGGCGTCGACGAGCGCGTCATCGCCGGGCGCGGCCTGGAGGAGGTCTCGATCGGCGACTACGTGCTGTCCGGCGGCGAGATCGCCGCGCTGGTGGTTCTGGACGCCTGCGTGCGCCTGCTGCCCGGCGTGATGGGCAAGGTGGAATCCGGCGTCGAGGAGAGCTTCGAGGGCGGGCTCCTCGAGTACCCGCACTACACGCGCCCCCGCGACTGGGAGGGCCGCGCGATCCCGGACGTCCTCTCCGGCGGCAACCACGCCGCCATCGCCCGCTGGCGGCGGGCGGAGGCCGAGCGGATCACCGCCGAGCGGCGCCCGGACCTGCGCCCCGGGGGCAGCCCCGGTCAGGCCGGCTCGAGGTCGATCACCGGGCCGTCGCGGTCGTAATCCGGCGGGTCGAGCCGCAGCGGCTGCGGCACCAGCCGCGGTGTCCGGCTCGCCTGCAGGAGGCGGGGAATTAAGGCCCCAATAACCAAGAGTAGAACGGACCAGACCGCCAATATCGCGGCGCTGTGGAAAGTCATCGGCGCACCTCAAACGCTACGCGGCACCTCATTAAGGCTAACGGGCCGGGATTAATCGACTGTTCCCCGCCGCCCGGGGCCGTGTCCCGACCGGGGGCAGCGCCGCGAAGACTGCCGCCGGGACGGGCGCTTGCAAGCCGGCCGGTTTCGGCGCATGCGCGAGCCGGGACGCGCCTCCCCCGGGAGCGCGGCCCTCTGCAAGGATGGATCCGCCATGACCAGCCGCCCCACGCAGCGCCCGCGCGTGCCCCACTTCTCCTCCGGCCCCTGCGCCAAGCGCCCCGGCTGGACCCCGGCCGCCCTGGCCGACGCCGCCCTCGGCCGGTCGCACCGCTCCCCCCTCGGCAAGGCCAAGCTCGGCCGGGCGATCGACCTGACCCGCACGGTCCTGCAGGTGCCGTCCGACTACCGGATCGGCATCGTGCCGGCCTCCGACACCGGCGCCGTCGAGATGGCGATGTGGACGATGCTCGGGCCGAAGCCCGTCGCGGTCGCCGCCTGGGAGGCGTTCGGCAAGGAGTGGGTCACGGACGCGCTGAAGCAGCTCAAGATCGCGCCGCGCATTCACCAGACGCCCTACGGGATCCTGCCGGACCTCGCGGCGATCGACACGAAGAACAGCGACGTGGTCTTCACCTGGAACGGCACCGCGGCCGGCGTGAAGGTGCCGGACGGCGACTGGATCGCGGCCGACCGCGAGGGCCTGACGATCTGCGACGCGACCTCGGCGGCCTTCGCCCAACCCCTGCCCTGGGACAAGCTCGATGTCGTGACCTTCTCCTGGCAGAAGGTGATGGGCGGCGAGGCGGCGCACGGCATGCTGATCCTCTCGCCCCGCGCCGTGGCGCGACTGGAGAGCCACACACCGTCCTGGCCCCTGCCGAAGATCTTCCGCCTCACCAAGGACGGCAAGCTGATCGAGGGCATCTTCAAGGGCGACACGATCAACACGCCCTCGATGCTGGCCGTCGAGGACTACCTCGACACCCTGGACTGGGCCGAGCGGATCGGCGGCCTGAAGGCGCTGCACGCGCGGGCCGACGCCAACGCGAAGGTCGTCTACGACTGGGTCGCGCGCACGCCCTGGATCGCGCCGCTGGCCGCCGATCCCGCGACCTACTCGAACACGGGCGTCTGCCTCGTGATCGCCGATCCGGATGTGCTCGCCCGCGGCGACGCGGCGGTCTCGGCCTACGCGGCGGGGATCGTCGAGCGCCTCGACCGCGAGGGTGTCGCCCTCGACATCGGCGCCTATCGCGACGCGCCGGCGGGCCTGCGGATCTGGTGCGGCGCCACCGTGGAGACCTCGGATCTGGAAGCGCTGACGCCCTGGCTCGACTGGGCCTTCGCGGAGGAGAAGGCGGCGCTGACGCGGGCGGCGTGAATGCTTCGGGGTCGATGCCCGGTCGCCGCCCCGCATCGTCTTTGCGAGCGGAGCGAAGCAATCCAGGGCTTCGCTCCGATTCCGACCGCAGCGCTGCCCTGGGTCGCTTCGCTGCGCTCGCGATGACGGCCTGACGCGAAAAAACCCCGGTCCTCACGGAGCCGGGGTTTTCTCGTTCGGGGGACGCGGCCCCGCGGGGCCGCGCCCTCCGTCTCAGTAGTTGTAGGCGCGCTCGCCGTGATCGGCGATGTCGAGACCCTCGCGCTCCTCCTCCTGCGTGACGCGCAGGCCGATCGTCACGTCGACGAGCTTGTAGAGGATCGCCGAGCCGATGCCCGACCACAGGAGCGTCAGGCCGACCGCCTCGGCCTGGACGATGAGCTGGCTCATCATGTCGTAGGCACCGACCGCGAGCTCGCCCGGCTTCGAGGTGTAGTCGGGGATGCCGACGCCGCCGAGGTTCGGGTCGACCAGGATGCCGGTCGCCAGCGCGCCCAGGATGCCGCCGACGCAGTGGACGCCGAAGACGTCCAGCGAGTCGTCGTAGCCGAGCGCGTTCTTCACGGTCGAGCACATCACGAAGCAGACCACGCCGGCGACGAGGCCGAGCACGATCGAGCCCATGGGGCCGGCGAAGCCGGAGGCCGGGGTGACCGCGACGAGGCCGGCGACCGCGCCCGACAGCATGCCGAGCAGGGACGGTTTGCCCTTGAGGGCCCACTCGGCGAACAGCCACGCCACCGCGGCGCCGCAGGTCGCCACGAAGGTGTTGAGCATGGCGAGGGCGGCGGTGCCGTTGGACTCGAGGTTCGAGCCGGCGTTGAAGCCGAACCAGCCGACCCACAGCAGCGAGGCGCCGATCATCGTCATGGTCAGGGAGTGCGGGGCGAGCAGGTCACGGCCGTAGCCGATGCGCTTGCCCATGATCAGGCAGCCGACGAAGCCGGCGATGCCCGCGTTGATGTGCACGACCGTGCCGCCCGCGAAGTCGAGGGCGCCCTTCTGGAAGAGGAAGCCGGCATCCTTGTTGACCGCGTCGAGGGCCGCCTGGGCGGTCGCCTTCGAGGCGTCGTCGGTGGCGGCGGCCAGCGCCTTCGCGGCGTTGCCGACGGCGTCCGGGCCGGCCCAGTACCAGACCATGTGAGCCATCGGGAAGTAGATGATCGTGACCCAGAGGATCGTGAACACCACCAGCGCGGAGAACTTCATCCGCTCGGCGAAGGCGCCGACGATCAGCGCGGGCGTGATCATGGCGAACGTCATCTGGAAGCACAGATAGGCGTATTCCGGGATCACGACGCCGTTCGAGAAGGTCGCGACCGTCGAGTTCGCGTCGACGCCCTTCAGGAAGGCCTTCGAGAGGCCGCCGACGAAGTCGTTGAGGCCTCCGCCGCTGGTGAAGGCGAGGCTGTAGCCGTAGAACACCCAGAGCAGGCCGACGATCGACACGATCGCGAACACCTGGGTCAGCACCGACAGCATGTTCTTGGTGCGCACGAGGCCGCCGTAGAACAGCGCGAGGCCCGGGATGCTCATCATCAGCACCAGGGCCGACGAGATCATCATCCAGGCCGTGTCGCCCTTGTTGGGGATCGGCGAGGGCGGCGGCGAGGCGGCTTCCGGTGTCGGGGTCTGCGCGAGGGACGGCTCGATCAGGAGGGCGGCGATCGCCGCCCCTCCCAAGCCGAGCATGAGGGCATGACGAAGTTTCATGGGCACGTGGCTCCCGGTCTCAAGTCCGTAGTGTTTCAGGAGGTCTGGGGATCGGCGGGCCCGGGCGCACCGGGCCGCGGATCAGAGGGCGTCGGCGTCGGTCTCGCCGGTCCGGATGCGCACCGCCTTCTCCAGCGGCATCACGAAGATCTTGCCGTCGCCGATCTGGCCGGTCCGCGCGGCCCCCGCGATGGCGTCGATCACGCTGGACGTCAGGTCCGAGGCGACGGCGACCTCGATCTTCAGCTTCGGCAGGAAGCTGACGGCGTATTCCGCGCCGCGGTAGATCTCGGTGTGGCCCTTCTGGCGGCCATAACCCTTCACCTCCGTCACCGTCAGGCCGTGCACGCCGATTCCGGTGAGCGCGTCGCGCACCTCCTCGAGCTTGAACGGCTTGATGATGGCCATCACGATTTTCATGGGCGACGCCCCCTTCGAAGTCCTCGGGAACCGTTGCCGTCACCCGACCTGCGGGACGAGCCGACCCGGACCGTCCGCAGGCTCGGGATGACCCGCGGTCGAAGGCCGCTATTCAAGGACTATGCCAGACAAGCTTGGCCGGGAACATTTTCGCCGGTCGCCATTTTGCCCATCGATTAGCCCGATACGGCCAGATAGCGGGCAGGTCCGGTCGCGCCGCCGCACAAAGACGAGGCAATCTGCCCAATTCCGTGCATCTCGCCCCGTTGCGTGCCGGCAACACACGCGCGGCAACGCGATTTAATCCCGTGTCGGGCGGATCAGCCCCTCCTGGGCCACCGACGCCACGAGGTTGCCGGCCCGGTCGAAGATCTGGCCCCGGGCGAAGCCGCGGGCGCCGCCCGCGACCGGGCTGTCCTGGGCGTAGAGCAGCCAGTCGTCGATCTTCACGGGCCGGTGGAACCAGAGCGCGTGGTCGAGGCTCGCCGCCTGGATCGTCGGGTCGAACACCGAGCGCGCGTGCGGGATCAGCGAGACGTCGAGCAGGGTCATGTCGGACGCGTAGGCCAGCACGGCCCGGTGGAGTGCCGGATCGTCCGGCAGCGCCGAGGCCGCGCGCAGCCAGACATTGAAGATCGGGTCCGGCGCCCGGCCGCCCGCGCCGGCGGGCAGATAGCGGTTCAGATCGACCGGCCGCAGCGCGATCGGCCGCTCGCGGCCGAAATAGGCGGCGATCGCCTCCGGCATCCCGGTGCCGCCGGCCGCCGCCAGGGCCTTGCCGTCGAGGAGCCCCTCGGGCCCGGCCACCGCCGGCATCGCCGGCTGGTGCGTGAGCCCCTCCTCGACGACCTGATAGGACACCGTCGTGGCGAAGATCGCGCGCCCGTGCTGGATCGCCTTGACCCGGCGGGTCGTGAAGCTCCGCCCGTCCCGGATCCGCTCGACCTCATAGACGATGGGCGTGCGCGGGTCGCCGGGCAGCATGAAGTAGGCGTGGAGGGAGTGGGCGGGACGGTCGTCGGGCACCGTCCGGGTCGCGGCGACCAGGGCCTGCGCCACCACCTGCCCGCCGAAGACGCGCCGCCAGCCTGTCTTAGGGTTCTGGCCGCGGAACAGGTCGACCTCCAGGCGCTCTAGGTCGAGGATGGCGATCAGCTCGGCGACGGCGTCCGTCATCGCGTCGGTGTTGGCGTCGGTCATGACCCGCGGGGTTTCCGTTCGTTGCCCGCGTGCGACATAGGCTTTTCGGACGAACCAATCCACGCGTCCCGCGCTGGACCCCTAGGAGATCCGCCCCGATGACGGCCGAGACGCCTCGCCCCGGCAGCCGCAGCCTCCTGATCGCCGGCGGCGGCCTGCCCAGCCTCGCCCTGGCCCTCGCCCTGAAGCAGGCCCACGGGCCGGCGCTGGCCGAAACGGTGATCGATCCGGGCGCCGCCGACCCCGCCCGGCATCGCGGCCGCGCCTACGCCCTCGCGGCGGGCGGGCGGCGCATGCTGGAGCACCTCGGCCTGTGGGCCCGGGTCGCCGAAGCGGCCGAGCCGATCGGCGAGATGGTGATCAGCGACAGCCGCCTCGCCGACCCGGTGCGGCCGGTCTTCCTGACCTTCGGCCGCGAGGCGGACGCGGAGCGCGACGACGGCGAGCCCTTCGCCCACATGATCGAGGCCGAGCCGCTCGCCGCGGCCCTCGCGGAGGCCTGCCGGGCGGCGGGGGTCGCGATCGTCGCCGCCGGGGTGGTGCGCGCGGTGCCGGAGGGGGCCGCGATCCGCGCGGCGCTCACCACCGGCGAGACCCTGCGGGGCGACCTGCTAGTGGCCGCCGACGGCGCGCGCTCGCGGCTGCGCGAGGCGGCGCGGATCGGCTGGGTCGGCTGGTCCTACCCGCAGGTCGGGATCGTGGCGACGATCGGCCACGCCCGGCCGCACGAAGGCCGCGCCTTCGAGCACTTCCTGCCCGCGGGCCCGTTCGCGATCCTGCCGCTACGGGACGGCGGCCCCCTGGGGCACCGCTCCTCCATCGTCTGGACCGAGCGGTCGGACGACGCCGAGGCCCTGCTCTCCGGCGGCCCCGACGAGGTGCTCGCCGAGATCGAGCGCCGGTTCACCCTGGATCTCGGCGCGCTCGCGCTGGAGCACGGACCCAGCCGTCACCCCCTCGCCTTCGGCATCGCCCGCGCCTTCCGCGCCGAGCGCCTCGCCCTGCTGGGCGACGCGGCGCACGTGATCCACCCGATCGCCGGCCAGGGCCTCAATCTCGGGCTCGCGGACGCCGCGGCGCTGGCCGAATCCGTGACCGGCGCGCTGCGCCTCGGCCTCGACCCCGGCAGCCCCGACGTGCTGCGCGCCTACGAGCGCGCCCGGCGCTTCGACAGCTTCGCCATGGCGGCGGCGACCGACGGGCTGAACCGGCTGTTCTCGAACGACGCCCTGCCGCTGCGGCTCGCCCGCGACCTCGGCCTCGGGATCGTGGACCGGCTGCCGGGGCTCAAGCGCTTCTTCATCGGCGAGGCCGCGGCCGCACGCGACTCGCGGCCCCGGCTGATGCGAGGCGAGCCGCTCTGAGGTGCCCGCGGGCCGCGCGCGTCAGGCCCGCCCGGGTGCGGGTCCGCCCTCGGGCGCTCCGGGACTGGGCGCGTCCGCGGCCCACCGCCGCCCGAGCGCCCGCGCGGCGCAGATCGCCAGGACGGCGATGACCAGCCCGGCGATCACGTCGACGAAGTAGTGGCCGCCGTCGATCGGCGTGGCGGCGATGAGGAGGACGTTGACGAGAAGGGCCGGGATCCGGGCCGCGCGCAGGTGCCAGAAAGCCCAGATGTAGAGGGCCCCCAGCGCCGCGTGGAAGCTCGGGAACGTGATGATGCCCTCGACGTGGTCGAGGGAGATCGTCCGGAGCGCGCCGTCGCGCAGGCCGGTCAGGTCCGCGACGTGGACGTAGGACGCGGCCGGGTGCAGGTTGGGGAAGTCCGCCGGGGACAGGCCCAGGTACACGAAGTTCGCCAGGGCCGGCGTCAGCGCCGAGATCAGGACCGTCACCGTGCCGGCGAGGGCGAAGGCCAGGACGAAGTCCCGCAGGGCCCGCAGCCGGCCGCTGAAGCCCAGCAGGATGACCGCCAGCATGGTCTGCAGGATCAGGCTCCGGTAGGCCAGCGAGAGCGCCAGCCCGAGCCGCGGATGGCCGTCCACGAAGGCCAGGTAGGCGCGCCAGTCCAGTCCGAGCCGCCGGTCCCAGGCGTCGAAGGTCGAATCCCAGAGCGGGCCGCCGGTGCTCGCGACGGTGTACGACAGCGCGGCCGCGCAGGCGCTGAAGGCGATGACCTGCGCCAGCGCGCTCAGCGTCGCGGCGATGCGCGGCTCGGGGCGTCGCGTGCGGTAGACCTGCGCCAGGGCCTCGAGCCCGCCGCAGGCCGCGAGGGTGACGAGGGCGCTGTCCCAGGCGAAGTGCAGCCCGGCGACCGCCATCCAGACGATCGTGGCGACCAGCGTGGCGGCGATGAGGGGCCACGCGCCGACGCCGCCGCGCGGGCGCTCAGCGAACATCGGGGCCCCTGGCGTGTGGCGCTGTCATCGAAGGTCTTGCCGCCGGAATGCCGGCGGATCGTCCCGCACAAGTCTTAAGGATCCGCCCCGGGCAAGCCCGGCCGCGCGCGACGCCGGCGGCCGGCGAGCCCGTCGACCAAGCCGTCGACAACACTGTCGGCGGCCGCGCGGACGGCCCGGATCGGCCCGCGCAGCCCGCGAGCCGCGATCAGGTGCAGGGGCAGGCCGATTGCGGCGAGCAGCACCAGGCCGTCCCACCGGTCCCAGGCGGGCCAGTGCGGCGCCAGGAGGAGGAAGACGCCGCTGACGATGTAGAGTTCGAAGCTCGCCCGCCCCAGCAGGCCGGCCGCGGCGCGCGGCGGGCCGCGCAGCCGGCCGGCGACCGCCAGCGCGAACGCCGAGCCCGCCACCGCCGTCACGGCGAACAGCGCCGGGTCGCCGTAATGCCCGGTCGCGACGTGGACGAAGTTCCGCGGCGCGGAGAGCAGGAGCACGGCGAGGCCGCAGGCGCCGAGCAGCGCCGACACGTCGAACGCCCGTGGCCCGAGCCGCAGGCCCGCGACGTAGAACGGCAGGGCGCCCACGAGCGCGTGGACCTGCCAGTACGGGAACGCCCGCGCGCTGCAGGTCCACGACAGGGCCAGGGCGCCGCCCAGGACGATCCAGTAGCCGCCCGGGAAGGTCGCCGCGCGCGCCGCGGCGTCGATCACCCGCACAAGCCCCAGGGCGACCAGGAACCAGAGCACGCCCAGACCGAAGTCGCGGCCGCACAGCGCGTCGCCCAGCGCGTCCCCGGGCGACAGGGTGCCGGCGAGGGCCTGGGGCACCAGCGCGAGGGTGCCGAACGCCAGCGTCACCGCCACGAGCCGCAGCGCGGAGCGGCAGGCTTCGCCGAGACTCGCCTCGCCCTTGATCCGGTCGACCATCCCGCAGAGCAGGAAGAAGAACGGCATGTGGAAGGCGTAGATGACCCGCCAGACCGCGAGGGCCGGCCCCGGCTCGGGCCCCGACGGGCCGTAGAATACGGGCTGCAGCAGGTGGCCGGACAGGACCAGCAGCACGGCGAGACCGCGCGCGGCGTCGAGCTGCAGGTCGCGGGGTGGGGGCATCGGGTCGGTTCGCGGCGTCGGAGCGCCGAAGATGCCGCGCCGAGCCTTAGCAAGCCGTGTCACCGGATCGCGGGATTCAACCTAGATTACGCCTCGTCGGCGCGGCGCGGCGGACGCCGCCGGCGCCCGCGCCTCAGCCGGCGACGAGCGCCCGCGCCCGGCGCAGCCAGCGCAGGGACGCCTCGACCAGGGTCGGGCTGCGGTGCTTGAGGATCGCCGATTTGAGGAGCGTCCTCGGCACCTCCCAGAGCTGGACGGACCCGACCGGGAAATGCGCCACGTCGCCCGGCGTTAGGTGGTGGCGGCTGCCGTCGGCGTCGGTGACGAAGACCTCGCCGTCGAGGATGGTGATGATCTCGTCGGCGTGGTGGGTCCAGCGGAACGTGCTGGCCGTGGTGCGCCAGAGGTAGACCTGCGCGCTGCCGTCATGGGTCTGCGAGACCTCCGCGACCTCGGTGACGGGGTCGCCGGAGACGACCCAGTCCGCCGGGATCGGCGCCGGGGCGAAGGCGGCGCCGCCGGACCGGACCGCCGTGCTGGCGACGGGACGGCCCCGCTCGTGCAGCCGGATCTCCGCCGCGAGGCCGACCAGGGCGAGGCCGACGAGGAGGGCGGCGGCGGTGAGCGGCTTCTTCACGTCGGGCTCCCCACCCCGGCGCGGACGGTTCCGTCCGCGCATCCGCCACGATGGGTAGAGGCTCGGACTGCCCCGTTCCAGGCCGCCGCGCCGAACTTCGCGCGTTTAGCTTAACCCGGGCGCGCCGGCCGCTCAGGCGGCGTCCGCCCGGCGCTCCGCGATCCAGCGCGTCGCGTCGGCCCGCGGGGCGACCACGTCGGTGTCGATGCGCAGCTGCGGGCTGTAGGCCGGATCCTCCGCGATGACGTCACCCCAGCGGCGCAGGAAGCGGGCGATCTGCGAGCCCGGCGCGAAGCTGGTCTGCCGCGAGGCGCTCTCGTGGTGCGCCAGCTCGGCGAAGGGCGTGTAGACGATGCGGTAGCCGAGCTGCCGCATCTTCAGGCACAGGTCGACGTCGTTGAAGTCGAGGGCGAAGCCCTCGTCGAAGCCGTTGACCGCCTCGAGCACCGCCTTGCGGGTGGCGAAGAGCGCCCCGGTCACCGCCGAGCAGTCGCGCTGCGTCAGGGCCCAGTCGCCGTAGGTCGGCTCGGCCGCGTCCCGGTTGTACCAGGGGTGGGCGAACACGTCGAAGATGCCGCCGGTCATGCCGGCATGCTGGATCTTGCCGGTGGGGAACAGCAGCCGGCCGCCGGCGCCGCCGACGCCGCGGTCCAGCGCGAAGGTCAGGAGCGCCTCGATCCAGCCGGGGCGGCGCACGACGAGGTCGTCGTTCATCAGGATGACGAGGTCGGTCTCGGCCGCGCGCCAGAGGGTGTTCATCTTGGCCGCGTAGTTGAACCGCTCGCCCGGCGCCCGGGTCGTCAGCAGGCGGGTCACGGTGAAGCGGTCGGAGCGGCCGCGGTAGATCGCGTCGTCGGCCACGTCGTCGCCGATCAGCACGCGGATCCGGTCGGCCGGGTAGGTGCTGCGGCCGAGACTGTCGAGCAGGTTGATCACGTGGGGCTTCGCGCCCTCGACGGCGCGGCCCTGATCGTCCTTCGGGCGGCTCTGGTTGGTCGGCACGACCAGGGTCACGGCCGGCCGCGCGTCGAAGCTCCGGCGGATCTCCAGCGTGTCCGGGGTCAGCCCCGGGGCGGTGCGCAGCGGCATGCCCGAGGCCTCGAACCAGCGGTCGAGGGCGTGGGCGCGCGCCGTGCGCGTCGCCTTCGGGCGCTCCAGCGGCGAGGCGATCAGGGTCTGGGGGATCCGGTCGATGCCGATCCCCGCGGAGATCGCGCCGAGCAGGAATCGGAACCACGCGGCGCTGCCGTGGCGCAGGCCGAAATCGGGGCTCAGGCCGGCCAGGGCCGAGACGCGGATCAGCAGCGGGAAGCCGATATAGTCGTCGGCCATCAGGAGGGCCGGGTTGAAGGCCGGCTTGCAGTGGACGCTGCGGACCTGGCCAGCGCCGTCCACCACGGCGTCGTCGCCGTAGAAGATGCCGATATCGGGCCGCTCCGCCAGCGCGCGCGTCAGGTGCGCCGCGAGGTCGGGGCGCAGCTCGGAGGCCGCGGGCGCGACGAAGATCGCCCGGCAGGCGGGGAACTGGCCGGAAGCGACCTGGGCGAGCCGGCGCTCGTCGAGGGGGCGGAGCTGCCCGTCGAGGGGCAGCGGCAGGATCGCGTCCGGCCACGGGAGCGTGCCCCACGAGGCCGACGGGGCCGGGACCGGCTTCTTCTTCAACACGGGTCGCGTCTCCGGGGATTCAGGACCGTTCGGCGGCCAGGATGCGGGTCAGGCTCGCCTCCATGGCCCGCGCCACCGCGCCGATGGACAGGCGCTCGCGGATGCGCGCCCGGGCGGCGGCGGCGATCCGGGCCGCGTCGCCGCCGGTCACCGCCCGGGCGGCGTCGTTGAGGGCCCGGGTCAGGTCCGCCTCGTCCACCTGGCCCCACTCGGCGCCGCGCAGGTACGGGCCGTAGGTCTGGTCGAGGGCCGTGACCTCGGCCTTCACGGGGAAGCCGCAGGTGGCGTCGAGGAAGTCGCGGCAGCCGCCGTAATCGGTGGCGACCACGACCTTGCCCATCTCCATCGCCTCGGCGATCGTCAGGCCGAAGCCCTCCGAGGAGTGCGACGACGCGTAGACCGCGCAGAGATCGAACAGCGCGCCGAGCTCGTTCTGAGAGAGCGGCTGGTCGATCACCACGACGTCGCCGGACGTGCCCACGAGGTCGAGGAGCTTCTTGCCCTCCTCGGGCAGGTCGAACACGTGCTTGGTCTTGAGCACGAGCTGCCAGCCGGCCTGCCCGAGACCCGCCGCCCGGAAGGCCCGGATCAGCGCGTGCGGATTCTTGCGGGCGAGGTAGCTGGAGCCGTCGAAGGCGTAGAGGATCACCCGCTTGGACGGGTCGATCGCGAAGGCCTTGCGCAGGTTCGCCTTGGCGGCGGCGCTCACCGGCTCGCCGGCCTCGTTCTCGACCACGTAGGGCACGACGTCGACCGGGATGTCGGTGATCTGCCGGAAGATCGCCGCGCAGAACTCCGTGGGCGCCCAGATCGCGTCGAGGCCGTCGACGGTCGGCAGCCAGCCCCCGGGCACGTGCGAGGTCTCCCAGACGAACAGCCCGATCTTCAGCCGCGCCTCGGCGGCGATCGCCCGCTGCCGGTCGCTCATCAGCGAGTGCCAGCTGTCGCCGTTGAAATGGACCAGCGCGACGTCGGCGGGGCCCGAGAAGGTCCGGGCCTGCCACGCCGGCGCCACCCGGGCGTGGACGTGGAACGGCCGCTCCATCGGGTGGACGTTCAGCGCGAAGGGGGTCCGATGCAGGGCGCGGGCGTAGCTGCGGGCCGCGACGCCGAGGCCGTTGGCGTAGTTCATCGGCGAGACGTAGGCGACGCGCTGCGGCCGCTCCGGCGCCCGGGGCCGGCGCAGGTCAGCCCAAATCCTGGCCCCCGGATACGTGTAGGTCACGTCGAGCCGGTCGAGGTCGAAGCCGCGCTCGGCGATCGCCTCCCGCACCGCCGCCCCGCCGATCGCGGCGTGCTCGCCCAGCAGCGAGCGCTTCACGAACGGGAAGCCCTGGCTGAGCATGTTCTCCCAGTCGAACAGGGTGCGATTGTTGCGCGGGTCGTTGACCAGCGACATGTGCTTGTTCTGGGCCGAGAACAGGCTGCGCATGCCGAGCCCGGCCGCCCGCATCCGCTGCGAGAAGGTCAGCTCGTACTCGGTGATGACCGCGTTCTTGTCCGGCCAGTTCGCCACCGACAGGAGGAAGTGGTTGAACGCGTACGAGGACAGGCAGCGCCGCTTCAGGGCCAGGAAGAAGCTCTGGAGGTGGTGGCTGTAGTAGAAATTGTCGGCGAGGCCGATCACCGCCTCCGGGAAGGCGTCGATCTTGGCGAGCAGGCCGGCGAAGTCGTCGCGGTCGAGGGGCCCGACGAGGCTGTCGTTGGCGAGGTAGAGCGTCTCGGAATCGAGGAGGTCGGTGTCCTCCAGGAGGACATGCGCCCAGGCGGCGAAGTCGAAGCCGCTGTTCTCGCGCAGGTAGACCGAGGCGCAGAGATCCAGGATCGCCTGCGGCACGGCGTTCTTGTGCTGGTCGGCGGCGATGATCAGAACGAGGTCGGTCCCGTTCTCCGCGAAGGCCTTGAGGTAGGGCTCGACGTGGCCGCGGATCCGCCCCTCGGGGCAGTGGGTGATGAACAGGGCCGTGCGGCCGTGCCGCCGGGGCTCGCGCTTCAGGCAGGAGAGGCGCGCGTCGGAGGCTTCCGGCACCGCGGCCCCGGGGACGCGGCGGGTCAGGCGGCCCGCTTCCAGGCCAGTGGTGACGTAGTCGATCAGCGGGTTGAGGCCGAGCGCGGCGACCTTCGGGTAGCGGGCGCGGTACCAGGGCGCGTCGAAGCGCGGCGACGGGCTCGTCGTGCGGCCGCCGTCGGCGAGGAAATGCGCCAGCGGATTCGGCCCGGCCGCGTCGTCGCGCAAGTAGGTCTCGGTGTACCAGCGCGTGTCGAACCAGGGCCCCGGGTCGAGGCCCTCGGCGGCACCGTGCTCGAGGTAATGGACCAGCGGGTTGAGGCTGTCGGCCCGCACCTCGGCGGACTGGGCCGCGTACCAGTCGGGATCGAACAGCGGGTGGGGCGCGTAGCGGCGGTAGCCGCCGGCCATCACGTAGTGCTCCAGGGGTTCGAGCCCGCTGGTCTCGGCCTCTGGGCAGCGCTCCCGGTAGAAGGCGGCGTCGAACAGGCCCGACCGGCGGATCAGGTCGACGTGACGGGACAGGCCGGCGAACTCCTCGGGGTTGCGGAGGTAGCCCTGCTTCCGGCCGGTCTCGAAGAAGTGGCTCAGCGCGTTGCCGCCGGCCGCGCGGGCGTCCGGGTAGCGGGACAGGTACCAGGCGGTGTCGAAAAGCGGCGACGGGTCGGTGTCGCCCCGCGCCAGGAAGTCGGCGAACGCCCGGGCGCGGTGCTCGGCGCCGCCGAGGTAGCGCGTCGCGTACCAGTCCGGGTCGAACAGCGGGTTGGGGCGGATGCCGGCTGCGGCGCCGCGGTCGAGGTAGTGGAGCAGCGGGTTGGTGCCCTCGGCCCGGAGGCCCGGGACGGAATCGAGGTAGAGGTCGCCGTGGAACAGCGGGTGCGGCCAGCGCCCCTCGCGCCCGCCGTGGACCGCGTAGTGCACCGCCGGATCGATCCCCTCGCCGACCACGTCGGGGTAGCGCCTCGCGTACCAGGCCGGATCGAACAGGCCGGATTCCTTGACGGCGCGGACGAGGTCCGCCTGGCGGGGCTCACCGCGGCGGCCCCTGAGGCGCCGGGTCAGCGGGCGCGCGAGGGACTGCGCCGCGCCGGCGAGGCCGGCCTTCTCCGACGATCCGACGGCGAACACATCACGAAGGCGCATGGTCAGGTCCGGATACGCGGGAAGCCCGCAAAGCTGCCCACGCCGCGATCCGCGAGAGACATCAGAGGGTTCGGCCGGTCCGGCGGTCGCGGGTGAGGATCGCCCCGGCTTGGGCGCCTTCCTAAAGGTCCGGGTCGCCCACGCCAAGAGCGGGGCGGGATCGGCGTCCGACCCATCGCGGGCGGCTCCGGTCTCGGCGAGGGCGCCGGACGCCGCCAACGCGGCCGCGAACGGGCGTGCGGCGATCCCGACCTTGCCAGCCCGGCACCTGAAGCCCCACACTTGCGGGATTGGCCGGCGGGTCCCGCGGGGCCCGGGCAGGAGATGGATATCGGCATGACGCAGGGGATCAACCCGGCCACCACCCTGGACGACGGCATCGTGGCGACGGCGGAGAGCTGCCTCGCCGACGTCGGCGCGGCGCGGGAGGCGATTCACGGGGTGATCTTCGGCCAGGAGAAAGTGGTCGATCTCGCACTCGTGACCATCCTGGCCGGCGGCCACGGCCTGCTGGTCGGCCTGCCGGGCCTCGCCAAGACCAAGCTGGTCGAGACGCTGGGCACGGTGCTGGGCCTCGACGCGCGGCGCGTGCAGTTCACGCCAGACCTGATGCCCTCCGACATCCTCGGCACCGAGATCCTAGAGGAGGACGCCGAGCGCCGCCGGGCCTTCCGGTTCGTGCAGGGGCCGGTCTTCACCCAGCTCCTGATGGCCGACGAGATCAACCGGGCGAGCCCTCGCACGCAGTCGGCGCTGCTGCAGGCCATGCAGGAGGGCCACGTTTCGGTGGCGGGCGCCCGCCACGACCTTCCGCGGCCGTTCCACGTGCTGGCGACCCAGAACCCGATCGAGCAGGAGGGCACCTATCCCCTGCCCGAGGCGCAGCTCGACCGCTTCCTCCTGGAGATCGACGTCGGCTACCCCGACCGCGCCGCCGAGCGGCGGATCCTGATCGAGACCACCGGCGTGGACGAGGCGCGCCCGCGGGCCGTGATGTCCACCGAGCAGCTGCTCACCGCCCAGCGCCTCGTGCGCCGGCTGCCGGTGGGCGAGGCCGTGGTCGAGGCGATCCTCGACCTCGTCCGCGCCGCCCGGCCGGACAGCGGCGACGCCATCGTGAAGGACAAGCTCCTCTGGGGTCCCGGCCCCCGCGCCAGCCAGGCGCTGACGCTCGCCGCCCGCGCCCGGGCGCTGATCGAGGGCCGGGTCGCGCCGTCGGTGGCCGACGTGAAGGCGCTCGCCGAGCCGGTGCTCAAGCACCGGATGGCGCTGAGCTACACCGCCCGCGCCGACGGCGAGACCATCGAGGGCCTGATCGCCAAGCTCGCGGAGAAGCTCTGACTTTGGTCGCGACGAACGCCCTCGACGCCGGCAGGCGCACCCCCGGCCGGCGTGAGAGCGAGGGCGCGACCGCCCTCTCCGACAAGATGCCCCGCCTCGTCCTGGAGGCGCGCCGCGTGTCGAGCCTGCTGGCCCACGGCCTCCACGGCCGCCGCCGCGCCGGGCCGGGCGAGAGCTTCTGGCAGTTCCGCCCCTTCGTCACCGGCGAGGCCGCGGCCCGCGTCGACTGGCGCCGCTCGGCCCGGGACGACCGGCTCTACGTCCGAGAGCGCGAATGGGAGGCGGCCCACAACATCTGGCTGTGGATCGACCGCTCGGCCTCGATGGGCTTCGTGTCGGACCTCGCCTCGGCGCCGAAGATCGAGCGCGCTCTGATCCTGGGCCTCGCTCTGGCGGACGCCTTCGTGGAGGGCGGCGAGCGGGTTGGCCTCCTCGGGCTGACCCGGGCCAGCGCGTCGCGGGGGATCGTCGAGCGCTTGGCCCAGGCGCTCGTGGCCGACACGGCCGGCCTGACCCAGGACCTGCCGCCCCGGGCCAGCCCCGCCCGCTTCGACGAGGTGGTGCTGATCGGCGACTTCCTGACCGAGCCCGACCGGATCGCGGCCTCCGTGCAGAGCCTCGCCGGCCGCGGCAGCCGCGGCCATCTCCTCATGGTGGCGGACCCGATCGAGGAGACCTTCCCGTTCACCGGCCAGGCCGTCCTGCACGATCTCGAGGGCGGCCTCACCCTCGATATCGGCGACGCCGACGCCTGGGGCGCGCGCTACCGCGCCCGGATCGCCGAGCACCGGGCGGCGCTCGCCGCCATCGCCCGCGGACAGGGCTGGACGCTGACGATCCACCGCACGGACCGGCCGGCGAGCGAGGCGGCCCTGCGGCTCGCCACGCTGATCGCCGCCCGCGGCACGGAGTGAGGCCGCCATGCTGGGTCTGACCTTCGCGGCGCCGCTGGCGCTCGCCGCCCTGATCGGCCTGCCGGCCCTTTGGTTCCTGCTGCGGGTGACCCCGCCGCGCCCCCGCCCGATCAACTTCCCGCCGCTGAAGCTCGTCGCCGACCTGATCCCGCAGCGGCAGACGCCGGCGCGCACGCCGCCCTGGCTGCTGATCCTGCGGCTCCTGATCGCCGCCGCCCTGATCCTCGCGGTCGCCGGCCCGGTCTGGAACGCCGGGGGCGTCGGGGCCGGCGGTGGCCGCAGCGCGCTCCTCGTGCTCCTCGACAACGGCTTCCCGGCCGCCCACGACTGGCGCGACCGCCTGCGCGTCGCCACCGACGCGGTCGAGGGCGCCGCCCGGGACGGACGGCCCGTCGCGGTGATCGGCCTCGCCGACGCCCCCGCGGCCTTCGAGGCGAAGACGCCGGCCGCCGCCCTGGAGCGCCTGCGCGCCCTCGCGCCGCGCCCGATCCTCCCCGCCCGCGACGCGCATCTCGCGACGATCGAGACCTTCCTCGACAAGAACCGGGGCGCCGGCCTCGTCTGGATCAGCGACGGCGTCGCCGGCGCGGGCGACACGCGCTTCGCCAAGGGGCTCGCCGACCTCGCGGGCGACAGGGGCGCGGCCCTCACGGTGCTGCGGGCCGACAGGCCGCCGGCCCTCGCCCTGACCGCCACCGAGAACGCCGGCAAGCTCGTGACCCACGCCCTGCGGGCGGCGCCGAACGGGCGCGACGCGGGCGTGATCCGGGCGCTCGACCAGAAGGGCCTGCCGCTCGCCGAGCGCGACTTCGCCTTCGCGGCCGACGCCACCGAGGCGGACGCGACCTTCGAGATGCCGGTGGAGCTGCGCAACAGCATCAGCCGGCTGGAGATCGCGGGCGAGCGCTCGGCCGGCGCCGTGGTGCTGCAGGACGAGCGCGGCAAGCGCCGCCGGGTCGGACTCGTGTTCGGCGGCACCCTCGACCAGGCGCAGCCGCTCCTGGCGCCGACCTACTACCTGTCGCGGGCGCTCCAGCCCTTCGCGGACGTGCAGGAGCCGCGGGGCGCCAAGGGCACGGCGGACTCGATCAACCAGCTTCTCGACAATCAGGTCTCGGTCCTCGTGCTGGCCGATGTCGGCGCGCTCGACGAGAAGACCACCGCGCGGATCGAGAGCTTCGTGAAGGACGGCGGGATGCTGCTGCGCTTCGCCGGCCCGCGGCTCGCCGCCGGCAACGATCCGCTGGTGCCGGTGCGGCTGCGCCGGGGCGGCCGGACGCTCGGCGGCACGCTCTCCTGGGACAGCCCCAAGACCCTGGCACCGTTCCCGCCCGAGAGCCCGTTCGCGGGCCTGACGCCGCCGGCCGATATCGGCGTGCGCCGCCAGATCCTCGCCGAGCCGGACGGCGACCTGCCGAACCGGACCTGGGCGTCGCTCCAGGACGGCACGCCGATCGTCACCGCGCAGAAGCGCGGCCAGGGCACGATCGTCCTGTTCCACGTGACCGCCGACACGACGTGGTCGAACCTCCCGCTGTCCGGCCTGTTCATCGACATGCTCCGGCGCGTCGTGGCGCTGGCCGGCGCTTCCGCGCCGGTCCAGGGCGATGCCACCCGGGCCGCCCCCCCGGTGCTCGCGCCGCGGGTGACTCTGGACGGGTTCGGCGCGCTGGGCTCGCCGCCGGCCTCGGCCACAGCGGTGTCGGCCGACTACGCCGACCGGGCGAACCTCGAACATCCGCCGGGCTTCTACGGCCCGCCGGACGGAGGCATCAGCGTGAACGCCCTGAAACCGGATGACCGGCTGAAGCCCCTCGACACCGCCGCGCTCGAGGGCGCCCGGTTCGGATCCCTCGCCGGCGCCGAGACCCTGGACCTGCGGCCGAGCCTGTTCACCCTGGCGCTGCTGCTGCTGGCGCTCGACACCCTGGCGGGGCTGTGGCTCGGCGGCTTCCTGCGCCGCGGCGGTCTGGCGGCCCGCCTGCGCGGCCGTCCGGCCGTGCTGGCCCTCGCCGGCCTCGTCCTGCTCGCCGCCCTGCCGGCGCGCCCGGTCCGCGCGGAGGAGCCGCCGGCCAACCGGCCGAACGGCATCGAATCGGCGCTGGTCACGCGCCTCGCCTACGTGATCACGGGCGACGCCGCCGTCGACGAGGCGAGCCGCACCGGCCTCACCGGCCTGACCCAGATGCTGGCCGCGCGCACCGCGCTGGAGCCGGGCGAGCCGGCCGGGATCGACCCGGCGAAGGACGAGCTGGCCTTCTACCCGCTGATCTACTGGCCGATCGCCCCGAACCGGCCGCAGCCCTCGGACGTCGCGATCCGCAAGATCGACGCGTTCATGCGCAACGGCGGCACGGTCCTGTTCGACACCCGCGACGCGCTCACCGCCCGGCCGGGCGGGCCGCCCACCCCGGAAGGAGCCTATCTCCGGAAGATGCTGGCGACGCTCGAGGTGCCGGAACTGGAGCCGGTGCCCCTCGACCACGTGCTGACCAAGGCCTTCTACCTCGTGGACAGCTTCCCCGGCCGCTACGCCACGGGCCAGACCTGGGTGGAGGCGCTGCCGCCCGCCGCCGAGGGCGCCGAGCGCCGCCCGGCCCGCGCCGGCGACGGCGTGAGCCCGATCATCATCACCGGCAACGACCTCGCCGCCGCCTGGGCGGTGGGGCGCCGGGGCGAGCCGCTCTACCCGGTCGTGGGCGGCGACCAGCGCCAGCGCGAGATGGCATTCCGCGGCGGCGTGAACATCGTGATGTACACGCTCACCGGCAACTACAAGGCGGACCAGGTCCACGTGCCCGCGCTGCTGGAGCGGCTGGGGCAGTGATGGGTTCGGACACACGGCGCGCGGCCGCCTTCCCTCCCTCCTCTGCATGCCTGCAGATTCGAAGCGCGCGCGCGGCGCCGCGTCGGCAGGACGGGGCGCGGGTCCCCTCTCCCGTGCGGGAGAGGGACACGGTGAGGGGCCAGATCTCCCCGGACGCGGCGCTCCCTGCCGGCACATCGACGGCGTGCTCGAGCCTGTACCTTCCCGACCCTCACCCCAGCCCTCTCCCGCGCGGGAGAAGGAGCCCGTCGCGCCTGCCCGCGCCGCCGCGTGAGCGTGGCGGTTCATGGAATGAGGCGCGGCGCCGCCTCACGGATCCGGAGCGCTCCGCCCCATGCTGAGCCTCAGCTTCACCCCGCTCCTGCCCTGGCCGGCCATCGCCGTCCTCGGAGCGATCGTCGCCGTCCTGGCGGTGTTCGCCGTCCTGGCCCGGGGCCGCACCGCGCTGCTGCGCGTCCTCGTCCTCGCCCTGGTCCTGGCGGCGCTCACCAACCCCGCGCTGGTGCGCGAGGACCGGGAGCCCGTGAAGGACGTGGCCGCCATCGTGGTCGACCGGTCCGGGTCCCAGCAGCTCGGCGACCGGCCGCAGATGACCGACGCGGTCCGCGCCGAGCTGCAGCGCCGGTTCGGCGCGCTCACCGACATCGAGCCGCGCTTCATCGACGTGCCGGATTCCAAGGACGGCGACGACGGCACCAAGCTGTTCACGGCCCTGAGTCAGGCGCTCGCCGACGTGCCGCCGGAACGCCTCGCCGGGATCGTGATGCTCACCGACGGCGTGGTGCACGACGTCCCCGCCTCCCTGGCCCAGCTCGGCATCAAGGCGCCGCTCCACGTCCTCGTCACCGGTCACCCGGACGAGCGCGACCGGCAGATCAAGCTCCTGGAGGCGCCGCGCTTCGGCATCGTCGGCAAGGACCTGACGATCCGCGCCGAGGTCATGGAGCGCGGCGGGACCGGCCACGCCGTCGTCACGGTGCGCCGCGACGGCGAGGAGATCGGCCGGCGGGACGTCGCCACCGACAAGCCGTTCGCTCTGAACCTGCGCATCGAGCACGGCGGCCCGAACGTGGTGGAGATCGAGGTCGAGCCGCTGCCGGGCGAGCTCACCACGGTCAACAACCGGGCGGTCCTTCCGATCGAGGGCATCCGCGAGAAGCTCCGGGTGCTGCTCGTCTCCGGCGAGCCGCACCAGGGCGAGCGCACGTGGCGCAACCTCCTGAAGTCGGACGCCAACGTCGACCTCGTCCACTTCACCATCCTGCGGCCGCCGGAGAAGCAGGACGGCACGCCGATCTCGGAACTCTCCCTGATCGCCTTCCCGACGCGCGAGCTGTTCGTCCAGAAGATCAAGGACTTCGACCTGATCATCTTCGACCGCTACGCCAACCAGAGCGTGCTGCCGCAGGCCTATTTCGACAACATCGTCCGCTACGTCCGCGAGGGCGGCGCCCTGCTGATCGCCGCCGGCCCCGAATTCGCCGGACCGGCCAGCCTCGCCCGCACGCGGCTCGCCGGCATCCTGCCCGGCGACCCCGACGGCCGGGTCGTCGAGAAGCCCTACAAGGCGACGCCGACGCAGGTCGGCCAGCGCCACCCGGTGACCCGCGCCCTGCCGGGCTCGGACGCGAACCCGCCCGCCTGGGGCGACTGGCTGCGCATCGTCGAGGCCCGGACCCGGCCGGGGATCCAGCCGATCCTGTCGGGGGCCGAGGGCCTGCCGCTGCTCGCGCTGTCGCGCGAGGACAAGGGCCGCGTCGCCCTGCTCCTGTCCGACCACGCCTGGCTCTGGGCGCGGGGCTACCAGGAGGGCGGCCCCTATCTCGACCTGCTGCGCCGCCTCGGCCACTGGCTGATGAAGGAGCCGGCCCTGGAGGAGGAGGCGCTGCGCGCCCAGACCACCGGGCGCGGCCGCGAGGTGCGGGTCGAGCGCCAGACGATGGCGGACCAGGCCGAGCCGGTCACAGTGACGGGCCCCACCGGCAAGGTGACGACGCTGACGCTCAAGCCCCAGGAGCCCGGCCTGTTCACCGCGACCTTCGACGCGGAGACCCTGGGCCTGCACACCCTGCGGTCGGGCAACCTCGTGGCCTTCGTCAGCGTCGGGCCGGCCAACCCGCGCGAGCTCGCCGACGTGTTCAGCGACACTGAGCGCCTGAAGGCCGCGGCCGACGGGTCGGGCGGCTCGGTCCGCCGGGTCGCCGAGTCGGGCGGCATCCAGGTGCCGCGCCTCGCGCTGGTGCGCGGCGGCCGCCTCGCCGGCAGCGACTGGATCGGCTTCCGGCCGAGCGACAGCGCCAACATCCGCGGCGTCGAGGTCTACCCGCTGGCGCTCGGCCTCGCGGCGCTGGCCACGCTGGCGGCCGCCCTTCTCGCCATGTGGCTGGTCGAGGGCCGGCGGGGGCGGGCGGCGTGACGCGGACTTGCGGCTGGGCGCGCCTTCGGCCCCGCGCGGCCCTGTGCGCTCCCGCATGGTCGACGGGCGGCGGTCCGCGTCCTATGACCCCCTGACATGTCGAGAGAGTCCGCGTCCGGCGCGGGCTCGAACCAACGGAGACAGCCTGCCCGTGACAGCGCAGACCGTGACTGGACGCCTCCTCGCCGCGACACTCCTCGTCGCCTGCCTCCAGCTCGCCCCGGCCCTTGCGCAGGAACCGGCCGCGATGCCGTCGACGCCGCCCACCGTGCCGGCCACCCTGCCGGCCGCCAACGGCCAGTGGACCCACGCGATCACGCTGATGGGCCAGCCGAAATACGGCCCGGACTTCAAGCATTTCGACTACGCCGACCCGGCAGCCCCCAAGGGCGGCATGGTCCGGTTCGGGGCCCAGGGCGGGTTCGACAATTTCAACATCGTCGTCGCCGGCCTGAAGGGCGACCTCGAGAACGGCATCCAGCAGATCTACGATCCGCTGATGACCGAGTCGTCGGACGAGCCGTTCACCTCCTACGGCCTGCTCGCCGAGGCGGTGCGGATCGCCCCCGATCTCGGCTCCGTCTCGTACCGGCTGCGCGAGAACGCCCGCTGGCACGACGGCAAGCCGATCACGCCCGAGGACGTGGTCTGGTCCTTCGACGTGCTGAAGGCCAACAGCCCGTTCTACGCCGCCTACTACCAGACGGTGGCCAAGGCCGAGGTGACCGGGCCGCACGAGGTGACCTTCACCTTCACGGAGACCGGCAACCGCGAGCTGCCGCAGGTGATCGGGCAGCTGCGCGTCCTGCCCAAGCACTGGTGGACCGCCAAGGATTCCAACGGCAAGGCGCGCAGCGTCACCGAGACGACCCTGGAGCCGCCGCTGGGCTCGGGCCCCTATCGGCTCGCGAAATTCGAGGCGGGCCGCACCACCACCTACACCCGCGTGCCCGATTACTGGGGCAAGGACCTGCCGGTGAATGCCGGGCGCTACAACTTCGACACCGAGCGCTACGAGTACTTCCGCGACGGCACCGTGCTGGTCGAGGCGCTGAAGGGCGATCTCTACGATTTCCG
Organism: Methylobacterium sp. 1030; assembly: GCF_040544715.1. Classification (NCBI taxonomy): domain Bacteria; kingdom Pseudomonadati; phylum Pseudomonadota; class Alphaproteobacteria; order Hyphomicrobiales; family Methylobacteriaceae; genus Methylobacterium; species Methylobacterium sp. 1030. The sequence goes on along the minus strand of NZ_JBEPKM010000009.1, from coordinate 137,305 downwards.
GGTCGAGAACATCGCCCGGAACTGGGCGACCGCCTACGAGGATTTCCCCGCCGTGAAGGAGGGCCGCCTGATCAAGGAGGCGTTCCCCGAGCGCGGCATGGGCATCATGCAGGCCTTCGCGTTCAACACGCGCCGGGACAAGTTCAGGGACCCGCGCGTGCGCCGGGCCTTCAATCTCGCGATGAACTACGAGGAGATGAACAAGGCGCTGTTCTACGGCCTGTACAAGCGCATCAACTCCTACTTCTTCGGCTCGGAGCTGGCCTCCTCCGGCCTGCCGGAGGGCGAGGAGAAGGCGATCCTCGAGAGCGTCAGGGACAAGGTCCCGGCCTCGGTCTTCACCACCCCCTACGCCAACCCTGTCAACGACGGCCCCGAGGCGGTGCGCAGGAACCTGCGCGAGGCCGTCGGCCTGCTGCGCGAGGCCGGCTACGAGCTGCGCGGCGGCAAGATGGTCAGCAAGGCGACCGGCGAGCCGCTGACCGTCGAGTTCCTGGAGTTCCAGAACACCTTCGAGCGGGTCATCCTGCCGTTCTCGGCGCAGCTGAAGCTGATCGGCATCGACGCCACCCTGCGGGTCATCGACCAGGCGCAGTACCAGAACCGCATCCGCAACTTCGACTTCGACGTCACCACGGCGTCGTGGGGCGAGTCGCTCTCGCCGGGCAACGAGCAGCGCGAGTACTGGGGCTCGGCGGCGGCCGACAAGCCGGGCTCGCGCAACCTGATCGGGATCAAGGATCCCGGCATCGACGCCCTGATCGAGAAGGTCATCTTCGCCAAGGACCGCCACACCGTGGTCGCGGCGACGCGCGCCCTCGACCGGGTGCTCCTCGCCCACGACTACGTCGTCCCGCAATGGTCCTCCGACCAGCAGCGGACGCTGCGCTGGAACCGGTTCGGCCACCCGGCGATCCTGCCGCTCTACGCCAGCTCCGGCTTCCCGACGACGTGGTGGTACGACGAGACGCTCGCCGCCAAGACCGGGGCGCCCCGTTGACGGGCGGTCCCGGGATGCCGACCCGGCGCGGGCTGGTCCTCGGGGCCGGCGCGCTCGCGGCGATGCCGCCGTGGCGCCCCGCCCGGGCGGTTGACGCGCAGGAGCGCCACGGCCTGTCCAGCTTCGGCGAGCTCAAATACGGCCCGGACTTCGCGCATTTCGACTACGTGAACCCGATGGCGCCCCGCGGCGGGCGCTTCTCGGCGCAGCTCGCCGCGACGACCGGCAACCAGTCGCTCAACACCTTCAACACGCTCAACGTCTACGTGCTGCGCGGCGACGGGGCCGCCGGCATGCCCCTGACCTTCGACAGCCTGATGGTCCGCGCCCTCGACGAGCCGGACGCCCTCTACGGGCTGGTGGCGCGCGCCGTCACGGTCAGCCCGGACGGCCTGACCTACACCTTCGCGCTGCGCCCGCAGGCGCGGTTCCACGACGGCTCGCCGCTGACCGCGCGGGACGCGGCCTTCAGCCTCAAGCTCCTGCGCGACAAGGGCCACCCCGAGATCGCCGAGGTGATCCGGCCCATGACCGACGCCCGGGCCGAGGGCGACGGGCGGCTCGTGGTGACCTTCGAGCCGGGCCGCGCCCGGGACCTGCCGCTGTTCGTCGCGCAGCTGCCGCTCTTCTCCGCCGCCTACTACGCCGGCCGGGACTTCGAGGCCTCGACCCTGGAGGCGCCGCTCGGCTCCGGTCCCTACCGGGTCGGCACCGTCGATCCGGGCCGGTCCATCGGCCTGGAGCGCGTCCCGGATTACTGGGCCGCCGAGCTGCCGGTGAATGTCGGCCAGAACAACTTCGACGCGATCCGCTACGAGTATTTCCGCGACCGCACCGTGGCGTTCGAGGCGTTCAAGAGCGGTGCCTTCACGTTCCGCGAGGAGTTCACCGCCCGGGTCTGGGCGACCGGCTACGACTTCCCGGCGATGACCGAGGGCCGCGTGGTCCGCGAGACGGTGCCGGACGCGCGGCCGAGCGGCACGCAGGGCTGGTGGATCAACACCCGCCGCGCCGCGTTCCGCGACCCGCGGGTGCGCGAGGCGATCGGCCTGTGCTTCGATTTCGAGTGGTCGAACCGCAACCTGATGTACGGCGCCTACGCGCGCACGGCCTCGTTCTTCGAGAATTCCGACCTCAAGGCGACCGGCAAGCCCTCGGCCCAGGAGCTCGCCCTGCTGGAGCCGTTCAAGGACTTGCCGCCCGAGGTGTTCGGCGAGGCCTGGGCGCCGCCGGTCTCCGACGGGTCGGGCCAGGACCGGGCGCTGCTGAAGCGCGCCGACGCGCTCCTGCGGGAGGCCGGCTGCACCCGCCAGGGCGGCAACCTGCTGCTGCCCGGCGGCCAGCCCCTGACCCTCGAGTTCCTCGACGAGGATCCGGTCTTCCAGGCGGTCACGCAGCCCTTCATCCGCAACCTGGGGCTGCTCGGCATCAAGGCGAGCCTGCGCACGGTCGACCCGTCTCAGTACCAGGCGCGGCTGAAGGATTTCGACTTCGACGTCACGCCGCGCCGCTACAGCAGCGGGCTCACCCCTGGCGCGGAGCTGCGCGAGACCTACGGGTCCCGCTCCGCCGGGACGGCGGGCTCGAACAACCTCTCGGGGATCGCCAGCCCGGCGATCGACGCGCTGCTCACCGCCGTCGCCGACGCGACGTCGCGGGCGGACCTGACCACCGCCTGCCGGGCGCTGGACCGGGTCCTGCGGGCCGGGCGCTACTGGGTGCCGATGTGGTACGCCTCGACCCATCGCCTCGCCCTCTGGGACGTGTACGGCCGCCCGGCGACGCCGCCGAAATACGATCTCGGCGCCCCCGGGACGTGGTGGTTCGACGCCGACAAGGCCAAGCGGATCGGGCGGGACTGACGCCATGCTCGCCTACATCCTGCGCCGCATCGGCCTGATGATCCCGACCCTGTTCGGGATCATGCTGATCACCTTCACCATCGTGCAGTTCGCCCCCGGCGGACCGGTGGAGCGGGTGCTGTCGCAGCTCCAGGGCCAGCGCGACGGGGCCATGTCCCGCGTCACCGGCGGCTCGGGCGACCTCGGCGGCGCCAGCCGGCCGTCGGGCGGCGGCGACGCCAGTTCCCGCTACCGCGGCGCCCAGGGGTTGAGCCCGGAATTCATCGCCAAGCTCGAGAAGCAGTTCGGCTTCGACAAGCCGGCGCCCGAGCGCTTCGCCAAGATGCTCTGGGACTACGTCCGGTTCGATTTCGGCCGCAGCTACTTCCGCGACGTCACGGTCATCCAGCTGATCAAGGAGCGGCTGCCGGTCTCGATCTCGCTGGGCCTGTGGATGACGCTGCTGTCCTACGCGATCTCGATCCCGCTCGGCATCCGCAAGGCCGTGGCGGACGGCACGCGCTTCGACCGCGCGACCTCCTTCGTGGTGATCATCGGCTACGCGATCCCGGGCTTCATGTTCGGGCTGATGCTCATCATCCTGTTCGCCGGCGGCTCGTTCTACCAGTGGTTCCCGCTGCGCGGCCTGACCAGCGAGGGCTGGGAGAGCTTCTCGCCCTGGCACAAGGTGACCGACTACGCGTGGCACATGGTGCTGCCGCTGACCGCCCTGGTGATCGGCGCCTTCGCCACCTCGACCCTGCTGACCAAGAACTCGTTCCTCGACGAGATCCGCAAGCAGTACGTGCTGACCGCGCGGATGAAGGGGCTGTCCGAGCGGCGCGTGCTCTACGGGCACGTCTTCCGCAACGCCATGCTGATCGTGATCGCGGGCTTCCCCGGTGCCTTCATCTCGGCCTTCTTCACCGGCTCGCTGCTCATCGAGACGATCTTCTCCCTCGACGGCCTGGGCGAGCTGTCGTTCCGGGCGATCGTCGGGCGCGACTATCCGGTGGTGTTCGCCACGCTCTACATCTTCTCGCTGCTCGGGCTCGCGGTGAACCTGCTGTCCGACCTGATCTACGTCTGGATCGACCCGCGGATCGATTTCTCGGCGCGGGCGACCTGACCGCGCGGCGCGCGGATCCTCAGGTCTCCGGGAGGCTCGCGGCGCCGGCCGGCACCGGCGGCTCGTCGCGCGGGGGGCCGGCCAGTCCCAGCAGCGCCGCGATGGCGTCGCCGTCCGGCGCGCCGAGGAGGTCCGCCAGGGTGTAGCGGTCGAGGACGGCGAGGAACGCCGCCAGGGCCTCGCCCAGCACCCGCCGGAGCCGGCACGGGGCCGTGATGGCGCAGGCGCCGCCGCCGAAACACTCGACCAGCGCCAGGTCGTCCTCGGTCTGGCGCACCACGGCACCGACGACGATCTCCTCCGGCGGCTTCGCCAGCCGAAGGCCGCCGCCCCGGCCGCGGATCGTCCGGATCAGGCCGAGCCGACCCAGCTGGTGGACCACCTTGGTCAGGTGATTTTCCGAGATGCCGTAGGCGCGCGCGATCCCGGCGATCGAACTCTGCTCGGGCTCGTGGAGCCCGACGTAGATCAGCGTGCGCAACGCGTAATCCGTGTAGCGGGTCAGGCGCATCTCAACTCCAGAAGACGATCCCTGCCGTGGGGCGATGCGATGTCCGCCGCGGTCCGAGTCCGTACGCGCAGCCGCGGACCGGCACCACCGCTGGCAGGCGAACAGGCTTCGTCCCTATAAGATGTATTTCACTTGCATCTTTTCGAGGGGGCGCTAAAAGAAGCATGTCGTATGCACCTTTTGAGCTGTGCCATGCCCGCGCCCCTCTCCCCCTCCACCGTCGCTCTCATCAAGGCCACCGTGCCGGCCCTGGAGGCCCACGGCCTCACCATCACGAAGCGCATGTACGAGCGCCTGTTCGAGAACGCCGAGATCCGCGACCTCTTCAACCAGTCCCATCACGGCGAGACCGGCTCTCAGCCGAAGGCCCTGGCCCAGGCCGTGCTCGCCTACGCCCGCAACATCGACAATCTCGGCGTCCTGGCGGGCGCGGTCGAGCGCATCGCGCAGAAGCACGTCGCCCTGAACATCCTCCCGGAGCACTACCCGCACGTGGCCGACGCCCTCCTCGGCGCGATCGGGGATGTCCTCGGCGAGGCCGCCACGCCGGAGATCGCCACGGCCTGGGGGGAGGCCTACTGGTTCCTGGCGGAACTGCTTATCGGCCGGGAGGCCGCGATCTACCGCGACCACGCCTCCAAGCCGGGCGGCTGGAACGGCTGGCGCGACTTCGTGGTCGACAGCGTGACCCAGGAGAGCGAGACGATCCGCTCCTTCGTCCTCGTGCCGGCCGACGGTGGCCCGGTGCTGCGGCATCGGCCGGGCCAGTATCTCGGCTTCCTCCTGGACCTGCCGGGCCGCGGTGTGCTGAAGCGGAACTACTCGGTGTCCTGCGCGCCGAGCGACCGGGCCTACCGCATCACCGTCAAGCGCGAGGCGGCGCCGGGCCGTCCGGCCGGGATCGCCTCGAACTGGCTGCACGACCACGCGCGGCCCGGCACCGTGCTGAAGGTCGCCGCACCGGCGGGCGACTTCAGCCTCGACGCCGAGAGCGACACGCCCGTGGTGCTGGTCAGCGGCGGCGTCGGGCTGACCCCGATGATCAGCATGCTCGAGACCATTGCGGCGGACAGCCCGGACCGGCCGACCTGGTACGTCCACGGCGCCCTGTTCGGCCGCGTCCACGCCCTGCGCGACCACGCCCGGGCGCTCGCGGCGCGGGCCCGCGCCGCGACGGTCGTGACGTTCTACGCGGAGCCCGAAGCCGCGGACCGGCCGGGTGAGCACTACGACGTCCAGGGCCTGATCACGGCGGACTGGCTCGCGGAGCACACGCCGCACGACCGCGCGACCTACTACCTGTGCGGTCCCAAGCCGTTCCTTCGGGATCTCGCCACCGGCCTGCTGCGCCGCGGCGTCCCGGCCGAGCGGGTGAAGTTCGAGTTCTTCGGCCCGGCCGACGAGCTCTTCGAGGAGCCCCGACAGGCAGCCTAGGCGGCGCTCAGGGCGTCCCGCCGCGGAGCGGACGCGCGGCGCCGAGCACCCGCGCCACGGTGGTTCGCAGCGCCTGCGCGCTCCGGTAGCCAACCGCCGCCGCGACCGCCCGGGGCGGCCGCCCCTCGGCCGCCAGCGCCAGCGCCCGGATCACGCGGGCTCTCGCCCGCCAGTCGCCGAAGCTGAGACCGGTCTCCGCGCGGAACCCGCGCGTGAGCGTGCGCCGGCTCGCCCCGGCACGGTCGGCCCAGGCGTCGAGATCGGCCTCCGAGGCCGGATTCTCGATCAGCGCGAGGCAGACGCGGCGCAGGCGCGGGTCCCGGGGGAGCGGCAGCGCGAGCGGCGTCGCGGGGGCCCGGCCGATCTCGTCGAGCACCAGGGCGGCGAGGTGGCCGCCGCGACCCGCCTCTGCGTAGAGCACCGGCTCCTCCGCCAGCGCGGTGAGCGCGGCGGCGAGGAGCCGCGACACCGCGATCACCCGGCAGCTCGCCGCGAAGGACCGGACCGCGGCGGGATCGAGATAGGCCGAGCACATCGCGACCGCGCCGTGTGTCGCGACCGCGTGTGGCAGAAGCGGCGGGATCCAGAGGGCGTGCCCCTCGGGAACCACCCAGGTGCCGTCCTCCGCGAACGCCATCATCAGCCCGGACGTGGCGTAGAGCAGCTGCGCGCGGGGATGGAAGTGCCGGGCGAGGTGCATCCCGGCCGCGTAGGTCTTGGGCATCACCGCGACCGGGCGCGGCACGTCCTGATAGTCGGCCGCCTCGGTCGACCGCCCCGCGGCGCCGCGCGCCTCCGTCGAGATTGGCCCGTTCGCGTACATATCCGGCCCAACACCGCCATCGGGTCAGGCTATCAGGGTGCCGTCCCGGAGGATACGCCGCGATGGATTCGGACACGCTGTCCCGCCGCACCCTGCGCTTCGTCAACGTCGCGCACGCCCTCGACCATTTCGTGCTGCTAATCTACCCGACCGCGGTCATCGCCATCGCGGCCCAGACCGGGCTCGGCTACGGCGAGCTGATCGGGCTCGCCACCGGCGCCTTCGTGGCCTTCGGTCTGTGCTCGCTGCCGATGGGCTCGCTGGCCGACCGGTTCGGGCGGCGCAACATGCTGGCGGTGTTCTTCTTCGGCTACGGCCTGTCCTGCCTGGGCGTGGCGAGCGCCTCGACGCCGCTGGGCTTCGCCCTCTGGCTCTGCGTCCTCGGGCTCGCCTCGGCGATCTACCACCCGGTCGGCTCGGCCATGCTGGTGACCCATGCGCGCCGGCTCGGGCACGATCTCGGCATCAACGGCGTCTGGGGCAATCTCGGCGCGGCCTCGGCCTCCGGCCTGACCGCGCTGCTCGCCGCCGCGGTCAGCTGGCGCGCGGCCTTCATCGTTCCCGGCCTCGTCTGCCTCGCCTGCGGGGCCGCCTTCGTGGCCCTGGTCCCGGGCGACGGCGACGCCGCGGGCCGGAAGGCCGGCGGCGCGGCCGTGATCCCGGTGACCCGGCCGTGGGCGCTCATGGCGATGTTCGCCCTGTCGATCTTCGCGGGCGGCCTGACCTTCAACCTGACGACGATCAGCCTGCCCAAGGTGATCGACGAGGGCGTCGGGCAGGCGCTGCCGCTGGCGCTGACCGGCTCGATCGCCACCGGCGTCTTCCTGTTCGGCGCCCTGATGCAGCTCGCCATGGGCCGGCTGATCGACCGCTACAGCCTGCCGTCCCTGTTCGTGGCGCTCTCGGTGCTGCAGCCGCTCGGGCTCGGGATCGCGGCCGTCTCCACCGGCCTGCCGCTGCTCGCCGGGCTCGTCCTCGCCATGACGGCGATCTACGGGCAGGTGGTGATCAACGACGCGATGATCGCCCGCTACGTGCCGCCCGCCTACCGGGCCCGCGCCTACAGCGTGCGCTACTTCGTCGGCTTCACGGCGAGCGGCTTCGTGGTGCCGGCGATCGCCCTCCTGCACGACCGCGGCGGCTTCGCGCTGGTCCTCGGCGCCGCCTCCGCCTGCGGCGCGGTGATCTGGCTCGCGGCCCTGGGCTTCCTGAGGCTGACGCAGGGCGGCGCGCGGCCCGCCCTGGCCGCCCGCCGAGTAGCGCGACGGTTTGCGGGTCCGGCCCGGCGCTGCTACGCGGCGCCCGTCCGACCCGCGAGTACCCCGTGACCGATCTGTCCCTCGTCATCCGGCCGGAGCGGCCGGAGGATGCCCCCGCCATCGAGCGCCTCCACGCCCGGGCCTTCGGTCCCGGCCGCTTCGCCCGCACCGCCTACCGCCTCCGCGAGGGCGCGGCCGAGCGGATCGACCTCGGCATCACCGCCTCGGTCGGCAGCTTCCTCGTCGGCTCGGTCCGGATGGGTCCGGTGCGGACCGGGGCGACGCCCTTCGTGATGCTCGGCCCCCTGGCGGTCGATCCGAGCTTCGAGGGCCGCGGCATCGGCGGCACCCTGACCCGCGCGGCGATCGAGGGGGCGCGGCGGGCGGGCGAGGGTCTGGTGATCCTCGTCGGCGACGCGCCCTACTACGCCCGCTTCGGGTTCACACCGGTTCCGCCCGGGCGCCTGACCCTGCCGGGGCCGGTCGACCCGGCGCGCCTGCTGTGGCTGGAACTGGCCGAGGAGTTCCGTGCGGGCGTGACGGGCCCGATCGAGGCGGTCAGGACCTGAAACGGGGCCCGGCGGGCGTGCCTCAGCTCTCTGACGGTGATTTCGATCCGCACCGGGCTGGTCTTCTGCATGCGCGTGAATGGCTCAGCTCAATCCACACGCAGCCGCCGTCATTGCGAGCGAAGCGAAGCAATCCAGTAGCGCCACACTTACGGAGGGCGCGCTGGACCTGGGTCGCTTCGCTGCGCTCGCGATGACGGAGGGGGCCGACGGCTCCGCCGAGCAGCGAGCGCCGCCGGGGCCGGCGCTCGACCGTTCGAAACCCCGTTCAGGCCCGCCGGAGCGCCAGCGCGGCGATCAGCCCGGCCGCGAGCAGCGCCAGCGCCACCGGCGTCGCCGAGGTCGCCGGCCAAGCGGAGGCGGCGGCCGTGAACAGCGCCCCGAACGTCATCTGGGTGAAGCCGTAGAGGCTGGAGGCCGACCCGGCGGCGTGCGGGTCGACGTTCATCAGCCCCGCCACCGCGTTGGGGCTGAGCAGACCGACGCCCACCGCGTAGGCGAAGAGCGGCACGATCAGGCTGACCACGCCGAGCATGCCGGTGCGGTCCACGACCAGCAGCGACAGCGCCGCCCCGATACAGAGGAGATTGCCGCTCCGCGCCGCCTTGCGGATCGGCACCCGGGCGGCGAGCCGGCTCGCCAGGACGGCGCCGCCGACCATGCCGAACACGACGATCAGGCAGTCGAAGCCCACCTCCTGCGAGGAGCGCCCGAGCCGGTCCACGAGGAGGAACGGCGCCACCGCCAGGAACGCGTACAGGCTGGTGCCGCCGCAGGCCCCCGCCACCAGGTAGGCCCGGAACACCGGGACCCGCACCAGCCGCAGGTAGCCGGACAGGACGGCGACGAAGCCCGGCAGCGCCACCTTGTGGCGGTTGGTCTCGGGCAGGGTGAAGACCACGAGCGCGCCCAGCACGGCGACGAGGCCGGCCAGCACCACGAACACCGCGCGCCAGCCGAAGGCCTCGTTCACCACGCCGCCGATCGCCGGGGCCAGCGCGGGCGTGAGCGTCATCGCGGTGGTGAGGATCGCGAGCTTCCGGGCGGCGTCCTCGCGGGTCGAGACGTCGCGGACCATCGCCCGGCCGATCACCAGCGAGCCGCAGGCGCCGAGGGATTGCAGGACGCGGGCGACGAGCAGGACCCCGATATTCGGCGCGGGGATCGCGAGCAGCAGGCCGGCGAGGTAGAGGCCGAGTCCCCCGATCAGGATCGGGCGCCGCCCGTACCGGTCCGAGAGCGGCCCGTAGAGGAGCTGACCGCCCGCGAGCCCGATCAGGTAGACGGTGATCGTCAGCTGCGCGCCGGCGGCGTTGGTGCCGAGGTCGACGGCCGCCGCCGCCAGCGCCGGCACGAAAATGTGAAGCGCCACCGTCCCGGTCATGGTCACGGCGACGAGGAGCGGCAGGGGGGCCCGGCGCTCCGGCACGGCGGGACGTCGATCAGTCAAGGGGCCCTACGCGGTTCTCGATCCGGCCGGATGCCGGGGCGCAGCCGCCTTAGAGCAAGGGTCACGCCCGGAGCCATGCCGGCGGAACGCGCCAGGCACGCGAGGGGCGGGACCGTGCCCGGCCCCGCACCCGGCCGTGCCGCCTACTCCTTCGGCAGCGGCTGCGGGGTCGGCAGCGGCGCGTTCAGATCCTTGGTCGGGCCGCCGACCTCCAGATCCTTCGCCCGCTCGACGGCCTCGGGATTGGCCTTCGCGGCCGGCTCCTTGGCGGCCGGCGCCGTCGGCGCGGTCGGCTCGGCGGGGATCAGGCTCGAGGGCTGACCCTGCTGGTCGCTGTCATGGGCGCTGGCCGGGGGAGCCGGCGCGTTGCGGTCGCTCGACTCGCCGGTCGTCCGCGGGCTGCCGGGCGACTTCGCCTCGACCGGCTTGGCGGTGCCGGTATCGGCGGGCTTGGCCGGGCTGTCCTTACCCTCGGACGCCTTGTTGGCGGCGGGCTTGTCGGCGGACGGCTTGTCGGCGGCGGGCTTGTCCTCGGGCTTGGCCGCGGCGGGCGCGGCCGCCGGCGCGGCGTCGGTCTTCTCGACGGCCGGCAGCGGCTTCGGCGATTCGGCTAGCGTCCGCAGGTAGGCGATGACGTTGGCCCGCTCCTGCGGCGCAGCGATGCCCGCGTAGGCCATCTTGGTGCCCTTCACGTAGGCCTTCGGGTTCGTCAGGAACTCGTCGAGGTCGGCGTAGGTCCAGGTGCCGCCCTTCTCCTTCATGGCCGCCGAGTAGTCGAAGCCCGCATGCGCGCCCTTCGGCCGCTCGACGATGCCGTACAGGTCGGGGCCGACCTTGTTCGGGCCGCCCTTCTCGAAGCTGTGGCAGGCGTGACAGGCCTTGGTGCCGGCCTCGCCCTTCTCGGCATTGGCGCTCGCGAGGCGGACGGCGATCGGCTCGACCTTGGCCTCGGGCGCCGCGGAGGCGGCCTCGGGCTGCGGCTCGGGCAAGTCGTAGCCGGCATTGCCCGCCGGCTTCGGGTGGTAGATCAATTCGGCGACGAAACCCGATCCGGCCGCGAACAGAAGGGCGCCGAGGACCGCACCCAGGACCTTGTTCACCTCGAACGAGTTCATGCTCTTCTCGCAACTCGGCCGTGCCGAACGCGCGCCTGACACGGGCGAGCGGGCTCGGACACCGGACATTGGAAGATTTCGAGGTTGCCTTAGCGGTTCCGGGCGGCTCCTGACAATGCCGCAGGGGCGTTCCGCGTCGCTCCGGCGCAGGATTGTTCCACTGAATTGTCCAGCTTGTCACCGGGTGGCACCTTTTCTCCACCGCGGCCCGGCCCGTTTCCGCAGGCCCGTTCCCGGGGGACGACAACCAGGGGCCGGCCTGTTAAGCAGCCGGCCGCCTCCCGTCGCGGCCGCTCGATCCGCGCATCCGGATCCGAATCTCGATGTCCGATCCCCTGGTCCTGATCCCGGCGCGCCTCGCCGCGACCCGCCTGCCGAACAAGCCGCTGGCCGACATCGCCGGCGAGGCCATGATCGTCCATGTCTGGCGCCGGGCCGTCGAGGCCGGGATCGGCCCGGTGGTGGTCGCCACCGACACGGCGGAGATCGCCCGCACGGTCGAGGCCGCGGGCGGCCTCGCGGTGATGACCCGGGCCGACCACCCGTCGGGCTCCGATCGCCTCGCCGAGGCCCTGGAGATCGTCGATCCGGAGGGCCGCCACGACGTGGTCGTCAACGTGCAGGGTGACCTGCCGACCATCGACCCGGCGATCATCGGCGCCTCCGTCGCGCCGCTCGCCGACCGCACCGTCGACATCGTCACCCTCTGCGCGCCGATCACCGATCCGCACGAGGCCGACAACCCCAACGTGGTCAAGCTCGTCGGCCACGCGGTCGGTCCCGGGCGCCTGCGCGCCCTCTACTTCACCCGCGCCCGCGCGCCCTGGGGCGACGGGCCCCTCTGGCACCATATCGGCCTGTACGCCTACCGGCGCACGGCGCTCAGCCGGTTCGTGGCCCTGCCGCCCGGCGAGCTGGAGGTGCGGGAGAAGCTGGAGCAGCTGCGGGCCCTCGAGGCCGGCATGCGCATCGATGCCGCCATCGTCGACGACCTGCCGCTGGGCGTCGACACCCCCGCCGACCTGGAACGGGCCCGCGCCCTGCTGCAGGGTCGGCGCCTGAACTGACCCGACGAACGAATCCGCGCCGCCATGACCGACCGCACCATCGCCTACCAGGGTGAGCCCGGGGCCAACTCGCACATCATCTGCGCGGAGGCCTACCCGGACTGGACGCCGCTGCCCTGCCCGACCTTCGAGGACGCCTTCGCGGCGGTGACGGAGGGGCGCGCGCAGCGGGCGATGATCCCGATCGAGAACTCGATCGCGGGCCGCGTCGCCGACATCCACCACCTGATCCCGATCTCGCCGCTGCACATCGTGGCCGAGCACTTCCTGCCGATCCACTTCCAGCTGATGGTCCTGCCGGGCACGAAGCTCGAGGCGCTGAGGAGCGTCCACAGCCACGTCCACGCGCTGGGCCAGTGCCGCCGCATAATCCGCCGGCTGGGCCTGAAGGCCGTGGTCGCCGGCGACACCGCCGGGGCGGCCCGCGAGATCGCCGAGATCGGCGACCCGAGCCGGGCGGCCCTGGCGCCCGCTCTCGCCGCCGAGGTCTACGGCCTGGACATCCTCGAGCGCGACGTCGAGGACGAGGCGCACAACACCACCCGGTTCGTGGTGTTCTCCCCCGAGCCCGAGCCGGTCGCCCAGGGCGCCGAGCCCTGCGTGACGAGCTTCGTGTTCCGCGTCCGCAACATCCCGGCCGCCCTCTACAAGGCGCTCGGCGGCTTCGCGACCAACGGCGTCAACATGTCGAAGCTCGAGAGCTACATGGTCGACGGCGAGTTCACCGCCACGCAGTTCTACGCCGAGGTCGACGGCCATCCGGAGGATACGGGCCTCCGCCGCGCGCTGGACGAGCTCGGCTTCTTCTCGCGCGAGCTGCGGGTGATCGGGACCTACCCGGCCCACCCGTTCCGCGAGGCGGCGCGGCCGCCCGCGGAGTGATCCTCACTCCCGCCGCAGGATGCGGTCGGCGGCCAGATCCGACCAGAAGCCCGGCCGGAAATCCCGCTTGAGCGCCTCGGGATCGTAGACGGTCTCGACCCAGGTCAGGAAGTCGAGGCCCTGCGCCTCGCCCTCGACGCGGTAGCGGGCGAAGAACGCGTCGAGGATCCCGGTCTTGGCGAAGCGGAGATGGCCGTAGCGGGCGGAGAGCTGCCGGGCGGCCTCGGCCACCGGGCGGCCCTCGTGCAGGATCAGGTACAGGGCCGAGGCGAGGCCGGCCCGGTCGGCGCCGGACTTGCAGTGCATCACGGCCGGGTACTCGATGCCGGCGAAGAACGCCTTGGCGCCGAGGATGGTGGCGCGGTCCGGCGCCTCCCGCGAGCGGAGCACGAACTCGACGAGCTTGAGGCCGTGGCGCTCGCAGGCCTCGCGCTGCAGCGGCCAGGACCCGTGCTCGCGCCCGCCGCGCAGGGAGATGATCGTCCGCACGCCCTCGGCCCGGAAGCGGGCGAGTTGGTGGGGACCGGGCTGGGCCGAGCGCCAGACGGCGCCGGTGCCGACCCGGTGCCGGTTGAGGTAGGCGAGGCGGAACACGCCGTGGTCCATCAGCAGCATGCTGGCCCAGGCCATCAGCCGGTCGCCGGGGCCGGCGATCGGCCGCTCGAAGCGGGCGATCCGGGCCATGCGGCGCGCGTAGCGCGTCTCGGGCTTGAGGAAGCGGTTGAACAAGGCCAGGCTGCCGAGGGAACGAGCCCGGGCTCTACCAGCCACCCGGCGGCCCGGCAATTCGCGGGCCCGGCCCCCGACCGGCACGCGGTCGACCACACCGACGCGATCCGGCGCCGTTCTTGCCTTCACTCCGCCCGGATCGGCATCGAACCTGCGCGGACCGCGCGAGTTATCCGCCGGTCGGACGATGGGAGGCCCGAGGCCCATGAGCACGCGCACCACGAGCATCCGCCGGGCCCGCGAGGCCGACCTCGGCGGCTTGTCCAAGGTGTTCGACGCGTCGTGGCGCGAGGCCTATCGCGGCATCATCCCGGGCGTCGCCCTGGAGCGGCTGATCTCGACCCGGGACCGGGCGTGGTGGCGGGGCGCCCTGCGCCGCGGCCGGCCGATCGCGGTGGTCGAGACGGGCGAACTCGTCGTCGGCTACGCGGCCTACGGGCGAACGCGCAGCCGGTCCCTCGGCACCGAGGCGGAGATTGACGAACTCTACCTGCTGCCGGAGTACCAGGGCGTCGGCCTGGGCCGCCGCCTGTTCCGGGCGGTGCGCAACGACCTCGCGGATCACGGCTTCGCGCGGCTCGGCGTGTGGAGCCTGGAGGACAACGCCCGCGCGAGCGCCTTCTACGAGGGGCTCGGCGGCGTCGCCGGCCCGCGGGTGCTGGACCGCGTGGCGGGCCTCCCGCTCCCGAAGGTCGGGTTTCTCTTCGGCTAACGTTTTCCAGCGCTCGTTGCCGGGCCGTACCATCGACTGATTTGCTTTGCCAGGCGGCGCCTCTAAGAGATCCGGGAAGCGGACGAGACCGCATTCCGGAAGCGACAGGCCATGAAGATCGACGCCATCCCGCTCGGCAAGAAGCCGCCGCACGACGTCAACGTGATCGTCGAGGTGCCGCTCGGCGGCGAGCCGATCAAGTACGAGATGGACAAGGAATCCGGTGCGCTGGTCGTCGACCGGTTCCTGTACACGCCGATGTTCTACCCGGGCAATTACGGCTTCATCCCCCACACCCTGTCGGGCGACGGCGATCCCTGCGACGTGCTGGTGGCCAACACCCGCGCCGTGCTGCCGGGCGCGATCATCAGCGCGCGTCCCGTGGGCGTGATGGTGATGCAGGACGAGGGCGGCGAGGACGAGAAGATCATCGCGGTGCCCTCGCGCCACCTGACCAAGCGCTACGACCGGGTCGAGAACTACACCGACCTGCCCGACATCACGATCCAGCAGATCCAGCACTTCTTCGAGCACTACAAGGATCTGGAACCCGGCAAGTGGGTCAAGTTCGTCCGCTGGGGCGACAAGGAGGAGGCCCACCGGCTGATCGAGGAAGCGATCGAGCGCGGCAAGGCCAAGAAGTAAGGGTGTTGCGGCCGCTCCTGCGGGGAGCGGCCCGTACCCGTCAGCCGTCGATGCGGCGCAGCCCGGCCCGGTAGCGCCGGGCATTCTCCACGTAGCGCAGGGCGGCCTGCCGCAGACCCTCGATCGCGGCCTCGTCGAGGGTGCGCACGGCCTTGGCCGGCGCCCCGACGATCAGGCTGTGATCCGGGAACTCCTTGCCCTCGGTGACCAGCGCGTTGGCGCCGACGAGGCAGCCGCGGCCGATCCGGGCCCCGTTCAGAACCGTCGCCCCCATGCCGACGAGGCTGCCGTCCCCGATGGTGCAGCCGTGCACGATCGCGCCGTGCCCGATCGTGACGTCGGTCCCGATCACGAGGGGGAAGCCGGGATCGACGTGCATGATCACGCCTTCCTGGACGTTGGTGCGGTCGCCGATGCGGATCGGCTCGTTGTCGCCGCGCAGGGCCGCGCCGAACCAGATGCCGACATCGAGGCCGAGATGCACCCGG
The DNA here is from genome assembly GCF_040544715.1 of Methylobacterium sp. 1030. Taxonomy (NCBI): domain Bacteria; kingdom Pseudomonadati; phylum Pseudomonadota; class Alphaproteobacteria; order Hyphomicrobiales; family Methylobacteriaceae; genus Methylobacterium; species Methylobacterium sp. 1030. Next base: position 121,651 of record NZ_JBEPKM010000009.1, on the reverse strand, counting down.
CCGATCACCTGCGCGTCGGGCGCGATCCAGACCCGGGCCGGGTCGGCGAGGTCGGGGACGTGCTCGTCGAGGGCATAGAGCGGCATGGCGGCCTTTCACGGAAGAGCGGTGGTATCGGCCGCGCGGCGCGGCCGGGATCGCGACAGATGACGCGCGGCACGTGTCGCGGGAATGGTACGGCGCGTCCAGGCTGCCAATGCTAGGCTGGCTCCGCAAGCGGTCGTGACCCGGATCGGAGACAGAGATGGCACGCCTCCCGGCCCTGATCGGTCTGACGCTTCTCCTGCTGACGCAGGGGGCCGGGGCCGCGGACCTGCGGGGGCCGGCGGCGCTGGGCCGGTTCCGGGCGACGTGCGAGGATCTCGGGACCTTCTGCTTCGCCGACGCCTGCGGCGGCGATCAGATCGCGGCGGCCGAGGGCTGCCGGGCGCGCTGTCCGAGCGCGTCGATCGTCGAGGTCGTCCCGGCCGCCTGCCCGCTGCCGGACGGTCGGTCCGTGCCGATCCTCCGGCGCCGCGGCTGAGAATCGGCCGCGATCGAGGGCCGGGAGAAATATCGGACGTCCGCGGCAACGAAACGCGGAACGCGGCATTGACCGTTTCGAACACGCTAACAACGGAGACGCGGACAGATGCTCGCGAACGCGCGCGATGCCCGCCGGCGCACGAAGCTGACCAGCGATCTCCGTCCGCCCGAAGCGGGAGCGAACGCCGATCCCGTCCTGTACGGCGTGGCCGCGGGTCTGGCGGCCCTGTTCCCGCCCGTGATGCTGCGCTCGGAGGCCTCGCCCGAGACGCACCGCGCCTCCGAGACCTCGCGGGCGCCGGACGCGACCGGCACCCGCTGAGGCTAGGACCGGTCGGCGCAGGCTCCCCCTCAGGCCGCGAGCCGGACGAGGAGGAGGAGGGTCGCCAGGAGCGGCGACGCCGCGGCGAGCCAGAGGGCGCCCGGATGGAAGCCCTCGGGTCCCGAGAAGCGCGCGGTCCTCGTCACCGCGGGACGCAGGGGATCCCCGCGTCCGATCCCGATCCCGACTGGCATCCGCGCACTCCTCGATACCGGAGGAGTGAGCGCCGACGTCCCTCAAGAGCGTCTGAATCGGCGGCCGTCGTCGTTCGGCGTGGTGAACCGGCCCTTAAAGGGCCCGGTCGAACTTCAGCTCGCCGTTCGGGCTCTTCAGAACGAGCTGCGAGCCGACCATGTCCCACACCGCCGAGGTGCGCAGGGCGATGAAGAACGCCTGCTCGGCGGCCGCGAGGCCCTTGTCGCAGCTCTTCTTGGTGAGCGCGAGCGGGCCGACGGCGATGTGCTGCTCCTTGAGCGGGAAGGCGGTCGCCGCGAAGGTGTTGCAGCCGCCGTAGCCGCGGGCGCGGTACTGCTTGTCGATGATGAAGCTCGGCCGGTCGCCGCCCGTGAACGGCTTGCCGTTCAGGCTCACGGCGGTCCAGGTCGAGTCCAGCGGGAACATCTTCTCGCTGGCCTTGGTCCCCGGCACGTACTGGGGCTTCTTCTCCTCCTCGCCGCCCGGCCGGCGGTTGCCCCGGCCGAAGCCCGTGGGCGAGCCGCCCATCTGCGCCTGCGCCTGCGTCGCCGCGGTCAGGTCCATGGCCAGCACGGCACAGGCCAAGCTCGCGATCAGCACCCCTCTCATCGTCCAGTCCCCATGTCGCGCGCGCCGCGCGCAGGTCATCCCGGTCCGGAAGCGCCGCGCGGGCCGCGCGGTCCGGCCCCTCGCGTGGGCCGCTCCGAATCCTTGCGCCTTGCCGGATGCGACAGGATTTCAGCACAATTATGGTCGCGCTCGGCCGAAGACCGCCCGGAAACGATCCGGGACCGCGATCGTTGTTGATCAGTGCGAAGCAGGAGGATCACCTTGGCAGGATCGGACGAGGGCGCGCAGAGCGGGACCCGGGCGCTCGCCATGACCCCGGCGCAGTCGCGGGCGGCTCGCGGGCTGCTCGGCTGGTCGGAGGCCGATCTCGCCGGCAAGGTCGGCCTGGACGAGCGATTCGTGCGGGATTTCGAGGGCGGCTATAGCGACGCGCCTAGTGGCCAAGTCGAGGCCCTGCGCAGCGCCCTCAGCGCCGCCGGTGCGGTCTTCCGCGACGCGCCGACGCCGGGCGTCCACCTCGCGGCGGGCCGGGGCGTCGACGAGGGCACCCGCGCCGACGCGCTCACCACCGAGAACGATCGCTGACACCCGCCGGCCGGCCCGAACGCGCCGCTCATGGCGCGTTCATGCGCTGCGCCTGACAACCCGGGACGCCACAACCCGCGCACCGTCCGTGGAGCGTCCCGTGATCGATCCCGTCAGCAGCCCGTCGCGGTGCGACCGGCGCTTTCCCTTGGCCTTCGTCTTGTCGGCCTCCGACCGGATCGGAGGCCGCTGATGCGCGCCGACGCCTTCCTCGCCGCCGCCGACGCGCTGCCCGTGGCGAGCCTCGACGCCCTCCTGGGGAGCCGGGGGCTCGTGGTGGTCGCGCCCCATCCCGACGACGAGAGCCTCGGATGCGGCGGGCTGATCGCCGCCGCCCGGGCGTCGGGACGGCCCGTGCATCTCGTCGTGGTCAGCGACGGCTGCGGGTCGCACACGCATTCCCGTCTCTACCCGCCCGAGAAACTGCGCGCCCTGCGCGAGGCGGAGACCCGGCGGGCCGTGGCGGTCCTCGGCCTCGGGCCCGAGGCCGTCACCTTCCTGCGCCTCCCGGACGCGCACGTCCCGAGCGACGGCCCCGGGGCCGAGGCCGCCGCGTCCGCGGTCGCCCGCGCGGCCGCGGCGATCGGGGCCGGCGCGGTCTTCGTCACGTGGCGCCACGATCCCCACTGCGACCACAAGGCGGCCGCGGCGATCGTCGCCCTCGCGCGGCCGCAGATGCCGGGGGTCCGCGTCTACGAGTACCCCGTCTGGGGCTGGACCCTGCCGCCCGAGACCGAGGTCGGGCCGAGCCCCGCCGGCCTGCGCCTCGACGTCTCCGCCTATCGCGAGACCAAGGCGCGCGCCGTCGCCGCCCACGAATCGCAGACCACCGACCTGATCGCGGACGATCCCCAGGGCTTCCGGCTCGAGCCTGCCATGATCGACCGGCTCTGCGGCCCCTACGAGCGCTTCGTCGCGGTCCCCGCATGAGCCGCCGGACGAAGACCCTGCCGGAAGACTACTTCCTCGGCATGTACGCCAGCGACCCGGATCCCTGGCGCTTCACCTCGTCGTCCTACGAGCGCGACAAGTACGCGGCGACGCTGGCGGCCCTGCCGCAGGCGCGCTACCGGGCCGCGTTCGAGCCGGCCTGCTCCATCGGCGTCTTCACCCACGCCCTGTCCGAGCGCTGCGAGCGTCTGCTCGCCACGGATCTGGTTCCGGCCGCCCTGGAGGACGCCCGGGCGCGCTGCGCGGATCGCCCCCACGTCGAGATCCGGCAGGGCACGATGCCGGCGGACTGGCCCGAGGAGCGGTTCGACCTGATCGTCCTCTCCGAGTTCCTGTACTTCCTGGCCCCGGAGGATTTCGCCGCGCTCGTGCGCCGGGCCGGCGCGACGATCGCGCCCGGCGGCGACATCGTGCTGGTGCACTGGCTGGGCGAGACCGACTACCCGCTCTCGGGTGACGGCGCCGCCGAGGGCTTCATCCGGCTGTCGGCACCCTTCGCACAGGTCCTGAGTCAGGCGCGGACGGACAAGTACCGCATCGACGTCCTGCGCGCCGGAACCGCCCCGTGAGCGTCGCGGTCATCACCCTCAACAAGGGCCGGCGCGCGCACCTGACCCGTCTGCTCGAAGGCCTCGGCCGCGGCGACCCGCCCGACCGCTGCGTCGTCGTCGAGATCGGCGACGACGCGGCGCCCTACCCGGCCCTGCCTTTCCCGGTGGAGCGCGTGCCGTTCCCGCGTGCCGGCCTGCCGCTCGCCGCGGCGCGCAATGCCGGGCGCCGGGCCGCCGGTGCCGACACGCTGATCTTCCTCGACGTGGACTGCATCCCCTCGGCGGGGCTCGTCGCGGGCCTGTCGCGGGCGGTGGCCGAGCGGGACGGCCTGATCTGCTGCGAGATCGGCTACCTGCCGGCCGGCGCGGTCGCGGACGGGTGGCGCGAGACGGATCTGGCGCGTCTCGGCGCGCCGCACCCGGTGCGGGCCTTCCCGCCCGCCGGCACGGTGGCGCCGGCGCCGCAGCCCGGCCTGTTCTGGTCCCTCGCCTTCGCGGTGCGGGCCGCGACCTATGACCGCCTCGGCGGCTTCGACGAGACCTTCTCAGGCTACGGCGCGGAGGACACCGACCTCGCCTTCCGGGCCGAGCGGGCCGGCGTGCCGATCCTGTTCCTCGGCGGCCCCCGGGCCTACCACCAGCATCATCCGGGCTACGACCCGCCGCTGCAGCATTTCCGCGACATCGTCGCCAACGCGGCGCGCTTCCACGACCGGCACGGGATCTGGCCGATGGACGGCTGGCTCGACGGGTTCGCCCGGCTCGGGCTGATCGCGGCGGACCGCTCCACCGGGATCGTGGTTCACCGGGACCCGACGCCGGACGAGATGGAAGCGGCGCGGCTACCGGACGATCAGCCGTTCTGACGGGACTTCGGGCCACGCGGCGCCGCCGTCCTCGCGAGCGCAGCGAGGCAACCCGGCAGCGACACGCATGTCGCCGTAGCCGCGACCCTGGATTGCTTCGCTGCGCTCGCTAGGACGAGACGTTCCTCGCCGTGCGGAGGGCGGATCCCGGCCAGGGGGCTGGGATCCGCCCGCGTCGGAGCCGTCTTCAGCCCTTCATGGCGTTCGCCTTCTCGATCAGCGCCTCGGCCATGCGGATCGAGGCGATGTCGATGAGGCGGCCGTCCAGGGACACGGCGCCGCGGCCGGCCTTGGCGGCCTCTTCCATGGCCTCGAGGATGCGCCGAGCCTTGGTGACCTCGGCCTCGGAGGGGGTGAACACCTCGTTGGCGAGCTCGATCTGGCTCGGGTGGATCGCCCACTTGCCCTCGAAGCCGAGGGCCGCGCAGCGGCGGGCCGCCGAGCGGTAGCCGTCCGGATCCGAGAAGTCGCCGAACGGTCCGTCGATCGGGCGCAGTCCGTAGGCGCGGCAGGCGACCAGCATGCGGTTCTGGGCGAACAGCCACGGGTCCTGCCAGTGGGTCTGGCGGCTGCCGGACTCGTCCTTGTCGGTCAGCACCGAGAAGTCGGGGTTCACGCCGCCGATGACGGTGGATCGGGCGCGGGTCGAGGCGGCGTAGTCGGCGACGCCGAAGGACATCGCCTCCAGCCGCTTCGACGACTGGGCGATCGCCTCGACGTTGGCCATGCCGAGGGCCGTCTCGATCAGCACCTCGAAGCCGATCTGCTTCTCGCGCTTCTTGGCCTGCTCGATCTGGGTGACCAGCACGTCGATGGCGTAGACGTCGGCCGGCACGCCGACCTTGGGGATCAGCACCATGTCGAGCCGCGGGCAGGCTTCGACGATGTCGACCACGTCGCGGTACATGTAGTGGGTGTCGAGACCGTTGATGCGGATCATCATGGTCTTGTTGCCCCAATCCAGGTCGTTCAGCGCCTGGATGATGTTGGTGCGGGCCTTCTCCTTGTCGTCCGGGGCGACCGCGTCCTCGAGATCGAGGAAGATCACGTCCGCCGCCGAGGAGGCCGACTTCTCCATGAAGGTCGGGTTGGAGCCGGGCACGGCGAGTTCGGAGCGGTGCAGGCGCGGCTTGGCCTGCTGGATCAGGGTGAAGCTCATCTTGGGTTCTCTCTCCTGGTGACGGTTCTGGTGCCGTTGCGGGATGCGGTCCCGTTCATCGGCGGCAAATGGCGCGCGCGTGGGTCGCTGACAGGGCGCGGCTGCACGAATGGACCGGGTCCCCGGTACGGGATCGAGGCACGGGTCCCGTCTCCCGCGCGGGAGAGGGAGCCCGCTGGACCCTCCCCTATCCGGTCGCCCCGAAGCCGACCGCGATGCAGTTGATGGACAGGAGCAGGGCCGACTTCACCGCCTCGCGCCGGTCCTCGTCGGTCTCCGCGCGGTAGCGGGCGAGCAGCTCGACCTGCTCGCGGCTGACCTGGTTGATCGTCGGGAGCCGGCCCTTCAGGCGGTCCCGAAACAGGGGGAAGCGCTCGGCCAGCTCCGTGCCGCCGCTCACCCGCAGCACCATCTCGCGGGTGAGCGCGTACTCGGCCTCGATCATCGAGAAGATCCGGTCCCGGACGCCCGCGTCCTGGACGAGGCCCGCGTAGGCGCGGGCGATGTCGAGATCGACCATCATCAGCGTCTTCTCGACCTCGTCGAGGACGAGGCGGAGGATGCGGGACTCGTTGAACAGCCGCTTGAGGGTCGCCTCGCCGTCGCGGCCGCGCACGTCGATGAAGCTCGCCAGCCCCGAGCCGACGCCGTACCAGCCGGTGATCACGTGCCGGTTCTGCGACCACGCGAACACCCAGGGGATCGCGCGGAGGTCCGAGAGCGAGCGCGCGCCGAAGCGGCGGGCCGGACGCGAGCCGATGTTGAGAAGGGAGATCTCGTCGAGCGGGCTCGCCGCCTGGAAGTAGTCGACGAGGCCGTCGGTCTGGAGCAGCTGGACGTAGGCCGCCCGCGAGGCACCGGCGAGCGCCTCGAGGGCGTCGTCGTGGCCGGGGCCCACCCGCTCGCCGTCGCCGGCGAGCGCGTGCTCGAACACCGAGGCCGCCAGCAGCTCCATCTGGTAGGCGGCCGTGCCGCGGTTGGCGTACTTGAACGAGACGACCTCGCCCTGCTCGGTGGTCCGGAACCGACCGCGGATGGAGCCCGGCGGCTGGGCCATGATGCCCTTCTGGGTCGGCACGCCGCCGCGGCTCACCGAGCCGCCGCGCCCGTGGAAGAAGGCGATCCCGACGCCGAGCTCCTCGCCGAGCCGGGTCAGCTTGCTCTGCGCCTTGTAGAGCTCCCAGTTGGCGGCGACGAAGCCGCCGTCCTTGTTGGAGTCGGAGTAGCCGATCATCACCTCCTGCACGCCGCCCTGCCAGCGGGTGGAGCGGCGGACCACCGGCACGTTGAGCAGCGCCCGCATGATCGCCGGGGCGGCGCGCAGGTCGTCGATGGTCTCGAACAGGGGCACGATCGGCAGCGGGCAGATCTCCGTCCCGGCGGCGTCGAGGAACACCCCCGCTTCCTTGGCCAGCAGGTACGCGCCGAGCACGTCCTCCACCGAGCGGGTCATCGACAGCACGAAGGCGCCGAACGCCTCGCGGTCGAGGGCCTCGCGCATCTCGGCGACGAGGGCGAAGGTGGCCAGCGTCTCGCGGGCGGCGTCGGGCAAGTCCTCGAAGGACCGCTCGGGATCGCGCGGCCGGGCGAGCTCCGTGTCGAGCCACTGGCGCCACGCGGCCGAGCCGAGGGCCGGCGGCTCGCCGTCGCCGTTGCGCTGGCGCCAGAGGGCGTGGAGCGTGTCGGTGGTCCGGGTCGTGTTCTCGCGCAGGTCGAGGCGGACCGTCGAGAAGCGGAAGATCTCGACCATGCGCCGGACCGGACGCACGAGATCCCGCGCCAGTGCCCCGCACTTGGCCTCGGTCAGGCCGCGCTCCAGGGTGCGCAGGTCCTCGATGAGCCCGTCCGCGCTCGCGTAGTCGGGGCCGGACGGGTGCTCGCCCTCGTTGCGGGCGATCGTCGCCTCGATCTTGCGCAGGACGCAGGACAGGTACTGCCTATAGGGCTCGCCCGGGTTGCGCCGGGTGATGGCGCGGGCCTGGCCGCTCTCGGCGAGATTCCGGTCGAGCTCCGCGCGGAAGCTCTCGGGCAGCGGCAGCGAGCGCTCGGTGAGCGAGAGGGTCCGCCCCAGCTCGCGGACGCCGTCGCGGTAGCGCGTGAGCGAGGCGAGCGCGTTGCGGTGCAGGGTCTGCCGGGTGACCGCCGCCGTCACGTAGGGGTTGCCGTCCCGGTCGCCGCCGATCCAGGAGCCGAACTGGAAGAACGGCGGCACCCTGAACTCGGTGCCCGGATAGGTCTCGGCCAGCGCCTCGTGCAGGGTCTCCAGGGTCTCGGGCAGCATCTCGAACAGGGTCTCGTCGAAGAAGTGCAGCCCCCAGGCCACCTCCCGCTCGACGGTCGCCTTCTCCAGGTGCAGCTCGCCCGTCATCCAGACCAGCTCGATCTGGTCGCGCAGCTCGTTCATGAGCCCGTTGCGCTCACGGTCGGTCCAGCGCGGCATCTCCAGCTCGCGCAGGACGAGGTAGATCCGGCGGAACTTCTCCAGCACCGTCACCCGCTTGCCCTCGGTCGGGTGGGCGGTGAGCGTCGGGCGGATGCGCAGGTCGCTGAGCAGCGCCTGGATTTTTTCAGGGGGCACCCCCTGTTTGCGCGCGTCGGAAAAAACCTTGGCGAAGGAGCCGCCGAGCGCGGCCCGCCCCTCCGTGCGCTCCACGTGCCGGCGTCGGCGCATCGCGGCGTTCTGCTCGGCGATGGAGATCAGCTGGAACCAGATGCCCTGCACCTGCAGCGCGCGCGCCAGCATCTGCGGCGAGAAGCGCGAGATGTCGGCCGTCCCGTGCAGGACCGCCTCGAGGTCGGGGTCGTGCCGGCGGGCGACGTCGAGCAGCGCCTGGAACAGGATGTCCAGCGCCTGTTCCGACGACGTGCCGACGATCACCGGCGGCGCGAAGGCCGTGGCATCGACGAGACCGGGGGTTGCGTGAAGGGTGCGGGTCATGGAGCCACCTCGTGGCGCACGGTCTTTCTCGAGGATGTTCAGCGCGATGCGCCGTCACCTCCGGGAGGGAGGCGCGCATCGGCCGGTGCCCAGCGCGACGCGCGCCCTCTCCCGCTCGGGAGAGAGGACCCGCGCCGCGTTCCGGGACGTAAGGCGGGCCGGCCGCGCTACGCGGCCCGGGCCAGCACGTCGGCCACCGTCTGCCCGAAGGAGCCCGGATCCGGCGCCACCGTCAGCCCGTAGGAGCGCATGATCTCGGCCTTCTCGGCGGCGCTGTCGCCGGCCGCCGAGATGATCGCGCCGGCATGGCCCATGCGGCGCCCCTTCGGGGCGGTCAGCCCGGCCACGAAGCCGATTACCGGCTTCGACATGTTCTCGCGGATCCAGGCCGAGGCCTCGGCCTCCTGCGGGCCGCCGATCTCGCCGATCATCAGGACCGCGTCGGTGTCCGGGTCGGTCTCGAATAGGGCGAGGTGGTCGAGGAAGGACGAGCCGTTGATCGGGTCGCCGCCGATGCCCACCGAGGTCGAGATCCCGAGCCCGAGTTCCTTGAGTTGCGAGGCGGCCTCGTAGCCCAGCGTCCCGGAGCGGGAGATCACCCCGACATTGCCCGGAAGGTAGATGTGGCCGGGCATGATGCCGAGCATCGCCTTGCCGGGCGAGATGATGCCGGCGCAGTTCGGGCCGACCACCATGGTCCGCTTCTCTTTGGGGTAGCGGTACAGGTAGCGCTTCACCCGCATCATGTCCTGGGCCGGGATGCCGTCGGTGATCGAGCAGACCAGCCGCAGGCCGGCATCGGCCGCCTCCATGATGGCGTCCGCCGCGAAGGGGGGCGCCACGAAGGTGATCGACGTGGTGGCGCCGGTCGCCGCCACCGCCTCCTTGACGGTGTTGAACACCGGCAGGCCGAGATGGGTGCGCCCGCCCTTGCCCGGGGTGACGCCGCCGACGACGTTCGTGCCGTAATCCAGCATCTCCTTGGCGTGGAAGGTGCCCTTGTCGCCCGTGATGCCCTGGACGATGATCGGGGTGGTCTCGTCGATGAGGATGCTCATGGCGCGGTCTCCCCTCTCAGTGCTGCGTCTTGGCGGCGGAGCAGGCGTCGACCGCCTTCTTGGCCGCCTCAGCCAGCGTGTCGGCGGTGATGAGATCGAGGCCGCTCTCGGCCAGGATCTTCTTGCCGGCCTCGACGTTCGTGCCGGCGAGCCGGACCACCAGCGGCACGTCGATCTTCACCTCGCGGGCGGCCTGGACGACGCCCTCGGCGACCCAGTCGCAGCGGTTGATGCCGGCGAAGATGTTGACGAGGATCGCCTTCACGTTGCGGTCCGACAGGACCAGCCGGAAGGCCGTGGCCACCCGCTCAGGGGACGCGCCGCCGCCGACATCGAGGAAGTTCGCCGGCTCGCCGCCTGCGTGCTTGATCATGTCCATGGTGGCCATGGCGAGGCCCGCGCCGTTGACGATGCAGCCGATCTCGCCCTCGAGGCCGATGTAGCTGAGGTTGTGCTCGGCGGCCTGCGCCTCGCGGGGATCGCCCTGGGACGGGTCGTGCATGTCGGCGATGCCCGGCCGGCGGAACATCGCGTTGTCGTCGAAGCTCATCTTGGCGTCGAGCGCCAGCACCCGGTCGTCCTTGGTGACGACGAGCGGGTTGATCTCCAGCATGGTGCCGTCGCAGTCGCGGAACGCCCGGTAGGCGTTCATGATCGTCTTCACCGCGGCCGAGACCTGCTTGATGTTGAGCCCGAGCTGGAAGGCAATCTCCCGCGCCTGGAACTGCTGCAGGCCGACCGCCGGCTCGACCACCACCTGGATGAGCGAGTCGGGCTCCTTGGCGGCGATCTCCTCGATGTCCATGCCGCCGCGCTGGCTGGCGATGACCCGCACGCGCTCGGCCTTCCGGTCCAGCACGTAGCCGAGGTAGAGCTCGCGCTCGAACGGGTCGGCGGTCTCGACGTAGACCCGCTGCACCGGCTTGCCCTCGGGGCCGGTCTGGTGCGTGACGAGGCGCTTGCCGAGGAGATCCTTCGCGGCGTCGCGGACCTCGTTGTAGGTCCGGCACAGCTTGATCCCGCCGGCCTTGCCGCGGGCGCCGGCGTGGATCTGCGCCTTCACGGCCCAGAACGAGCCGCCGAGCTCGGTGGCCGCGTAGACCGCCTGGTCCGGGCTGAAGGCGATCGCGCCTTTCGGGACGGCCACGCCGAAGCTCGCGAGCAGCTCCTTGGCCTGATACTCGTGGACGTCCATTCGGCGCCTCCTCCGCGGTTCGTTGCCGCCGTTGACGCTCTCTACTTTAGTTGAGTCGAAAGATTACGCCCGTCAAATTTTTTAAGCTCCTGATTGACCGCGACTTTTTCGCGGTCGCAACACAGATCGTATTTCATATTGCGATGCAGCATACAGGAAAACAGCGAGGCCGGGAGCACGATGCACCCGGCCTCGACTGTTGAATCGCTACAAAGTACGCCGGAACGCTTCGTTCAGGACGCGCTGTCCGTCATCGCGAGCGCAGCGACGTGACCCAGGGCAGCGCGACCTCTGAGATCGTGGCGCCAACTGGATTGCTTCGCTGCGCTCGCAGAGACGGCGGCGTCGACGGGGCCGACCGAGCACGCTGTGACGCGCGGTGCTGACCCAAGTCGCCGGTTCAGTTCACCTTGTCCTTGACGACCGCGTAGACCTTCTCGGTGAGTGCGCCGGCCTCGCCGAGCAGATCCTCCAGCTCCTTCAGCCGCTCCTCGGCGAACGCGCGGTCCTCGAGACCCTTGGCGTTCACGTAGACGTTCAGCGCCGCGCTGCGCAGGCCGGCATAGGCGGAGAGCACCGCCACGCCGGCATCCGACACGACGTTGAGGTTGCCCTTGTCGGCGGTGATGGCCGCGAGGTCGATCACCGCGCGGCAGGCCCGGCAGCAGGCGAGCGGCACGTCGCAGGCGGTCTTGAGCGCCGCCTGGATCTTCTCGGCGCGGGCCGCCTTCTCGTCGTCGGTGTTCTTGGGCAGGCCGTAGGCGCCCATGACGGCGTCGAAGGCCTGGACGTCCTCGCCGATCATGCCGGTGAGCACGACCCGCAGGCCCTCGGACTTGGCCAGGACCTCCTTCAGCTCGGCCTCGACCTCGACGTACTTCTTCTTGCCGATGGTGAGGTTGCAGACCATCGACACAAGGGCCGCGCCCATGGCGCCGGAGATCGCCGCCGCGCCGCCGCCCCCGGGGGTGGGGGCAGCGCTCGCCAGCTCCGTCAGGAATTTCTCGATGCTGTCGGTCTCGGGGCGATGCGTCTCGGTCACCGGCGCCTCCTCAGGCCATCGTCTTGGCGAGGGCGTAGATCTCCTCGGCGTCGAGCACCTTGTCGGTGCTCTCGAAGAGCTGGCCGACGCAGGCCCGGTGCAGCTTGAGCTTCAGGCCGCCGATGCCCAGCGCCCCGAAGGCCTGCTTGCCGTTGCGCTCCTTGCCCTTGTCCATCACGTCGATGCCGCCGATGCCCGTCGGGGGCTGGGCGTTGTAGTCGGCGACGAACTCGATCGACGATTCCTGCGCCCAGGCGGCTTCCGGCAGCAGCTCGACGCCGATGGCGCCGGCCGTGAACACGAGGTTCGTGCCCTTCACCAGGGCGACGCGGGAGGCCTCGTCGGGGGTCGCGGCGGCCTTCACGTTGACCTTGAAGCGCGTGTTGATCTGGTCCGCGGCGGCCTGGGTCTTGTCGAGGGCGCGGCCCGCGATGGTGACCTCGGCGCCCTCGCCGGCGAGCAGAGCGGCCGAGCGCATGCCGACCGGGCCGGTGCCCGCCAGCACGACGGCCTTCTTGCCCTGGAGCGAGCCCGCGGCCTTGGCCACCAGCGCGACGCCCGCGGCGGCCGTGGTGTTGGAGCCGTTGGAATCGAGCATCACCGAGACCCGGAACGGGCCGAAGAAGCGCTTCTTGACGGCGGTGAACAGCGCCTCGCCCGCCGCCATGCTGCCGCCGCCGACGAAGATCGCCGTCGACTTCTTCTCGGAGCCGCCGCGGGTGTAGATCGTGCCGTCGACCAGGGCGCCGACATTGTCGGGATTCACGCCGCCGTAGCCGGTGATGTGGTCGGCGCCGCCGTCGTAGCCGACGACCGTGTCGAACACGTTCGGCACGGCATCGGTGTCGAACAGGAACAGCAGTTTTTTCGTCATTTTCTTGGGACCTTTCCGTCGCGCCCGTGGGGCGCCGGCGCTGATGTTGGTTGGGTCGGTGCGTGGACGCAGCCCCTCTCCTCCCCCTTGCGGGGAGGAGCCGGAGGTGGGGGTGGTGGAGAATTGAGCGGAGCAGTGCCTCCTGCACCACCCCCACCCCTGGCCACTCCCCGCAGGGGGGAGGGGAACGCCCGTTGCTGATTTTGAGCTTAGGCTTCCACCACGTTCTGCGGCTTGCCCGCCACGAAAGCCTCGACGTTGTCGACGAGCTGGTCGGCCAGGATCTGCATCGCCTCCTTGCTCGCCCAAGCGACGTGCGGCGTGACGATCAGGTTCGGCAGGTCGGCGTCGCACAGGATGTTGCCGTCCTTGGGCGGCTCCTGCGCCACCACGTCGAACCCGGCGCCCGCGATGGTGCCGTCCTTGAGCGCCTCGAGAAGGGCCGCCTCGTCCACGAGGCCGCCGCGGGCCGTGTTGATGAGGATGGCGCTCTTCTTCATCTTCTTGAGCTCGGCGGCGCCGATCATCCCCTTGGTGTCGGGGGTCAGCGGCACGTGCAGCGTGATCACGTCGGACTGCGTCAGGATCGTCTCGAAATCGACCAGCCCGTCCTGCGGGAACACGTCGTAGGCGATGACCTTCATGCCCAGCGCCTCGGCGCGCTTGGCGATCGACTTGCCCAGCGCCCCGTAGCCGACGATGCCGAGCGTCGAGCCGGCGATGTCGTAGATCGGATAGTCGAAATAGCAGAACTGCTTGGACTTCGCCCAGTCGCCGCGCCGCACCGAGTTGGCGTAGGGCACGATCGCCCGGCGCAGGGCGAACATCAGCCCGACCACGTGCTCCGGCACGGTGTTGAACGCGTAGTTGCGGATGTTGACGACCGTGACCCCCTGGGCCTTGGCCTGGGCCTTGTCGACCACGTCGGTGCCGGTGGCGGCGACCGCGATCAGCTTCAGGTCGGGGAGCTGCTTCAGCGTCTCGGCCCGCATCGGGACCTTGTTGATCAGCGCGATCTCCGCGCCCTGGAGGCGGGAGACGATCTCCTCCGGCGTCCAGGTCGACTCGTGCTCGACGTATTCGTGGGGGAAATTGAACGGTCGGACCCTGGCATCGAGGGATTCACGATCCAGGAACACGATCTTCTTGGTCATAGGACCCCTCTCGTACGACGGGCGGTTTCCTCGATAGTCTTGTTCTTACTTGCGCGTCGGGGCGGGCCCGGCAACCCGGTCCCGCCCCGATCGCGGGCGCAGATCACGCCTTATGCAGCGGATTCTCGCGCAGGTAGCTGGAAGCGGCGGCGACGCCCGAGCCCGGCGTGACCTTGATGCCGCAATCGAGCATGGCCATCTCGGCGCCCGCGATGGCACCCAGCAGCGACAGCTCGTTCAGGTCGCCGAGGTGGCCGATGCGGAACACCTTGCCGGCGACTTTCGACAGGCCGGCGCCCAGCGAGAGGTTGTAGCGCTCGTAGGCGTGGGTGATCACCTTGGCGGCGTCGGCGCCCTCCGGCACCACGATCGCCGTGACCGTGTCGGAGTTCCACTTGGGCTCCTTGGCGCAGGGCTTGAGGCCCCAGGCCGCGACCGCCTGGCGGGTCGCCTCGGCGAGGACGTGGTGGCGGTGGTAGACGTTCTCCAGCCCCTCTTCCTTCACGACCGCCAGGGCCTCGCGCAGGCCGTAGAGCAGCGGCAGGACGGGGGTGTAGGGGAAGTAGCCGGTGGCGTTGGCGGCCAGCTGATCCTTCCAGGCGAAGTAGGCGTGGCCGAGCCGGTCGTTGCGGCCGGTGCCGCTCTCGGCGATCTTGAGCGCCTTCGGGCTGATGCAGATCAGGCCGAGGCCGGCCGGCAGCATGAAGCCCTTCTGCGAGCCCGCGATGGCGCAGTCGACCTTCCACGCGTCCATCTCGAACGGCAGAGAGCCGATCGACGAGATGCCGTCCACGAACAGCAGGGCCGGGTGCCCGGCGGCGTCGATCGCCTTGCGCACCGCGCCGATGTCGCTGGTGACGCCCGTGGCGGTCTCGTTGTGGACGACCATCACGGCCTTGATCTTATGGTCCTTGTCGGCGCGCAGGGCCTCCTCGATCTTCTGCGGATCGGCGCCGGTGCCCCACTCCTCCTCCTGGACGACCACGTCGAGGCCGAGGCGCTGGGCCATGTCGACCCAGAGGTGGCTGAACTGGCCGTAGCGCGAGGTCAGCACCGTGTCGCCGCGGCAGAGGGTGTTGGACAGGGCCGATTCCCAGATGCCGGTGCCCGAGGACGGGAACAGGATGACCGTCCCGGCGGTCGAGCCGAACACCATCTTGGAGTCCTGCAGGAGTGGCTTCACCAGCTCGGGGAAGCTCGGCGAGCGGTGATCCTCCGACGGCACGTGCATGGCGCGCAGGACGCGCTCCGGGATGTTGGTGGGGCCCGGGATGAAGAGGTGGTTGCGACCGGGGCGCCGGGTTGCGGCCATGATGTTTCCTCCGAAAAGTCCATTGCGCGCGGGCGTGAACCCGCGCCGGGTTGTCCAAGCGTCCTCAGGGAGTCGGTCCGGCGCCGTCGAGAGCGGCTCGCGCCGCACCCCCTCGAACGCCATCCTCTGCCGTGATCGGGGGGTCTCCGCGGAGCGGCAGGCGGCCTCACGCCGCTCGCGTCGCGGCGCGCCCCCGCGCGCCGGTCGCCTCCGAATTGCCGTCCCGTCCAACGGCTCCAGGGCCGTCCTCGCCGCCTTCCTGTCAAGGTCCGGCCGTGCTCGTGCCGAGCGGCCGGTTCTTGGTATTATGAGGCGGTGACGCTCGAAAGGAAAACCGGAAAAACTTCCGGAACTTGCCAAAAAAATTTTTTGTGCGCCGCAACGAAGTCGTGCTCCGGTTGAGAGGCTTCGCGGCACCGCACACCGAAGTCTTTCCGCCCCGTCGGAACCCGCGTCATCAAACTGAGATCGGATCGCGCTCTGGATCCCGGCACCGTTCAGCCGCCGGGAGAGGATGCCGTGGCCGAGGTTGAGGAGATGCCGGTCCGCGTGCGGACGCTGTTCCTGTCCGACCTGCATCTCGGCACGCGCGGCTGCCAGGCCGGCCTGCTGCTGTCGTTCCTGAAGGACTACGACGCCGACACGATCTACCTCGTCGGCGACATCGTGGACGGCTGGCAGCTGCGCTCGGGCTGGTACTGGCCGCAAGAGCACAACGACGTGGTGCAGAAGCTCCTGCGCAAGGTCCGCAAGGGCGCGCGGATCGTCTACCTGCCCGGCAACCACGACGAGTTCCTGCGCGACTACGTGGGCACGAGCTTCGGCGGCATCGAACTCGCCGAGACCGCGATCCACGAGGCGGCGGACGGCAAGCGCTACCTCGTCATCCACGGCGACCAGTTCGACATGGTGGTGCGCCACTCGCCGTGGCTCGCCCATCTGGGCGACGGCGCCTACACGCTGGCGCTCTCCCTCAACACGCTGATCAACAAGGTCCGGCGGCGGCTCGGCCTGTCCTACTGGTCGCTGTCGGCCTGGGCGAAGCTGCGCGTGAAGAACGCGGTGAGCTTCATCGGCCGCTTCGAGACGATCCTGGCCGAGGAGGCCCGCCGCCAGGGCGCCGACGGGGTGATCTGCGGCCACATCCACCACGCCGCGGACCGGCCGATCGGCGACCTGCGCTACCTCAACACCGGCGACTGGGTGGAATCCTGCACCGGGCTCGTGGAGCACTACGACGGCCGCATCGAGGTGCTGCACTACCCGAGCCTCCTGCGGGCGCGGGAGGCCGAGGTCGTGCCGCAGCCCCTGCCGGGCCGGCGCGCGGTGGCGTGAGGGCGCCGCCGTGAAGCTCCTGATCGCCAGCGACGCGTGGCACCCCCAGGTGAACGGCGTCGTGCGCTCCCTCGAGCAGATGGTCCGGCGCGCGCCGGAGCACGGCTTCGCCACGACGCTGCTGTCCGTCGCGGATTTCCGCTCGCTGCCGCTGCCGGGCTACCCGGAGATCCGCCTCGCCTATGCCGGGCGCGAGCGGGTGGCGGCGCGCTGGCGGGCCGAGCGGCCGAGCCACGTGCACATCGCCACGGAGGGGCCGGTCGGCCTCGCGGCGCGCCGGCACTGCCTCGCGCACGACCTGCCCTTCACGACGAGCTACCACACGCGCTTCCCTGAATACCTCGCCGCCCGCGCCCCGGTGCCGGAGGCGTGGTCCTACGCGTACCTGCGCCGGTTCCACGGCGCCGCCCGCGGGACGATGGTCAGCACCGCCTCGCTCCAGGGCGAGCTCGCGGCGCGGGGTTTCGGCCGGCTGATGCGCTGGACCCGGGGCGTGGACACGGAGCGGTTCCGGCCGGCCGAGCCCGGGACGCCCGGGCCGGCGGAACTCGCCGGCCTGCCGGGGCCGCTGTTCCTCTACGTCGGTCGGCTCGCCGTGGAGAAGAACGTCGCGGCCTTCCTCGCCCTCGACCTGCCCGGCACCAAGGTGGTGGTGGGCGACGGTCCGGACCGCGCGCGGCTGCAGGCGCTCGCGCCGGCGGCGCACTTCCTCGGCACCCGCACCGGCGCGGACCTCTCGGCGGTCTACGCGGCCTGCGACGTCTTCGTCTTCCCGAGCCTCACCGACACGTTCGGCATCGTGCTCCTGGAGGCCCTGGCCAGCGGCCTCCCGGTGGCGGCCTTCCCGGTGCCGGGTCCGAACGACGTCGTCGGCGGCACGCGGGTCGGCGTGCTCGACCCGGACCTGCGGGTCGCCGCGCTGGCGGCCCTGCGCCTGTCGCGCGCCGAGTGCCGGGCCGAGGCCCTGCGCCGCGGCTGGGACGTGAGCGCGCGGCAGTTCTTCGGTAACATCGTCGAGGCGCATGGGGGCGCCCGGAGCACCCGCGACGCCGCCTGACGCGTGACGGCGTCCGCGCGGAATGGCAGGAGGGCGCGATGCCGCCCGCCAAGCCACCCGCCAAGCCGCCAGTCAGATCGCCAGTCAGATCGCCCGCCGGACCGGCCGGGTCCGCCAGAGCCCGGCCCCCGGTCGCCGGGCCGTTCGATCCCGCCCGGGCCGCCGCCTATCCGGCGGCGATCGGCTGCGACGAGGTCGGGCGCGGTGCGCTCTGCGGACCCGTGGTGGTGGCCGCGGTCTGGTTCGATCCGGCGGCGATCCCGGCCGACCTGCTCGCGGCCCTCGACGACAGCAAGCGCGTCCCCGAGCCCGTGCGCGACCGGCTGGCCCCCCTGATCCGCGCCCACGCGCGGGTCGCGGTGGCGGCGGGGTCGCGCGCCCTGATCGACCGGATCAACATCCGCGGCGCGACCCTCGACGCCATGGCGCGGGCGGTGGCGCGGCTCGGCCTCGCCGCGCCCGTGCTGGTCGACGGGCGCGACGCTCTGCCGGGCTTGCCCGGCCGCGCCGTCGTCGGCGGCGACCACTTGGTGCCCCAGATCGCCGCCGCGTCGATCGTCGCCAAGGTGCTCCGGGACCAGCTGATGCGGCGGCTCGCCCGGCGCCATCCCGGCTACGGCTGGGAGCGCAATGTCGGCTACGGGACGGCCGTCCACCGCGCCGGCCTGACGCAGCTCGGGCGCAGCCCCCACCACCGGCTGAGCTTCACCCGCGGCTTCGACTGAGCCGGGCGACGGGTCACGCGGCCCGGACGCCCGTGAGGAAGCGCTCGACCTCCGCGGCGAGTTCCTCCGACTGACGCGTGAGCGCGGTGGCGGCCGTCAGCACGTGGTCGGCCGCGCGACCGGTCCGGTCGGCCGCCTGCGCCACGCCGGCGATGTTGCCGGTGACCTCCTGCGTGCCGGCATTGGCCTGGGCGACGTTGCGGACGATCTCCTGCGTCGCCGCCCCCTGCTGCTCCACCGCGGCCGCGATGGCGGCGGCCACGGCGTCGATCTCCCCGATCCGGCCGGTGATCGTCCCGATCGCCCGCACCGCCTGACCGGTCACGGTCCGGATCTCGCCGATCTGCCGGCCGACCTCGTCGGTGGCCCGACCGGTCTGGGCGGCCAGTTCCTTGACCTCGGTTGCGACGACCGCGAATCCGCGGCCGGCCTCGCCGGCCCGCGCCGCCTCGATCGTGGCGTTGAGCGCCAGCAGGTTCGTCTGCGCGGCGATGCGGGCGATCAGCTCGACGACGGCGTCGACCCGGGCGACGGACGCGTTCAGCGCCGCCACCAGGGCAGCCGTCTGGTCGGCCTCGCCGACCGCGCTCCGGGCCAGCTCGGACGAGCCCTGGACCTGCCGCCCGATCTCCTGGACGGAGGTGCCGAGTTCCTCCACCGCGGCGGCCACCGTCCTGACGCCGGCGGACGCCTCCTCGGCGGCCGCGGCCACGGTATCGGACTGGCTGGCCGTCTCCTGGGCTGTGGTGGTCATCTCCCAGGCCGTGGTCTGCAGTTCGGCCGCGGCGGCGGAGACCTGCCCGACGATGCCGGCCACCGCCGCCTCGAAGGTCTGCGCCATCGTGTGCGTCATGGTCCGGCGCTGCGCCTCCGCGGCGCGCGCCGCCTCGTCCGCCTCTGCCTCCAGGGCGCGGGTGCGGACGAGGTTGTCCCGGAAGACCTCCACGGCCGCCGCCATCGCGCCGATCTCGTCCCGCCGCCCGCGGGCCGGGATCTCCACGGCGACGTCGCCGGAGGCGAGCGCCCGCATCGCCTGGATCATGGCCCGGAGCGGCCCGAGCACGCGGCGGACGACGACGACGGCGCCGGCACCGGCGAGCAGCACCGATGCGGCCAGGAACAGGCCGGTGTGCAGCAGCGTCGCCCCCGCCTCAGCGAAGAGTTCCTGCGCGCGGGCGACCATCGCGTTCAGCGCCGCCTCGGCGAGGTCGGCGATAGTGTTGACCTCCCGCGTGTTGCGGTCGCGCAGGTCCTGGATCGCGACGCCCGGCGGCTGGCCCCGGCTCAGGGCCGCCCGCAAGGCCTGCCGCCGCGCCGCGACCTCACCCTCGAAGTTGCTGGCGCCCGCCCTCACGAAGGCGTCCTGGACCGCCCGCGGCAGCGTGTCGTCCATGTGATCGACGAGATTCGCCCAGCTCGCCGCGACGCGGCCGCGCTCCTCGGCCTCCGCGAGGCGCTCCTCCTCGGACCAGCCCGTGCCCCGCGTCACGGCCGTCTCGGCCCGCGCCACGTTGCCGCCGATCGCGACCCGCGTGATCCAGGCGGCGCGCTTGATGTCCAGGGCGCGGGCCAGCGCCGCGTCCCGGCGCGGGATCGTGACGTCGACGGCCCCGCTGGTCGCCGTGAGGGCGTCGAGCAGATCCCGGAAGGCGGTCGCGGCGACCTCCGCGGTCGCGGCCTCGCGCTCCGCGACCGGGACCGCGAGGGCCGCGTCGATCCGCGACGTCAGGCCGGTGACGGCCTCGTGCGCCCGTCGGAGCGGATCGACCGTCTTCGCCACCGCGGCGGTGTCGATCGCGCGCACCAGGCTCAGGAGCGCCGCCAGCCGGTCGATCCGGGTCGCGCGCTGTCGGGCGATCAGGGCCGCGTCGGCGGGCGGGATCCTGTCCGCGGCGATCAGCGCCTGCAGGGTCCGCCCCCGCTCGAGGCGCACGGCGAGCAGGATCTCGAGGAGGATACGGCTGCCTTCCGTGAGCGCGACGACGCGGCGGCTCTCCCGCTCCTGCGCCCCGGCCTCCAGCGCCGTCCGGGCGCCCGCGGCCAGCAGCATGGCGCTGAGTGAGAACAGGATCGCGCACAGGATCGTGCCGATGGACGGACGCGGAAGACGCAGCATGAGGGTCGGGATCTCTCTTCGCGGTGCGTCGAGGCGCGCGGCCCGCCGCCGGGCTGCCCGGTTCGAGCAGGGCGGCCGGTCGGCCTCGGTCGACGGAAAGGCTGAGCGACGCGACAGGCACCCCGACGCGGCGCCGGCCCGGTTCGCTCGAAGGGCGCGGCGAGGGCGCGGCGAGTCCGGGAGTTCGCCCGGTCGGCATCGAAGGTCGAAACCCCGACACGCTACCGTCTCAAGGAAGGACGGCAGTCGCGACCGGCAGAACCGAGCAGGGCCGCGGCGCGAGGCTCGCCCGCGACCGGATCACGGCGCACAGCGTCCATTGGCGGGATCTGCGGACACGGACGCCGGACAAAATCGCGCTCTTACGCACAGAACGACCCTCAATATAGAACTGAAATTCGATAACTCAATCAAACTTGGTCAAAATCTCGCAGTAAACCTCGCGATCTCAGGCATTTGAACCACAATGGCACAGATGTCAATCTTACGTTCTGCGATTTTACTCACGCCTTAGACATCTAAAAATCCACTTTGGGAGCAACATTTGAGTCGTTTTCTATCTTTGGAAATGTATTTTTACGCCGCTTCCGGCCAAAATGACTGGAATTTTCGCTGAACCGTACTGTGGGACAGGTCCGCCGCCTCGCGCGCGCCGCCGCGTCGGTCGCGTGTCAGAACAGCGCCAGCTGCGCGCCGGGCTTCCGGAAGGCGTCGCGATTCAGCGCGATGCGCCCGAAGGCGAAACCGAGACGCGTGCCGGCGAGCCGGACCCGCTGGCCGATCATCGCCGCGTAGGCGCCCTCCCCGCGGAAGCGGTGGCCGAAGCGCGGGTCGTTCTCGCGCCCGCCCCGGGCTTCCCGCAGGAGTGCGAAGGCCCGCGCCCTGCGTTCGGGATAATGCTCGGTGAACCAGTCCGCCACGAGGTCCGCGACTTCGCCCGGGAGGCGCAGCAGCGCGTGGCCGATCCGGCTCGCCCCGTGCGCGCGCGCCTCGGCCAGGATCGATTCGATCTCGTGGTCCGTCAGGCCGGGGATGATCGGCGAGACGTTGACCATGACGGGCACGCCCGCCGCGCTCAGGCCCCGCATCGCCGCGAGCCGCTTGCCCGGCCGCGGCGCCCGCGGGTCGAGGCGGCGGGCGAGGTCCGGATCCAGCGTCGGCAGCGAGATCGCCGCCAGCACGAGGTTCTCCGCCGCCATCTCTGCCAGGAGGTCGAGGTCGCGCAGCACGAGGTCCGACTTGGTGGTGATGCTGACGGGGTGGCGGGCCTCCCGCAGCACCTCCAGAACCGCGCGGGTGAGCCGGTGCTCCCGCTCGACCGGCTGGTAGGGATCCGTGGCGGTGCCGAGGGCGATCGTGTCGGGCCGGTAGCCCGGCGCGGCGATCTCGCGGGCGAGGAGCCGGGCGGCGTCCGGCTTGGTGAAGATCCGCGACTCGAAGTCGAGCCCCGGCGACAGGCCGAGCCAGGCATGGGTCGGGCGCGCGTAGCAGTAGATGCAGCCGTGCTCGCAGCCCCGGTACGGGTTGATCGACCGGTCGAACGGGATGTCGGGCGAGCTGTTGCGCGCGATGATCCGGGCGGACCGCTCTGGCGTGACCTCCGTGCGCAGGGGTGCCGGAGCGTCCGCCGTCCAGGTCTCGTCATGGAACGCCTCGCGCCGGGCGGATTCGTATCGGCCCGTCGGGTTGGCCGTCGCGCCGCGCCCCCGCCGGGCGGCCGGTTCCGCGACGCTCGGCCCGAGTCGCGGCGCGGCCCCGGAGGCGGTCCCGTCGCGCGTGCCCCCCATGACGACTCGCCTCCCTCACGCATCCATATAAGAACATAGAGCGAACGCGATGGCGACGGGCGCCTTTTTTTCAGGCAAATGCGGTTCTGCAGCCCGTCCGAACGGCGACGCGTCGGCGCGCGGGCCGCGGGGCAGTTTACGGCGCCGCAGAATCGTCTATGCGCGCGCTCATGCTCTCCGCCGTGACCTATCTGGCCGAACCGGCCGATCCGGACGCGATCGATCGCCTGGCCGACACGCTCAGCGTGCTCGTCTCCGGCGTGGCCGGCGGCCTCGTCGGCGACGCGGTGATCGTCGCGGGCCGCGAGAGCGAGGCCGTGGCGGCCGTCGCGGAGGCCACGGGCGCGACCCTCGTGCTGCACCGGGGCGGCAATCCCTACGCGGCGGGCGCCGCCGCGGCCCGGCGGGACTGGATCCTGTGCCTGGAGGCCGGCGACGTCCCGGCCGAGGGCTGGATCCGCACCCTCGACCGCTTCGTCGGGACCGCGCGGCCGGAGACGGCGCTCGGCCGCCTGCACCGCCCGGCCGGGCGTTGGCTCGGCCGGCTCGTCAGACGGGCGGAGACCGTCGTCGGCGCCCGGCAGGCCCGGGCCGGCGACGTCGTCCGGCGCGAGGCCCTGCGTGCCGAGGGCGCGTTCACGGGTCGCCTCAAGGTCAGGCCGCTGATCGCTCGGATCGAGCGCGCCTGACCGGAAAGATCTTGCTCGGGAGAATCTTGCTCCGGAAGAATCTTGCGCCCGCTCACGTTGTTGTCGGTCGATCCGCCCCTACAACTCTGGAAGCGCGGCAGGATCGTCGCCGTCTCCGGACATGTCGACGCGCTGAGCCACCCCGATCTGGAAGGATGGTGCAATGGATTCGTCGGGCCTGATGGGGCGCAAGTCGGTCGAGGACATCGTCGAGAGCGGCGAGGGCGAGCAACAGCTCTCGAAGTCGCTGGGCGCCCTCTCGATCACCGCGATGGGCATCGGGGCGATCATCGGCGCCGGCATCTTCGTCCTGACCGGCACGGCCGCGGCCCAGTATGCCGGGCCGGGGATCATGCTGTCCTTCGTGCTCGGCGGCATCGCCTGCGCCTTCGTCGGCCTCTGCTACTCGGAGATGGCCGCGCTGATCCCGGTCGCCGGATCGAGCTACACCTACACCTACGCGACGCTCGGCGAGTTCTTCGCGTGGCTGATCGGCTGGGACCTGATCCTCGAATACGCCATGGGCGCCGCCACCGTGGCGGTCGGCTGGTCGGGCTACGTGACCAGCATCCTGAAGAGCGTCGGCATCGTGATCCCGGCGCAGTTCGCCAACGCGCCGGGCACGCCGATCGAGGGCGGCGGGACCGCGCTGCTGAACCTGCCGGCGGTCCTGATCGTGGCGCTGATCACGATCCTGCTGATGCGGGGCACGAAGGAATCGGCGCTCTTCAACAACATCATGGTCGCGGTGAAGCTCACCGTCGTGGTCGCCTTCATCGCCCTGGGCTGGGGCCACGTGAACGCCGCGAACTGGAGCCCGCTCATCCCGGACAACGACGGGACCTTCGGCCATTTCGGCTACAGCGGCGTTCTGCGCGGCGCGGGCGTGGTGTTCTTCGCCTTCATCGGCTTCGACGCGGTCTCGACCGCCGCCCAGGAGGCGCGCAAGCCCCAGAAGGACATGCCCATCGGCATCCTGGGCTCGCTCGCGGTCTGCACGATCCTGTACGTGCTCGTCGCCGCCGTGCTCACCGGTCTCGTGCCCTACAAGGACCTCAACGTCCCGGACCCGATCGCCAAGGGCGTCGACGTGATCGGCATCGGCTGGTTCAGCCTCCTGATCAAGCTCGGGGCGCTGACCGGGCTGACGACGGTGATCCTCGTCCTGCTCTACGGCCAGAGCCGGATCTTCTTCACCATGGCGCAGGACGGCCTGCTGCCGAAGATGTTCTCCCACGTCCACCCGACCTACCAGACGCCGTATCGCAGCCAGGCGATGATCGGCGCCGCGGTCGCCGTGGTGGCGGCGCTGGTGCCGATCCACATCCTCGGCGAGATGGTGAGCATCGGCACCCTCGCGGCCTTCATCCTCGTCTGCGGCTCGGTCCTCTACCTGCGGCGGGCCGAGCGCACCATGAAGCGGCCGTTCCGGGCGCCCGCCGTGCCGGTCGTGCCGATCCTCGGCATCCTGTCCTGCCTGCTCCTGATGATCGGCCTGCCCCTCGACACGTGGCTGCGGCTGGTGATCTGGATGGCGCTCGGCCTCGTCGTGTACTTCTTCTACGGCCGCAAGCACTCGGTCCTGCGCCGCAAGGAGGGGAACCTCGCGTAGCGCGCGGCCTCACACCGTGAGGCTCGCGCCGCGCCGCAGGTGCTCGTCGAGGCGCGGCATGATCTCCACGAAGTTGCAGGGCCGGTGCCGGTAGTCGAGCTGCTGGGCCAGGATCCCGTCCCAGGCGTCGCGGCAGGCGCCGGGCGAGCCCGGCAGCACGAACACGTAGGTCGCCCGCGCGACCCCCGCGGTGGCGCGGGATTGCAGGGTCGAGGTGCCGATCTTGTCGTACGAGATCCGGTGGAACACGGCCGAGAAGCCGTCCATGCGCTTCTCGAACAGCGGCTCCAGCGCCTCGGGGGTGACGTCGCGGCCGGTGAAGCCGGTCCCGCCGGTGGTGATCACCACGTCGACGCCGGGGTCGCGCAGCCACGCCTCCACCCGCGCGCGGATCGCCGGGACCTCGTCCGGGACGATCGACCGGGCCG
Organism: Methylobacterium sp. 1030; assembly: GCF_040544715.1. Classification (NCBI taxonomy): domain Bacteria; kingdom Pseudomonadati; phylum Pseudomonadota; class Alphaproteobacteria; order Hyphomicrobiales; family Methylobacteriaceae; genus Methylobacterium; species Methylobacterium sp. 1030. The sequence continues at coordinate 96,605 of NZ_JBEPKM010000009.1, read as the reverse complement.
CCAGGATGTGCCCCGCCTCGGTGAGGCGCTGGGTCAGGGTGTCGCCCGAGCGGTCGTCCTCCGGGCGGCGGGTGTCGGAGACGGTCAGGACCGCGATGTTCAGGGGGATGAAGCGGCGGGCGTCGGTCTGATCGGCCATCGTGCGGGCTCTCCGGGGCGGGAGACCGATATGGGCCCGGCGGGACTGCTTGTCGCCCCCGGGCCGCCGCGCGCGCAGCCCCCTTGCGGGCCGCGGCGAAGTCGGCTGTGCTCGCTCGACCCCGTCGGAGACCGCTGACCCATGCACATGTACGGCAACTGGCGCTCGGCCGCGGCCTTCCGGGTGCGGATCGCCCTGAAGCTGAAGGGCATCGCCTACGAGGAGACCTTCATCGACCTCGACGCCGGCGACCAGCACGAGCCGGCGTTCCGGAAGATCAACCCGCAGGGCGCGGTGCCGGCGCTGTTCGACGGCGACGGGCCGCCGCTCACCCAGTCGCTGGCGATCCTCGACTACTTGGAGGAGACGCGCGGCGGCGTCCGCCTCCTGCCCGAGGAGCCCCGGGCGCGGGCCCGCGCCCGCTCGCTGGCGCAGGTGGTCGCGTGCGACACCCACCCGCTCTACGTGCCCCGGGTGCGCACCTTCCTGATGAAGCATTACGGCCTGCCCCGGGAGCGCATGCTGGATTTCCTGCGCAACGCCTTCGAGACCGGCCTCCGGACCCTGGAGACGCGCCTCGCCACCGAGCCGGGGACGGGCCGGTTCTGCCAGGGCGATTCGGTGAGCCACGCCGACCTCTGCCTCGTCAGCCTCTGGGTCGGGACGGGCATCTTCGGCATCGACACGGCGGCCTACCCGACGGTCGCGCGAATCGCCGAGGCCTGCCTCGCCCTGCCGGCGGTCGCGGAGGCGCATCCGCTGCGCCAGCCGGGCGCCCCGCCGGCGTGACCGGGCTCCGCGCGCCGCCCGTCCGGTGCGCGACGTCGCACTCGTGACCGGGGGTCGCGGCCGGCGATGTGGTATTCGGCAACCCAGGCCGTGTAAGGAGGCCGGCGACTGATCCCGGTCCGGGGGGAGAAAGAGTGTCGATGGCATCCGTCGAGAACGAGTCGGGCCTTCATCGCGTCGTGGTGGTCGGCGGCGGCGCAGCCGGACTGCAGCTGGTCACGAAGCTCGGCGACAAGCTCGGGCGCGGCAAGCGCGCGCACGTCACCCTCGTGGACCGCGCCCGGACGCATATCTGGAAGCCGCTGCTCCACGAGGTGGCGGCCGGCAGCCTCGACGTCGGCCACCACGCGGTGGACTACCTGCACCATGCCCACATGCACGGCTTCCGCTACCGGATCGGGCGGATGACCGGGCTCGACCGGGAGGCGCGCACGATCCAGCTCGCCGCGAGCCACGACGCGGAAGGGCGCGAGATCACGCCCGAGCGCGCCGTCCCCTACGACACGCTGGTGATGGCGGTGGGCTCCACCACCAACGATTTCGGCACGCCGGGCGTCGCAGAGCACGCCATCGCCCTCGACACCCAGGACCAGGCGGTGCGCTTCCACCAGCGCCTCGTGAACGCCTCGCTGCGCGCGCACACGCAGGCCGGCCCGGTCCGGCCCGGCCAGCTCCACGTCACGGTGATCGGCGCGGGCGCGACCGGGACGGAACTCGCCGCCGAGCTCCACCGGACCCTGCGCCACGTCGTCTCGACCGGGCTCGACAAGATCGACCCGGGCAAGGACATCCGCATCACCCTGGTCGAGGCCGCCGACCGGATCCTGCCGGCGGTGCCGCAGCGCCTCTCGGCCGAGGTGATGCAGCTCCTCAGCAAGATCGGCGTCGACGTGCGCGTGAAGGCGCGGGTCACCGAGGTGCGCGCCGACGGCGTGCAGCTCGCCGACGGCACCTTCATCCCGTCCGAACTGGTCGTCTGGGCGGCGGGCGTGAAGGCGCCGCCCTTCCTGCAGGGCATCGGCGGCCTGGAGACGACGCGGACCAATCAGCTGGTGGTGACGCCGACGCTGCAGACCACCCGCGACCCCGACATCTTCGCCATCGGCGACTGCGCCTACCTGGTCGAGGCCGGCTCCGACACGCCGGTGCCGCCCCGCGCGCAGGCGGCCCACCAGCAGGCGAGCCACCTGATCGCCCAGATCCCGGCCAAGATCGACGGCAAGCCGCTGAAGCCGTTCCGGTACAAGGATTTCGGCTCGCTGGTCTCGCTGGGCGAGTACTCGACCGTGGGCAGCCTGATGGGGTTCGTGCGCGGCAAGAACATGCTCATCGCCGGTCTGTTCGCCCGGATGATGTACCGCTCGCTCTACAAGATGCACGAGCGGGCGCTGCACGGCACGGCCAAGACCGCCCTCGACACCCTGGCCCGCGCGCTGACCCGGCGCACCGAGCCGCGGGTGAAGCTGCACTGACCGTCGCCGTACGACCCGAGGACGGGCGCCCGGATCGACCGGGCGCGACACAGGAAGGAAACGCCATGATCCTGGTAAGCGTGATGTACCCGGCCGGCCCGAGCTTCGACATGGGCTACTACCTCGGCCACCACATGCCGCTGGTGCGCGAGCGCTGGTCGTCCCTCGGCCTCCACGACGCGAAGGTCGTCAAGGGCGCCGGCACGCCGGACGGCGGCGCCGCCCCGTTCCAGGTGATGGCCCTCCTGACCTTCGAGTCGGTCGACGCCTTCAAGAAGGCCGTCGCCGCCCACGGCGAGGAGATCTTCGCCGACATCCCGAACTTCACCGCGGCGCAGGCCCAGGTGCAGATCAACGACTTCGCAGAAAACCCGTGATCGACATCGTCAAGGCGGTGCAGGAGGCCGATCCGAGCCTCGGCACCTACGTGGTCGTTCTGCGGACCGACGCCCGGGCCCTCGACGGCCCGGAGCGGTTCACGCCGGAGGCGCAGGCCTGGATCGCCGAGAAGGCGCCGAGCGGCCGGCTCGCCCGGGTGCGCGTCCTGCTCGCCCCCTATCCGGGGGCGGAGCCGGCCGCGCGCGAGGTCACCGTGGCGGCCTTCGCCGACGCGCGGGAGCTCGCCGCCTTCGCGACGACCTGGACCGGCGACCCGCTGCCGGAGGAGCCGGGGGACTCTCTTCCCGACTGACGGCTCCGGAGCCGCCGTCTCTGCGAGCGGAGTAGGCGATCCAGGGCAGCGCGGCGCTCACCGGCGGCGCGCCGACCCTGGGTCACTTCGCTCCGCCCGCGACGACGGAAAGGGTCCTCGATACCGCGCGCGGACTCACGCCGCGCGCAGCTGCCGGATGGCGCGGAGCGCGGTCGCCCGCTGGATCTCCAGGCGCCGGATCAGCGGCATCAGGTCGGCGCCCGCGTGGGCGGCGGCCTCGACCTCCCGGCACAGGCTCGACAGGCCGACGAAGCCCAGCAGCCCGGCCGCCGCCACCAGGGCGTGCGCGTCGTGGGCGATCTGCAGGCGGTCGGTCTCGCTCGGCCGGAACCGCTCGGACAGCTCGTTCGCCAGGAGATCGAGCAGCGCCCCGACGCGATCGGTGCCGAAGCTCGCCTCCATCTCGGTCAGGACCGCCGCGTCGAGCACGGCCGAATCGACCTGCGGCAGGCGGCGCGGCACCTCGGCCCGCGCCGGCCGCCGCGCGCCCGGCGCCGTCCAGCGGCTGATCGTGGCGAAGAGGTCGGCCCGCCGGAACGGCTTGCCCACATGGTCGTCCATCCCGGCCTCGCGCAGCTCCTCGATCTGCGACGGCAGGACGTTGGCGGTCATGGCGACGATCGGGATGTCGCAGGCGGGCGGCGCGAGGGCGCGGATGCGGCGCGTGGCCGTGAGCCCGTCGACGCGGGGCATCTGGACGTCCATCAGCACGAGATCGTAGGCCCGGCCGGCCGCGACGGACGACCCGACCGCCGTGATCGCCTCGGCGCCGTCCCCGGCCACGTCCACCGCGTAGCCCTGGGATTCGAGCACCGCGCAGGCGAGTTCCTGGTTGAGCGGCACGTCCTCGACGAGGAGCAGCCGCAGCGGCGCGCCCGGGACCTCGCCGGCCGCCGGAGCCGCGGCCGGGGGCGGCCGCGACGGTCCACCCGCGTCGGCAGCGGCGCCCGGGGCCGCGGTGTCCCGCTCGCCGCGGGGCAGCACCAGCCGGAACCAGAAGGTCGAGCCCGCCCCCTCGCGGCTCTCGACCCCGATCTCGCCGCCCATCAGCGACACGAGGTGCCGGGAGATCGCGAGGCCGAGGCCGGTGCCGCCGAAGCGCCGGCTGATCGAGCCGTCGACCTGGCTGAACCGCTTGAACAGCCGGTCCTGCTGCGCCGGCGCGATGCCGATGCCGGTATCGACCACGGAGAACCGGACCGCGTCGCCGGGGCGCCCGTCGGGGGCGGCGCCGTCGCCCTCCCGCTCCGCGGTCACCGTGACCGAGCCCTCGGGCGTGAACTTCACGGCGTTGTTCAGCAGGTTGAGCAGCACCTGTCGCAGGCGCCCGGCATCGCCGACCACGAAGGTCGGCAGGGCCGGGTCGATCCGGGCCTCGATGGCGAGTCCGCTGCGGAGCGCGCTGCCCCGCACGATCGAGACCGTGCTGTCGACGGTCGAGGCCAGCGGGAAGGTGACCGGGTCGAGGGTCAGCTCGCCGGCCTCGATCTTCGAGAAGTCGAGGATGTCGTTGACGACCGTGAGCAGGGCCGCGCCGGAACTCTGGATCAGCTCGAGGCGCCGCCGGTCCTCGTTCTGGATCGCGTCGCCGTCGAGGAGCAGCTCGGCATAGCCCAGGATGCCGTTCAGCGGGGTGCGGATCTCGTGGCTCATGGCGGCCAGGAACTCGCTCTTGGCCGCGCTCGCCCGCTCCGCCTCGGTGCGGGCCGCCTCGGCGTCGCGCGTGGCGGTGCGCAGGGCCGCCTCGACCGCCTTGCGCTCGGTGATGTCGAGGTGGAGGCCGACCATCCGCTGGGGCTGCCCGTCGGTGCCGCCGAGCGTCCGGCCCCGCGCGTAGAGCCAGCGCGCGCCGACCCGGAACTCGGCCGCGTAGGGGGTGCCGGACTCGACCGCCCGCCGGATCTCGTTCCAGACATCGGAGACGTCGTCCGGATCGATCAGCGCCGTCCACGCGGAGGCCGAGATCGTGTGGGCGCCGCCGGTCTCCGGCAGGCCGTGCATCCGCGCGCTCTCCGGGCTGAGGACGGCGAGCCCCGTGCGCATGTCCCAGTCCCAGGTGCCGGCCTCCGCGGCGTCGAGGGCGATGTCGAGCAGGCCGCTCGCCTCCTCGACGGCGAGCCGCGCCGTGACGATGTCGTCGACGTCGAGGGCGGTCCCGAGCCACTCCGCCACCGCGCCGTCCGCCGGGTCGAGGCGGATCGGGATCAGGGAGAGCTTGTGCCACCGGTAGACGCCGTCCTGGCGCCGGATCCGCCACTGGCCGCTGTAGCCCGTGCCGGTCTCGACCGCCCGGATCCAGGCCGCCTCCATGGCGGCGGCATCCTCGGGGTGGTTCCGGACGAGGCGCTCCGCGCGCTCGGGCCCGATCGGCCCGTAATAGGACTGGAACTGCGCGTTGGCGTAGGTCGCCTGACCGTCCCCGACCCGCATGGTCCAGACCAGGAGCGGCAGCGCCTCGGCGAGGCCCCGGTAGCGCAGCTCGCTGCGGCGAACCTCGTCCTCGGCGCGCCGGCGCTCGGTGACGTCGATCAGGACGCCGAACAGGCCGGCGCCCGCCCCCTCCCCCCGGGCCATGCCGCGCACGACCACGTCGCGCAGCGCGCCGTCCGGCCGCAGCAGCCGGGCCTCGAAATCGAACCGGACCCCGCGGGCGATCGCGTCGGCGACGATCGCCTCGAGCCGGGCGCGGTCGTCGGGGTGGTAGATCTGCGCGAAGGCGTCGAGATGCGGCGGCGGCGTCGCCGGGTCGCGGCCCGCGATGGCGTAGAGGCTCGCCGACCAGACCGGCTGCCCGTCCGCGAGCTCCACGCGCCAGTTCCCGACGCTGGCGAGCTGCTCGGCCATGGTGAGCTGGTGGTTCGCCGCCTCCTGGGCGCGGGCCCGGGCGTTGATCTCCCGGTGCTGCTCGCGGATCAGCGCCTCGCGGATCGCCGCCTGCGCGATCTCCCGGTCGCGCCGCGCGTTGGCCTCCGTGAGGCGCAGATGCGCCACGACGATCTCGGCGAGGTCGCGGAGGGCGGCCGCGTCCTCGGGCGAGAAGTCGGAGCGGGGCTCGGGATCGGCGAGGCAGAGGGTTCCGACCCGCAGGCCCGGCTGGAGGCTCAGGGCGACGCCCGCGTAGAACCGGATCCCGTCCGGCGCGGCGGCCACGGGCAGGTCGCGGAACCGCGCGTCGAGCCGCGCGTCGGGGACGACCACGAGGGCGTCGCTGCGGATCGTGTGCTGGCAGAAGCTCTCGTCCCGCCGCATCGTGGTCGGCACCCCGGCACAGGGCGTCTTCAGCCACTGGTGCGTGTCGCCCAGGAAGGCCACGAACGCGCTGCGCACGCCGAACAGGCGCCGGGCGGTCCGGCAGACGGCCTCGAAATGCGGTTCCGGCGGTGTCCCGAGGATCGCGAGGGCCTCGAGGGCCGCGAGCCGGTCGCGCTCGTTGTCCGGCTGTGTGCTCACGTACCGTCTCCGGGTGCCGATCGGCCGCGACCGAGCGATGCCGCGCCTAGCGCCGCGTTTCAAGCGCGCCCGCCTGCGGCCGCGTGCCCATGCGCAACCGCGCGGCCTCCAGCGCCCAGACCATGCCCAGCATCATGTAGACGTGGCGCCACTTCTCGATGTCGATCTGGACGGCCTGCAGGAAGAACATCAGCAGCGCCGGCCAGACGATCTGGGCGTGCGCCCGGACCGGCGACGGCCGCGCCAGGAGCCGGAAGCCGACGAGGCCGGTCGCCACCACGAGGCCGATGAACACGGCCCCGCCGAGCCAGCCGCCGTTGGCGAAGGAGCCGATGTAGGAATTGTGCGGTTCGAGCCCGAAGATCAGCCGCCAGTGCATCGGCCCCATCCCGAACGGCCGCTCCAGCAGCATGGCGAAGCCGCGGATCTGGTTGCCGAAGCGGCCGGTCTCGCCCTGGTCGTAGTCCTGGGTCAGGGCCGCCCGGGTCTCAAACATCTTGTGGACGTGGTCGACCGAGAGCAGCCCGATCACCGCGACGGTGCCGAGAACGATGGTCGCCAGGGTCAGGAGCACGATGCGGCGGCGCAGGCGCGGGGAGTCGCTGCCGGCGTAGACCGATCCCACCATCAGCAGCACCGCGACGGCGCTCCCGCCCCAGGACCCGCGCGAGAACGACAGGAAGATGCCGGCCACGATGATCAGCAGGCCGGCGAGGGACACGAGCGGCCGGCGCGTGGAGCCGGTGAGCAGGCCGTGCATCAGGTAGAGCGCGCCGAGCGTCAGGAACGAGCCGAAGACGTTCGGGTCCTGGAACGTGCCCGAGGCCCGGTCGTACTTGTAGAACAGGTCCTCGATCCCGAGCCATTGCAGGTAACCGACGATGCCCAGCGCCGCCGAGAACACGCAGCTCGCCGTGTAGGCCTTGAGCGCCAGCTCCATCCGGGCGTGCGTGTCGTCAGCGAAGAACATCGCGAAGAAGATGCAGGTGATCGAGAGATAGACCAGCTGCACCGTCCAGGTGACCGGGAACTCCTCGTTCAGGTAGGGCAGCAGCGCGGTGACGATGCCCGCGAGGTAGAGGAGCAGGAGCGCCACCAGGGGCACCGCCCCGCGGTGCAGCCGGACGCCGAGGCAGAGCCAGAGCAGGATCGTGGGGATCGCGACCGCGTCGTAGGGCGAGGTCTCCGAGAAGGCGAAGCAGGCGAAGAAGATGAACGCCGCGAACAGCGCCTTGGCCAGCCCCTCGACGGCCGCGATGAGCGGGATTCCGCCCGCCGACCCGGACGGGACCGGGCCTGCGGGCGCTGCGGTGTGGGCCATGGATACGCGGGCTCCGCGGGCCGGTTACGCGGGCCCGCGCCGTCCGTGATGCCACGGAAACGTTGAGAATCGCCTTCCCGGCGCGGGGCGCCGGGGAGGCGGCGCCCGTTCAGGCGCGGCAGGCCTCGAAGCCCTCCTTGATCGCCGCCGGATCGAGGTTGCGGCCGATGAAGACCACCCGGGAGACCCGCTCCTCGTCCTTGCCCCAGTCGCCCTGCACGTCGCCGTCGAGGATCATGTGCACGCCCTGGAAGACGAAGCGCTTCGGCTCGTCGGGGAAGGCCACGATCCCCTTGCACCGCAGGATATCCGGACCCTGCGACTGGGTCAGGTTCGAGATCCACGGCATGAATTTGTCCGGGTCGACCGCGCCCTCGATCTTGGCCGAGATCGAGCGGATGTCGGAATCGTGATGGTGGTGGTGCCCCGCCTCGAGGAAGTCGGGCTCGACGTCGAGGATGCGGTCGAGGTCGAAGGCGTTGCGCTCGAGGACCGCGTCGAGGGGCACGGCGCAGTTCTGCGTGCGGTGGAGCTTGGCCAGCGGGTTGATCGTGCGGATCTCGGCCTCGACGCGGTCGAGGTCGGCCGGGGAGACGAGGTCGCTCTTATTGAGCAGGATCACGTCCGCGAAGGCGATCTGGTTCTTCGCCTCCGGCGCGTCCTTCAGGCGGTCGGACAGCCACTTGGCGTCGGCCACCGTCACCACGGCGTCGAGGCGGGCGGCCTCGCCGACATCCTGGTCGACGAAGAAGGTCTGCGCCACGGGGGCCGGGTCGGCGAGGCCGGTCGTCTCGACGATGATCGCGTCGAACTTGCCCCGGCGCTTCACCAGCCCGTCCATGATCCGGATCAGGTCGCCGCGCACCGTGCAGCAGACGCAGCCGTTGTTCATCTCGAACACCTCCTCGTCCGCGCCGACGACGAGGTCGTTGTCGATGCCGATCTCGCCGAACTCGTTGACGATCACGGCGTAGCGCTTGCCGTGGTTCTCGGTGAGGATCCGGTTGAGGAGCGTGGTCTTGCCCGCGCCGAGGTAGCCGGTGAGCACGGTGACCGGGATCTTGCCGGAGGCGGAACCGGGAGCGGCCGGGGCGGAAGCGTTGCTCGTATCGGACATGACGGCTTCTTCGGTGACGGGTGCGGGATCGCGCGGGCCTGGACCCACGAGCGTTGTCATATTGTAACAAATCCCGTCAAAGGAAGACGGGGCCACACGGTTTCGCGACCGAGGCGCCGGATCGATTGCCTGTCGGACAAGCTTTGCTCTAGGCACGCCGTACCGCCCGAATCTTCCCGCGGCGCGCCATAGAAAAGCACCAGCGACCGCATTGATGTAGGCGTCGTCCGGGCACGTATCGTACTCTCGTCACCCAGCCCGGACTCTCGGTCCGGACCTAGAAGATCATCCGCATGGACGCCCGAAATCCGCTGGACCAGGACGAGGCCGTCGCCGTCCCCGCGCGCGGGCGCCGGTGGCCCGGCCTGCTGATCGCCGCCGTCCTGCTCGCGGCCGCCCTGGGCGCCGCCATCGCGTTTCCCGACCGGACCCGCGAGGCCGCCGCGCACCTCGTCGCGGCCGTGACCGGGCTGTTCGCCCCGGGCAACCCCGACCCGGGCATCGACGTGGAGAAGGCCGGCCCGGTGGAGCGGGTGTTCCGGCCCTCCAAGGAACAGCGGGCCGCCTTCGAGATCCTGCCGGTCGCCAACCTCGTATTCCGGCCCGAGGGCTCGGCCGAGGGACGGATCGCCCTCAACGAGGACGACAACGTCCCGGTGGTCTCGCCCTATGCCGGCCGGGTGACGAAGGTCCTGGTCCGCGCCGGCGACGACGTGAAGGCCGGCGACGTGCTGCTGACGCTCGAGGCCACCGACATGGTCCAGGCGCAGAACGACTATCAGGCGGCCGTGAACAACCTCCAGAAGCAGCAGGCGCTCCTGAAGCTCGACCAGACCATCGCGCAGCGCCAGCAGGAGCTGTTCCAGGCCCGCGCGACGGCACTGAAGGACTACCAGTCGGCCCAGAACGACGTCATCGCCGCCCAGAGCGACCTGAAGACCGCCGAGGGCGCCCTCGACGCGGTGCGGAGCCGCCTGCGCCTGCTGGGCAAGACCGACGCCGAGATCGCCGCCTTCGAGAAGAACGGCACGATGAGCGCCGAGACGCAGATCCGGGCGCCGATCGCCGGCACGATCGTCCAGCGCAAGGTCGGCATCGGACAGTACCTCTCGGCCTCCAGCGACCCGGTCTTCGTGATCGGCGACCTGTCGACGGTCTGGCTCGTGGCCAACGTCCGCGAGAGCGAGATCCCCAAGATCCGCATCGGCCAGGAGGTCGAGGCGAAGGTGGCGGGCTTCGGCGCGCGGGTGTTCAAGGCCCGGGTGAACTACATGGCCTCCAGCCTCGACCCGGCGACGCGGCGCCTCGCGGTGCGCAGCGAGGTCGACAACCCGGACCGGGTGCTGCGCCCGGAGATGTTCGCCACCTACACGATCATCACCGGCAAGGGTGAGCCGAGCCCGAGCGTGCCGGTGGCCGCCATCGTGTACGAGGGCGACCGCACCCACGTCTGGGTGGCGCGGCCCGACGGCGCCGTGGAGGCGCGCGACATCAAGCTCGGCCTGATCAACGGCGACAACGCCCAGGTCGTCCAGGGCCTGAGCGCGGGCGAGCAGGTCGTCACGCGCGGGGCCCTGTTCATCGACCGGGCGGCCACCGGCGACAAGGCGTCCTGAGCGGGGATCCGATGAACGCCCTGATCGCCTTCTCGCTGCGCCAGCGCGTGCTGGTGGTGCTGCTGTTCGTCGTGATGCTCGGCGTCGGCTACGGCGCCTACACGCAGCTCAACATCGAGGCCTACCCGGATCCGGTCCCGCCGCTCGTCGACGTGATCACCCAGAATCCGGGCCAGTCGGCCGACGAGATCGAGCGCTACATCACCATCCCCCTGGAGGTGGCGCTCGCCGGCATCCCGAACGCCCAGGTGGTCCGGACGATCTCGCTGTTCGGCCTCTCGGACGTGAAGGTCCAGTTCAACTACGAGTACACGTACGAGCAGGCGCTGCAGCGGGTGCTCAACCGCCTGTCGCAGGCGCCGACCCTGCCCAACGGCGCCACGCCGCAGATCTCGCCGACGAGCCCGGTGGGCGAGATCATGCGCTACAAGCTCGTCGGCCCGGCGGGCTACTCGCCCATGGACATGAAGACCTTGCAGGACTGGGTGCTGCAGCGCCGGTTCAAGGCGATCCCCGGCGTCGTCGACGTCACGGCCTTCGGCGGGAAGGCGAAGGAGTACGAGGTCGCGGTCGACCTGAATCGCCTCCAGGCCCAGGGCCTGACCCTGGTGCAGCTGACCAACGCACTGAACAACGCCTCGATCAACGTCGGCGGCCAGACGCTGAACGTCGGGCAGCAATCGGCGGTGGTGCGCGGCATCGGCCTGATCCGCGACATGGACGACATTCGCGACACGATGATCAGCCTCGTCAACGGCACCCCGGTGCTGGTGCGAGACGTGGCGGAGGTGCGCGTGTCGAACGCCCCGCGCCTCGGCATCGTCGGCCACGACAACCAGCCCGACATCGTCGAGGGCATCGTGCTCATGACCCGCGGCGGCAAGAGCCTGCCGACGCTGGAGCGGGTCGAGGCCGAGATCGACAAGATCAACAGCTCCACGATCCTGCCGCCCGACGTGAAGATCGAGCGGATCTACGACCGCTCGGGCCTGATCCACACCACCACCCACACGGTGATGCACAACCTCGTTTTCGGCGTGGTGCTGGTCTTCGTGGTGCAGTGGCTGTTCCTCGGCTCGCTCACGAGCGCGATCATCGTGGCGGCCACGATCCCGTTCGCGCTCGGCTTCGCGATCCTGATCCTGGTGGTGCGCGGCGACTCGGCCAACCTGCTGTCGCTCGGCGCGATCGATTTCGGCCTGATCGTCGACGCGACCGTGATCATGGTGGAGAACGTCTTCCGCCACATCGCCGAGCCCGATCACGTGAAGGGCGAGGATCCGCCCGACGGCCTCACCGGGCGGCTCGGCACGATCGCGATCGCCGGGCGCGAGGTGAACCGGGCGATCTTCTTCTCGGCGACGATCATCATCGTCGGCTTCCTGCCGCTGTTCACGATGACCGGCGTCGAGGGCCACATCTTCGGCCCGATGGCCAAGACCTACGCGTACGCGCTGCTCGGCGGCCTGCTGGCGACCTTCACCGTCTCGCCCGCGCTCTCGGCCCTCATGCTGCCGAAGAAGCTCGAGGAGCGCGACACCCTGATCGTGCGGGTGCTGCGCGTCGGCCACGAGGCGGCCCTGCGCTTCGGCCTGCGCAACCGGATCCTGGCGGTCGCCGTGATGCTGGCGGTTCTGCTGGTCTCGGGCCTCACGGCCCGCAACCTCGGCCTCGAATTCCTGCCGCGTCTCGAGGAGGGCAACCTCTACGTGCGCGGGACGATGCCGTCCTCGATCTCGCTGGAGGCCGGCAACGCCTACGTCCAGCGCATGCGCAAGATCTTCCAGGAGGTCCCGGAGGTCACCACCGTCCTGTCGCACCAGGGCCGCCCGAACGACGGCACCGACGCCACGGGATTCTTCAACGTCGAGATCCTGGCGCCGCTCAAGCCCATCGACCAGTGGCGCAAGGGCCTCGACAAGGAGACGCTGATCCAGGACCTCAGCAAGAAGCTGGAGGCAGAATTCCCCGGTATCGAGTTCAACTTCTCACAGTATATCGAGGACAACGTCCAGGAGGCCGCCTCGGGCGTGAAGGGCGAGAACTCGGTCAAGATCTACGGCAACGACCTCGCGCAGCTCACCAAGACCGCCAACGCCGTCAAGGCCGCGCTCGCCACCGTCCCCGGCGTCACCGACCTGTCGGTGTTCGAATCCCTCGGCCAGCCGACGGTGCGGATCGACGTCGACCGCCACAAGGCCGCCCGCTACGGCCTCTCGATCGGCGACGTGAACACCACGATCCAGGCGGCGATCGGCGGCCAGACCGCGGGCGACCTCTACGAGTACGGCTCGGACCGGCACTTCCCGATGCGGGTGCGGCTCGCCAAGGAGTACCGCTCCTCGCTCGCCGGCATCCGCAACATCGCGGTCGGCGCCCAGAACCCCAACGGCGGCGTGATCCAGGTGCCGCTCTCCGAGATCGCCGACGTCGACCTCGTCTCCGGCGCCTCGTTCATCTACCGCGAGGACCAGCAGCGCTACATCCCGGTGAAGTTCTCGGTGCGCGGCCGCGACCTCGGCAGCGCCGTGCTCGAGGCCCAGCGCAAGGTCGCCGACGCGGTCGACCTCCCGCCAGGCTACCGGCTGGAATGGGTCGGCCAGTTCACCAACCTGAAGGAGGCGGCCGCCCGCCTCAGCCTCGTGGTGCCGATCACGCTGCTGCTGATCGCGCTGCTCCTCTACATCAACTTCTCATCGGTGGCCGACATGCTGCTGACCCTGTCGGTCATCCCGATGGCGATGATCGGCGGCATTTTCGCCCTGGCGCTGACCGGCACGCCGTTCTCGATCTCGGCGGCGATCGGCTTCATCGCGCTGTTCGGGATCTCGACCATGGAGGGCGTGATCCTGCTCGCCTACTACAACCAGCTGCTCGACGAGGGCTGGAAGCGGCAGGAGGCGGTCTGGCACGCCGCCGTGGTCCGCATGCGCCCGGTGATGATGACCTGCGTGGCGGCCTGCGTCGGCCTGCTGCCGGCCGCGGTCTCCACCGGCATCGGCTCGCAGGTGCAGAAGCCGCTGGCGCTCGTGGTGGTGGGCGGCATCATCCTGGCGCCGAACCTGATCCTCGTGATCGTCCCGGTGCTGATCTCACTGTTCTCCCGACGCCGCCCGAACCCGGACGCCCAGGCGCGGCCCGCGCACCGGGCCGCCGCGTGAGCCGGCTCACGACCACGCGGGCCGGCGCGCGGCCCGTTGCAGGGGGGCCACAACGGCCGCGCCGCGCGCGCCGCCCGGGGATGGTCGGATTGACTTGGCAGCGGGTCGCGCCGCTCTACCGAGGTGAGGTTTTCGGGGGCGGGATGGTGAGCTTTGCGCCGAGACGGTGCGGACGGGCGACCGCGTGGCTGGCGGCCTCCCTGGGCCTGTCGGCCTGCGCGGTCGGCCCGAACTTCGTGGCGCCCGAGGCTCCGCCGGTCGGCCGTTACACCAAGGAGCCGCTGCAGAACCCCTCCGCGGCCGACAACATCCGGACCCGGCAGGGCGGCTCGGCCGACCAGAGCTTCGTGTCCGGCGCCGACATCCCGGGCGAGTGGTGGAGGCTGTTCCACTCGAAGGCCCTGAACCGCGTCGTCGAGCAGGCGCTCGCCAACAACCCAACGCTGGAGGCCGCGCAGGCCTCCCTGCGGGTGGCGCAGCAGAACGTGCTGGCCCAGAAGGGCACCCTCTACCCGAGCCTGACCGCGACGCCGCAGGTCCAGGGGGCGCTGGCGCCCGGCCTCGACCTGCAATCGCCCCTCAACAATCAGAGCCGGTACCTCTACAGCCTGTCCACGCCGCAGGCGGTGGTCTCGTACAATCCCGACGTGTTCGGCGGGAATCGCCGGCAGATCGAGTCGCTGGAGGCCACCACCGAGAACCAGCGCTTCCAGCTGGAGGCGGCCTACCTGAGCCTGACCGCCAACGTCGTCGCCGCCGCGATCCAGGAAGCGTCCCTGCGCGCGCAGATCGACGCGACCCGCAAGGTGATCCAGGCGCAGACCGAGGTCCTGCAGCTCTACAACAAGCAGCTCTCGCTGGGTCAGATCGCCGGGGCCGACGTGGTGCAGCAGCAGGCCGCGCTGGCGCTGTCACAGCAGCTCCTGCCGCCGCTGGAGAAGGCGCTCGCCCAGCAGCGCAACCTGCTGACCGCCCTGGTGGGGCGCCTGCCCTCCGACGAGGTCTCCGAGACCTTCGACCTCGCCGCCCTGCGCCTGCCGACCCGGCTCCCGGTGAGCCTGCCCTCGCGGCTCGTGCAGCAGCGCCCCGACGTGAAGGCGGCGGAGGCCCTGGTGCAGCAGGCGAGTGCCAATGTCGGCGTCGCGGTGGCGAACCGCCTGCCGCAGTTCAGCCTGACCGCCACGGGCGGCTCCAGCGCCACGCGGATCGCCCAGATCGCCAATCCGGGCGCGGCGTTCTTCACGATCATCGGGCAGGCGACGGCGCCGATCTTCGATGCCGGCACCCTGTTCCGGCGCCAGCAGGCCGCCGAGGAATCGCTGACGGAGGCGCAGGCGCAGTACAAGGCGACGGTGATCACCGCCTTCCAGAACGTCGCGGACGCGCTGCGCGCGCTCCAGGCCGACGCGAAGGCCGTGGCCGCCGCCGACGCAGCGGTGAGCGCCACGAACCAGAGCCTCGCGCTGATCCGCAAGCAGTACACGGCCGGGGCGATCACCTCCTCGCAGGTGCTGATCGCCCAGCAGGGCTACCTCTCGGCGCTGGTGACCTCGGCGGCGGCGCGCGCCACCCAGTACGCCGACACCGCCGCGCTGTTCGTGGCCCTCGGCGGCGGCTGGTGGAACCGCGCCGACGTGGCGCCGCCCCCACCCGAGAAGGACCCGCTGAAGTTCCTCTGACGGGGCCGCCTCAGGTGTACATCGCGATGGCGTCCTGCAGCATCTGGTCAGTGGTGCTCATGACCTTGGTGTTGGCCGTGTAGGCCTGCTGGGTCTCGATCATCTTCGAGAACTGATCCGAGATCCCGGCATTGGACTGCTCCACCGAGCCGGCCGTGATGGTCGCGCCGTTGAGGCCGTAGCTCGGCGTCCCGGACTGGCCGGTGGCCACGTAAGTGCCGCCATCGAGCGAGGCGAGGTTGTCCTGCATGCCGAACTGCGCCAGCTGCAGCGTGCCGAGGGCCAGGGTGCTGCCGTCCGCGGCCGTGCCCGTGAGGGTGCCGGCGGGCGAGACCGCGAGGCTCGCCAGGGTGCTCGCCCCGGTCGGAACCTGGACGGGGGTCGTCGCCGAGGGGCCGGCGAACAGGTAGTAGCCCGCGCCGTTCGCGAGATAGCCGCTGGCGTCCGGAGCGAAGTCGCCGCGCCGCGTGTAGCCGGTGTCGCCGGCGAAGGCCGGGCTGTCCGGCGTCCCGGTGTTCTTCTTGACGACGAAGTAGCCGTTGCCCGAGATCGCGAGGTTGGTCGCCACACCGGTCGACTGCATCGTGCCCTGGATGTTGAGGCTGTTGCGCGTGCTCGGCAGCACGCCGCCGGTCAGCTGCGTGCCGTCCCGGGTCTCGGCCAGCATGTCGGCGAACCGCGTCTCGGTGGACTTGAAGCCCACCGTCTGGGTGTTGGCGATGTTCCCCGAGATATTGTTCAGGGCCAGCGACTGCGCCGAGGCGCCGGAAATCGAGTTCGAGAGCGCGGTGTAAAGGCCCATCGGGGTCTCCGTTCGCCGGAGCGGCACGGTCCCCGATCCGACGGAAGCCGATAAGGACCCACTATGGTTAACCGACGGTGTGTGACCGCATGTTGCTGAGCCGGCCCGCGCCGCCCGCGCGACGCCGGCGGACGCGTCACGCCCCGAGGGCGCTCAGCACGATCTCCCGCCGGTGCGGCCGGTCGCGGTGCTCGATCAGGTAGATCCCCTGCCAGGTGCCGAGCGCCAGCGCCCCGCCGACCAGCGGGATGGTCAGGGCCGAATCGGTGACCAGGGTGCGGATATGGGCCGGCATGTCGTCCGGCCCCTCGGCGCCGTGGACGTAGCCGGCGTGGCGCGGCGCGAAGCCGTCGAGCGCGGTCATCAGGTCGGTCTGGACGTCGGGATCGGCATTCTCCTGGATGGTCAGCGAGGCCGAGGTGTGCCGGCAGAACACCGTGAGGAGCCCGTCCCGGACGCCGCTGTCGCGCACGAACGCGGCCACCGCGGCGGTGAAGTCCGTGAAGCCCGGTCCCGGGGTCGCGACGGTGAGGCGCGCGCTGGCGTGACGCTCCACCGGACCGGAGGCCAGCGCCTCGACCGACCCGATCCTGCCCTCCCGTCCGTGTCCCTGCCTCATGCGGACTTCTCCATCAGCGTCGCGCCCGGCGCGATCTCGCGCTCGCCCCGGGCGAGGATCCGTTCCAGCACGTCGATCCGGTCGGCCTCCGCGGGCGGCTTGTCCCAGCGGATGCGGCTGACCCGGGGGAAGCGCATGGCCACGCCCGACTTGTGCCGGGTCGAGCGCTGCACGCCCTCGAAGGCGATCTCGAGGACGAGCCCGGCCTCGCGGCCGTGGGCGACCTCGCGCACCGGACCGAAGCGCTTGGTGGTGTTGTTGCGGACGTAGCGGTCGAGCTTGGCGAGCTCGGCGTCGGTGAAGCCGTGATAGGCCTTGCCCACCGGCACCAGCTCGTCGCCGCCCTCGGGGGCCTCCCGCCAGACGCCGAACGTGTAGTCCGAGTAGAAGGAGGAGCGCTTCCCGTGCCCGCGCTGGGCGTACATCATCACGGCGTCGACGATGTGCGGCTCGCGCTTCCACTTCCACCAGGGTCCCTTGGGGCGTCCCGGCAGGTAGGGGCTGTTGAGGCGCTTGAGCATCACGCCCTCGATGGCGTCGGCATCCGCGCCGGCGCCCACCGAGGCCGGGTCCGCCCGGGCGGCCGCCAGAGCCTCCCAGTCCGCGAAGGGCACGAGCGGCGAGATGTCGATCCGCGCGTGGTCGAGGCGCGTGACCAGCGCCTCCAGCTTCCGCCGCCGCTCCGCGAAGGGCTCTGCCCGAAGGTCGTCGCCCTCCAGGGTGAGGAGGTCGTAGGCCCGCACGTGGGCCGGGAACTCCTCCAGGAGCTTGCCCGTCACGGCCTTCCGGTTCAGGCGCTGCTGCAGCACGTTGAAGCTCTGCACCCGCCGCTCGCGGAGGATCAGCAGCTCGCCGTCGAGGGCGCCCGCGAAGGTGATGGCCTCGGCGAGGTCCGGGAACGCCCCGGTGATGTCCTCGCCGGTGCGCGAATAGACCTTCCCGACCTGCTGGCCGGCCCGGTCGAGACCGCCGACGAGCTGGACGCGGATGCCGTCCCACTTCCACTCTGCGGAGAACGCCCCGGCCTCCAGCTTCTCGAGGTCGGCCTCCTCCTCGATCGGGTGCGACAGCATCGGCGGCCGGAACGGCGCGGGGTTCAGGGTCTCGGGCCGCTCGGCCCGGCCCTCGACCCAGGCGAACAGGGTCTCGAAGGGTGGGGTCAGCCCGTGCCAGACCTCCTCGACGGCGTCGGCGTCGTGGTTGCCCAGCGCGCCCACCGCCGTCTTGGCGAGCCGCGCCGAGACGCCGACCCGCAGGTTGCCGGTGACCAGCTTCAGGAGCGCCCAGCGCCCGGTCTCGTCGAGGGCGTCGAGCCAGTCGGCAAGATGGCGGGGCAGATCGCGCTTGGGGATGGTCGCGAGGGTTTCCACGACCTCGGCCAGGGTCGGGACGTGCGGCGGCGGGTTGTTGTGGCCGGGGCCCGGTTCCCGCGGCGCTTCCGCCGGTCCCGGCCAGATCAGCGCCGTCGTCTCCGCGAGGTCGCCCACGTAATTGTGCGACAGCCGGAACAGCACCGGGTCGATCCGCTCCTCGACCAGTCCCCGGATCAGGGCCGGCTTGGCCTCGCGGAAGCTCAGCGTGCCGGTCATGGCACCGAGCGCGTAACCGCGCTCGGGATCGGGCGTGCGCGCGAAGTAGTCCTGGAGCATGCGCAGCTTGGCGTTGCGGCGCGGCTCGTAGGCGAGGCGGTCGAGCAGGTGGGCGAAGTCGTTCACGCCGCCGCCTCCGCCCCGGAGCCCGCCTCCGAGGTCCCCTCGACCTCGCCGTCATCGCCGTAGCCGAGCAGGTGGAGCGGCTTCGCCCGGATCCCCTGGGTCCCGCACCAGTGGACCAACGCGTCCTCCTGGCCGTGGGTCACCCAGACCTCCCCGGCGCCGGTGTCGCGGATGGTGCGGCCCAGGTCCGGCCAGTCGGAATGGTCGGAGATCACCAGCGGCAGCTCGACGCCCTTCTGGCGGGCGCGGGCGCGCACCCGCATCCAGCCCGAGGCGAAGCAGGTCACCGGGTCGGGAAACCTGCGGGACCACAAGTCCTGGATCGACGAGGGCGGGCAGAGCACGATCGCCCCGTGCAGGTCCTTCCGCTCGGCGGCCACGACCTTGGGCGTGTCGCCGAGCGGCACGCCCTCCTCCTTGTAGAGCGTCGTCAGCTTCTCCATGGCGCCGTGCAGGTGGATCGGGCGGTCCCAGCCCTCCTCGCGCAGGAGCGCCATCACCCGCTGCGCCTTGCCGAGCGCGTAGGCGCCCACGATGTGGGCGCGCTCCGGGAACAGCCGGACCGATTCGAGGAGCTTGCGGACCTCGCCCCGCGTGTCGGGATGGGTGAAGACCGGCAGTCCGAAGGTCGCCTCGGTGATGAACACGTCGCAGGGCACGACCTCGAAGGGCAGGCAGGTCGGGTCCGGCGCGCGCTTGTAGTCGCCCGACACCACGACCCGGACGCCGTCCCGCTCGATGGCGATCTGCGCCGACCCGAGGACGTGGCCGGCCGGGGCGAAGCGCACGGTCACGTCGCCGACGCGGAGCGCCGCGCCGAGCTGCGCCTCCTGCCGCTGGCGGCAGAAATCCGCGCCGTAGCGCACCGCCATGATCCGCAGGGTCTCGGGCGTCGCCAGCACCTGGCCGTGGCCCGCGCGGGCGTGGTCGGCGTGCCCGTGCGTGATCAGCGCGCGCTTCACGGGCCAGGTCGGATCGACGTGGAAGCGCCCGAGGGGGCAGTAGAGACCCTCGCGGGTCAGGGTGAGGAGATCGCTGGCGCGTATCGGCATCGGGTCCGTGCTGCCGGTGGAGTCCGCCGGTGGCCCCGGTATATAGGCGCCCCCGACCCGGCAGACGCATGGCCTCGCAGCTCAGTTCCGGCGACCTTCTCGCCGATCGCCGCTACCGCTACGCCGAGGCCTGCCTCGCCGAGGGCGACCACGCGGGCGCCGCCGACCTCGCCGAGCAGGTCTTGGAACGCGCCCCGCGCTACGCGCCGGCCTGGCTCCTGCTGGGCCGGGCGCGCGCGGGTCTGGCCGCCGCCGGCACCGATCCGACCTTGCGCGACGCGGCGGCGCGGGCCTTTTCCCGCGCCCTCGACATCGATCCCGAGGACCGGCTGGGCGTGCGCACGCACCTCGCCCGCCTGGGCGGCGGCGACACCCTCCCGGTCCTGTCGCCGGCCTATGTCCGCGCCCTGTTCGACGGCTACGCGCCGCGCTTCGAGCGCCACCTCGTGGACGGCCTCGGCTATGTCGGCCCGCAGCTCGTCCGCGACGCCCTGCCGCGCGTTCCGGAGCGCTTCGCGGTCGGTCTCGATCTCGGCTGCGGCACGGGGCTGATGGGTGAGGTCGTGCGCGACCGGGTCGACCATCTCACCGGGATCGACCTCTCCCCCGGGATGTTGGCGGTGGCGCGGGCCAAGACGGCGCAGGGTCGGCCGCTCTACGAGCGCCTCGTCGAGGGCGACATCGGCGCCGCCCTGGCCGACCTGCCGGAGGCGTCGGCCGACCTCTGCCTCGCCGCGGACGTCCTGATCTACGTCGCGGACCTCGCGACGTTCCTGGCGCGGGTGGGGCGGGTCCTGCGGCCGGGCGGGCTCGGTGCCGTCACGGTGCAAGCCCACGACGGCCCCGGTTCCGTCCTGGGCGAGGACGGCCGCTACGCCCACGCGGAGGCCGACATCGCGGCGAAGGCAGCCGCGTCCGGATTGGAGCTGCTGACGACGAGACCGGCGGAAGTCCGTCGCGAGGGCGGACGGCCAGTGCCGGGGCGCGTCGTTGTGTTGCGGCGCACATCGGCATGAAACCGCTCCGCTATTCGTCCATTGTCAGTCGACCGCGACTAGGCGCGGCGGCTCGATCGGGGGATCAGCATGGCGGAATACGGAAGTCGGACAGGTGGTGCAGCACCGGAGCGGAAACCTGAACCACCGGCCGACAAGTCGTTTCCCGCCGATCCGCGAACCCGCATCCCTTTCGCGATCGCCCTCGCGGCGCTCGCGGGCTGCGCCGACTCCATCGGCTTCCTGGAATTCTCGCAGCTCTTCATGTCGTTCATGTCGGGCAACACCACCCGCTTCGGCGTGGCGGTGGCCAACGCCGACTGGGAGAACGTCAGCCGCGTCGCCAGCACCATCTGCATGTTCTGCTTCGGCGCCTTCCTGGGGACGCTGATCGCCGCCTGGGTCGGGCGCTGGCGCCTCGCCGTGCTGCTGACGCTCCAGGCCCTGCTGCTCGCCGGCGGCCTGCTGATGCCCTGGGGCACCTTCGCTTACCCGCTCCACGCCTACCCGATCGTGCTGGCGCTGGGCCTTCAGAACGCGACGCTGCAGGACGAGGGCGGCCGCTCCCTGGCGCTCACCTACGTCACGGGCGCCGTGGTGCGTTTCGGCACGGGCTGCGCCAACCTGCTGCTCGGCACGGTGGCGCCGTCCTTCTGGATCCAGGCGCCGCTCTGGGCCGGGCTCAGCACCGGCGCCGTCGTCGGCGGCCTGCTCGACATGCGCTACGGCGAATCGGCCTTCCTCTTCCCGGCGGCGCTGGCCGCCATCCTGGCGATGATCGCGATCGTCCTGACCATCGCCAAGCCGGGCAGCACTCTGGTGGCGGGCTCCTCCCCGGCGCCCGACGCCAGCCCGAAGGCCGAGGTCATCGACGCGATCCACTGAGACCCGGCCGCGGCGGGATCGGGGTCAGCCGTCCGAATCCCGGACGCTGCCCCGGCCCTGCTTGATCGCGGCGCGGCTCTTCTTCGCGCCGATGCGCCGCTCCTGCGAGCCCCGGGTCGGCTTCGTGGGCCGGCGGATCGGCGGCGGCGGCTTGGCCGCCTCCGCCACCAGATCGACGAGCCGCTGCAGCACGTCGGCCCGGTTGCGCTCCTGCGTCCGGTGCCGCTGCCCGGCGAGGACGAGAACGCCGTCCTTGGTCATCCGCCGTCCGGCGAGCCGCACCAGATTGGCCCGCACCCGCTCGTCGAGGGCGGGCGAGGCCAGCGCCGCCCAGCGCAGCTGGACCGCGGTCTCGACCTTGTTGACGTTCTGTCCGCCGGCGCCCGAGGCGCGCATGAAGGACAGCTCGATCTCGTCCTCGTCGATGGCGATGCGCGGCGTTACCCGCAGGGGCATGGCACCCTCCCCGGCCGCGCGCCCGCGTCTGGTGCGCAGCCCACGGGCGGACGGATGCGGATCGGCGGCCCCATCACCATATCTGTCTCGTGCCTCCCGTCCCGTACACCGCGCCCCGTCGGAGCGATCCCGCCCTCGTCCCGCGCGGAGCCCCGATTCAGGCCGCCTCGGCCGGCGTGCGGGCGCGGAGCGCGAGGGCGTGCAGCCCCCGCTTGAACGCGTCGTCGAGCAGCGCGTTCACCAAGCGGTGCCGCTCGACGCGGCTCTTGCCCTCGAACGCCGACGCGACGATGTCGAGCCGGTAATGGGTCTCGCCCCCCGGCCGCGCTCCGGCGTGGCCGGCATGCAGATGCGACTCGTCGATCACGTCGAGCCGCGCCGGCGCAAGTTGCTCCCGCAGCCGCGCCTCCATCCAGTCCCGCAGGGTGCCGCCCGCGCCCGCACCGTCCGTCATCGTGCCCTCGCGTCGTGTCCGTGGGCGCCGTCAAGCCCGATCCCGCGCATGCGTCATCAGGCCCGGTGCCCTTGTGTCTCAGGTCCGCCCCCTCATAATCGGCCCGTCATGGATCTCAACTCGCGCCTGTTCGACAGCATCCGGATCAAGCCGACCTGCGACGAGCCGAAGCCCGCCGCGGAAGCCGGCTGCGAGAGCCCCGGCTGCACCCATCCGGGCCTGTACCGGGCGCCGAAGGGCCGGAAGGCGGAGGGCCAGTACTGGCGCTTCTGCATCGACCATGTCCGCGCCTACAACGCCACCTACAATTACTTCGATGGCATGAACGACGCCGCCGTGCAGGCGTACCAGAAGGACGCGATCATCGGTCATCGCCCAACCTGGGCGATGGGCGTGAACCGGACCGGCGAGGCCAAGCCGGCGGACGAGCCGGTTCGGGACTGGGCCTACGTCGATCCCCTCGGCATCCTGCGCGGCGAGGGCGTCGGCGACGCGCGCCGGCGTGCCCGCCAGCCCGAGGAGCCGCGCAAGCCCAAGCACTCGGCGACGGTGCGCCGCGCCCTCGACGTGATGGGCCTCGAGGAGGGCGCGGACGCGGCCGCCATCAAGGCGCAGTACAAGGTGCTGGTGAAGCGCTTCCACCCGGACGCCAACGGCGGCGACCGCTCCTTCGAGGAGCGCCTGCGCGACATCATCCGCGCCCACGACGTGCTCCGCGCGGCCGGTCTCTGCTGAGCGGCACGAACGATGCACGCCGGTTCGCACCCAGGATAGGGCAAACCGCGCGGGGCGGCCCTATATGGGATCCAAGCCGGTCGGTGGCGCGCGAGCGCGCCGCCGTCTAAGGATGGCTCCGCCCCGCCGCGGAGGCCCGGCTCGACGTCCTTCCGCGCGGATGCTTCACTGTTTGGAAGTGGAGCGCCCGCGCCTCACGAGGTTCCGAATGCTCTCTGACGCTACGCCCGCCGCGCTGCCCGACCGCACCGTCTCCGTCCGCGATGTCTTCGGCATCGACCTCGACCTCAAGGTGCCGGCCTTCGCCGAGCCCGAGGAGCACGTGCCGGATGTCGACCCGGACTACATCTTCGACCGGGAGACGACGCTCGCGATCCTGGCCGGCTTCGCCCGCAACCGCCGCGTGATGGTCACCGGCTATCACGGCACCGGCAAGTCGACCCATATCGAGCAGGTCGCTGCCCGGCTGAACTGGCCGTGCATCCGGATCAACCTCGACAGCCACGTCTCGCGCATCGACCTCGTCGGCAAGGACGCCATCGTCCTGCAGGACGGCAAGCAGGTCACTGCCTTCCAGGACGGGATCCTGCCCTGGGCGCTGCAGAACAACGTCGCGCTCGTGTTCGACGAGTACGATGCCGGCCGCCCGGACGTGATGTTCGTGATCCAGCGCGTGCTGGAGCTCTCGGGCCGGCTGACGCTCCTCGACCAGAAGCGCGTGATCCGCCCGCACCCGGCCTTCCGGCTGTTCGCCACCGCCAACACGGTGGGCCTCGGCGACACGTCGGGCCTCTATCACGGCACGCAGCAGATCAACCAGGGTCAGATGGACCGCTGGTCGATCGTCACCACGCTGAACTACCTGCCGCACGACCGCGAGGTCGACATCGTGCTGTCGAAGGCGACGCATTACCGGGGCGACCAGGGCCGCGACATCGTCAACCGGATGGTGCGCGTGGCGGACCTCACCCGCAACGCCTTCATGAACGGCGACCTCTCCACCGTCATGAGCCCGCGCACGGTGATCACCTGGGCCGAGAACGCCGACATCTTCAAGGATATCGGCTTCGCTTTCCGGGTGACGTTCCTCAACAAGTGCGACGAGCTGGAGCGGACGCTGGTGGCCGAGTTCTACCAGCGCGCGTTCGGCAAGGAGCTGCCCGAGAGCGCGGTGAACGTCGCGCTGAGCTGACCCGCATGGAGGACGCGATGGCGCATCCGGCCCCGACGCGCGAGGACGCCCCGGCGACTGCGCACGCGCGGGGACGGACCCGCCACGCGGACGATCTCTACACCTGGGTTCAGGAGCAGGTGGCACTGCTCCGCGCCGGCCGGGTGGACGCGCTCGACCTCGACAACATCGCCGAGGAGCTGAGCGACGTGGGTTCGGAGCAGTACGATAAGCTCGAGAGCGCGATCGAGGTGCTTCTCGCCCACGCCCTCAAATGGGATCACCAGCCCGAGCGGCGCAGCCGAAGCTGGTCGCTGACGATTGCGGAACAGCGCGTGCGGATCGACAGGCAGGTGCGCAAAAATTCAGGTCTCAAGCCGCGCATCGCCGAAGCCGCCAGCGAAGGCTACCGGATCGGTCGGATCCGAGCCGCTCGCGAGATGAAGCGATCGCCCGAAACCCTGCCCGCGGACTGTCCCTACAGCTGGGACGAGATCCTGAACCGCCCCTTCGCGTTCGAGGACGACCGGTAGCGCTGATGTCCATCTCCAACCGCAAGCCCGGCGAGCGCCGCGAACCCGTGGCCGAGCCCCTGAAGCGCTCGGTGGCCGGGTGCCTGCGCGCCATCGCCCGGCGCTCCGAGGTCGAGGTCACCTACGCGACCGACCGGCCGGCGCTCACCGGCGACAAGGCCCGCCTCCCTGAGCCCCCGCGCAAGCTCTCGGCGCAGGACGTCGCGGTGCTGCGCGGCAACGCCGACGCCATGGCGCTGCGGCTGGGCTGCCACGACGTGGCCGTCCACCGCCGTCTCGCCCCCGAGAACGCACCCGCGCGCGCCGTGTACGACGCGGTCGAGCAGGCCCGGGTCGAGGCGATCGGGTCGCGCCGGATGGCGGGCGTGGCCAGCAACATCTCGGCGATGCTGGAGGACCGCTACCATCGCGGCGGCAAGTACGAGTCCATCACCGACCGGGCCGACGCTCCGATGGAGGATGCCGTCGCCCTGATGGTGCGCGAGCGCCTGACCGGCCAGAAGCCGCCCGAGGCCGCGACCAAGATCGTCGAGCTGTGGCGCGAGCATATCGAGGCCAAGGCCGGCCCGAACCTCGACGGGCTGCTCGGCTCGATCGAGGATCAGCGCAAGTTCGCCCGCTCGGTGCGCGACCTCCTCACCTCCCTCGACATGTCGGACGAGACGCCGTTCGACGCGGAGGACGACGAGAACGACGACGAGAACGACGCCCAGGACGACGAGCAGAACCCCAGCGAGGGCGATTCGGAGGAGAAGAGCCAGGGCGAGCGCGCCGAGATCGAGACCTCCGAGGAGGCCTCCGACGAGATCGAGGAGGGCGCCCAGGAATCCGCCGACGCACCGTCTGGTGAGTTGCCCGAGGAGGCCGAGGACGCGGAGTCGGAGGAGGCCTCGGAGGCCTCGCGCCCGCCGCAGCGGCAGGGCAACGAGGCGCGCGGGCCCGAGTACAAAGTGTTCAATCCGCGGTTCGACGAGGTCATCCACGCCGAGGAGCTGTGCGACGCCGACGAGCTGTCGCGCCTGCGCTCCTACCTCGACAAGCAGCTCTCGCACCTGCAGGGTGTGGTCGGCCGCCTCGCCAACCGGCTCCAGCGCCGCCTCCTCGCCCAGCAGAACCGCGCCTGGGAGTTCGACCTAGAGGAGGGGCAGCTCGACCCGGCGCGGCTCGTGCGCGTGGTCATCGACCCGTACCAGCCGCTCTCCTTCAAGCAGGAGAAGGACACCAATTTCCGCGACACGGTGGTCACGCTGCTCCTCGACAATTCGGGCTCGATGCGCGGCCGGCCGATCACCGTGGCGGCGACCTGCGCCGATATCCTGGCGCGGACACTGGAGCGCTGCGGCGTGAAGGTGGAGATCCTGGGCTTCACCACCCGCGCCTGGAAGGGCGGCCAGAGCCGCGAGGCGTGGCTCGCCGCCGGCAAGCCGCCGAATCCCGGCCGCCTGAACGACCTGCGCCACATCGTCTACAAGTCGGCCGACGCGCCCTGGCGGCGCGCGCGGAAGAACCTCGGGCTGATGATGCGCGAGGGGCTGCTCAAGGAGAACATCGACGGCGAGGCCCTGGACTGGGCGCACAAGCGCCTGCTCGGACGGCCGGAGCAGCGCAAGATCCTGATGGTGATCTCCGACGGCGCGCCGGTGGACGATTCGACCCTGTCGGTGAATGCCGGCAACTACCTGGAGCGGCACCTGCGCTGGATGATCGAGGAGATCGAGACGCGCTCGCCGGTGGAACTGCTGGCCATCGGCATCGGCCACGACGTGACCCGGTACTATCGCCGCGCCGTGACGATCATCGACGCCGAGGAGCTCGGCGGGGCGATGACCGAGAAGCTCGCCGAGCTGTTCGAGGAGGACGGCGCGGCGCCGACGGGGCGGATGCTGCGCGCAGCGGGCGGGCGGCGGTAATCACGCCGCGCGCTGCCGCGCGCAACAGACGATCCGCGTCGAGGAAGCTGGCAGATCCGAACCTCGACACGGTTCATGTTCGCAACTTGGACGGCGAAGCCCCCTCCGTCATCACGAGCGCAGCGAAGTGACCTAGGGCGGCGCGGGGCTTGTCCACGTGGCGCCGCCTGGATTGCTTCGCTCCGCTCGCAACGACGGCGCAGGGGCATCGGCCGGACATTGACGGCAGCCTGCGGCCGAGCTCTGGATTGCTTGAAGTGGCATGCCAGCCGCAAACAAGCGGAAACCGCCGCGGCCTCGACGGCCACGGCGGTTCAAACCGTCCGATAGGGGCGTGAAGCCCGACGACTCAGGCCGCGGCGGCCGGGGTCTCGGCGAGCTTCTTATGGATCTCGCGCTTCAGGAGGCGGGCAGTCTGCGACAGGTCACCCTCGCCGGCCTTGATCAGGAAGGCGTCGAGGCCGCCGCGGTGCTCCACCGAGCGCAGGGCGTGCGCCGTGACACGCAGGCGGACGCGCTTGCCCAGCGCGTCGGACTGGAGGGTGACGTTGCACAGGTTCGGCAGGAACCGGCACTTGGTCTTGCGGTTCGAGTGGCTCACGAGGTGGCCGACCTGAACGGCCTTGCCGGTGAGTTCGCAGCGGCGCGCCATGATAAAAAACGATCCCGTCTCGTTCCGCCCGGTGAAGACCCGATCGCGGCCGGCGCGATCATCGTCGCAGCGGGCGGCGCCCATTGCGTGTTCCAGGTCCGGCGGAGTCCTGTTGAAGGCGCGAGCCTATAGGCGACGAAGGCGCGGTGCGTCAAGGTGCCGGCGGGGTTCAGCATCGCGCCGGACGACCAACGGTCTGTTAACCACGATGCCGGGATATAGCCTTCTTCCACCTGCAGGAAGGCGCCTCTCCCCGCTCCGTGCGTCGCAGAGGACGTCGGCGAGCGGGTGTGTTCGAGAGGGTGCGTTCGAGCGAGTGTCTTGGCCCGCCCGCCCTGGGATGCGATCCGGATCATGAGCGCCACGCCAATCCGTCGAATGATCAAGCCGTCGAAGAAGCACGCTGCCGGGCGCCTCGCGGGCAGCCTCCTCGCGGTCGCGGTCCTCGCGGCCCCGACCGATGCCGGCGCGCGGACGTCGCGGGCCAAGCGGGCCGCGCCCGCCGCCGCGACCGTGGCGGTCGATTACGGTATCAACCTCGCCGGTCTCCCGATCGGCACGGCCCGCCTGGCCGGCTCCTTCGACCGCGACCGCTACATGATGGACGTGTCGGCCGTGCTCACCGGCCTCGTCGGCGCGATCACCGGCGGCAAGGGCTCCGCCCGGGCCTCGGGAAGCTTCTCGGCCGCGCCGCAGCCCGGCGCCTTCGCCATCGCGACCCAGACGGCGAGTTCCGGCATCGCGGTGCGCATGGCCCTGGCGCGCGGCAACGTCGTCCAGGCCGAGATCACGCCGCCGCTCGTCGACATGCAGGACCGCGTGCCGGTCACCCCGGCCAACAAGCGCGGCATCATCGACCCGGTGAGCGCGCTGCTGATGCCGACCCAGGGGCGCGGCGAGCCCCTCGACCCGGAGAACTGCAACCGGACCCTGCCGGTCTTCGACGGCGCCACCCGCTTCAACGTGGTGCTGAGCTACGCCGAGACCCGCCCGGTGCAGAAGCCCGGCTATGCGGGGCAAGTCCTCGTATGCAACGCCCGCTACCAGGCGGTCGCCGGCCACCGGCCGGACCGGCCGGGCGTCAAGTTCATGGAGGAGAACCGCGAGATGTCGGTCTGGCTCGCCCCCGTCGAGGGGACGCGCGTCCTGATCCCGCTGCGCATCTCGGTGCTCACCACGATCGGCACCAACATCATCGAGGCCACACGCTGGAGCCAGAGCGGCACGCCGACGACCACCGGCACGGCCGGCGCCGCCGGCAACAGTGTCGCGCAGGCGAGCCTGTCCGGGCAGTAGCGGCGCGTCAGGGAGCGTTTGACCGGCGGCCGGTTTCCCGGCACCTCGGCGCGGCGCGGCAGCCGCGCGGGGAGGTCAGCAGTGCCCAAGGGCTACATCATCGTCCGGATGACGGTCACCGACCCGGACACCTACAAGGACTACGCCGCCATGGCCTCCGAGGCGATGCGCAAGTACGGCTGCAAGCCGCTGGTGCGCGGCGGCCGCTGCGAGGCGCTGGAGGGCGAGGGCCGTCCGCGCAACGTCGTGCTGGAATTCGAGTCCTACGAGGCGGCGCGCACCTACTACTTCTCGCCCGAGTACCAGGCTGCCGTAGCCAAGCGCCGGCCCGCGGGCATCGGCGAGGTGGTGCTCGTCGAGGGCGTCGACTGATCGACGTACCGGTCGCAGCCGGGCTCGACGCGGCCCGCGCCATCGGCGCGTGCTGCGAGATGACCCAGGGAGGCGCCGGGCCGGTGGGAACACTCGCGGCGGGGACCGCGGCCGCGCGGGTGGAGGGAATCTTCACGTTCCCGGCGATAATGCCCGGATGTGCTCGCCTGCCCTCCGAATCGCCCTCGCCCTCGCCCTGGCCGCGCTCGCGGGGCCGGCCGCGGCGCAGTCCCTCAGTGCCGGGTCCGCCGATCCAGGGTGCGGCGGTGACGCCTTCTCGTCGGCCGAGGTCGTCGAGAACAGGCCGCCCCGCCGCGGCCCCCTCGTCGCGACCCCCGACACGCTCTGCGCCGACCTCGCGCCGCAGCCGGGCACGCCGACGACGCAGATCGACGTCTACCCGATGATCACGCCGCAGATTGGACCTGGCGGCGGCGGCATCCCATATGGGGGAGGACCGTACCGGCCCTAGCGTCCCTGACGCGGTCGGCCGGTCGAACCCGCCTCCCCGCCCGCGCCGCGACGGCGCCGCGACGGCCTTCCCGCTCGAAGGAACCGCCGACCATCGACGCGCTGCTCCGCCCCACGCCCAGCCGCTCGCTGTCCCGCGAGGCCCGCGCCCGCGGCGTCACCGCGGTCCTCGGGCCGACCAACACCGGCAAGACGCATCTCGCCATCGAGCGGATGCTCGCCCACCCGACCGGCATGATCGGGCTGCCCCTGCGGCTGCTCGCCCGCGAGGTCTACCTGCGCGTCGTCGCGAAGGTCGGCCCCGAGAAGGTCGCCCTCGTCACGGGCGAGGAGAAGATCAAGCCGGACCGTCCGCGCTACTGGATCTGCACCATCGAGGCGATGCCGCGTGACCTCGACGTGGCGTACGTCGCCATCGACGAGATCCAGCTCGCCGCCGACATGGATCGCGGCCACGTCTTCACCGACCGCCTGCTCTACGTCCGCGGCCGGGAGGAGACCCTGCTGATCGGCTCCTCGACCATGCTGCCGCTGGTCCAGGACCTGATTCCGAACGTTCACACCACGACCCGGCCGCGGCTCTCGCAGCTCACCTTCGCGGGGGAGAAGCGGCTGTCGCGCCTGCCCCGGCGCACCGCCATCGTGGCGTTCTCGGCCGAGGAGGTCTACGCGATCGCCGAGCTGATCCGCCGCCAGCGCGGGGGCGCCGCGGTGGTGCTGGGCGCCCTGTCGCCGCGGACCCGCAACGCCCAGGTCGAGATGTACCAGGCGGGGGACGTCGACTACCTCGTGGCCACCGACGCGGTCGGGATGGGCCTCAACCTCGACGTCGATCACGTCGCGTTCGCGGCCAACTGGAAGTACGACGGCACCCGCTTCCGCAAGCTCACCCCCGCCGAGATGGGCCAGATCGCGGGGCGCGCCGGCCGCCACCTCGCGGACGGTACCTTCGGCTCGACCGGACGCTGCCCGCCCTTCGAGGCCGAGCTGGTGGAGCGGCTGGAGAGCCACGACTTCGATCCCCTGCGCATCCTGCAGTGGCGCAATCCGGATCTCAGCTTCGGCAGCCTGGAGGGCCTGCAGGCGAGCCTCGACGAGCACCCGCGCGAATCGGGCCTGACGCGCGCGCCCATGGGGGAGGACCAGCAGGCCCTCGAGATCCTCATGAAGGAGGACGACATCCGCGACATGGCGCGGAGCGCCGCTACGGTGCGCCGCCTGTGGGACGTCTGCGGCGTGCCGGATTACCGCAAGGTCCACCCGCAGGTGCACGCCGACCTCGTGGCGCAGCTCTACCGATTCCTCATGAAGGGCATGGCGGGCCGCATCCCCGACACGTGGTTCGCCGAGCAGGTCGCGATGATCGACCGGACCGACGGCGACATCGACACGCTGTCCCGCCGGATTGCCCAGGGACGCACCTGGACCTTCGTGGCGAACCGTCCCGACTGGCTGCGCGACCCAGAACATTGGCAGGGCGAGACGCGTCGGGTAGAGGACAGGCTGTCCGACGCCCTGCACGAACGCCTCGCGAGCCGCTTCGTCGACCGGCGCACAAGCGTCCTGATGCGGCGCCTGAGAGAGAACACGATGCTCGAAGCCCAGATCACCGCCGACGGTGACGTCACCGTCGAGGGTCAGCATGTCGGCCACCTTCACGGATTTCTGTTCGTTCCCGATGCCAGCGCCGAGGGGCACGAGGCCAAAACCCTGAGGAGCGCCGCCGAGAAGGCGCTCGCCGGGGAGATCGAGTCCCGGGCCGAGCGGTTTTCGGCAACGGCCGATTCGACCCTCGTGCTCTCGCACGACGGCACGATCCGCTGGACCGGCGCGCCCGTCGCCAAGCTCACCCCCGGCGAGAAGCTGTTCGCCCCGCAGATCCGTCTGCTGGCGGACGACAGCCTGACCGGCGCGCATCGCGAGAAGGTCGAGGCGCGCCTCGAAGCGTGGTTGAAGGCCTACATCGTGCGGCTGCTCGGGCCGCTGATGGAGATCGAGACCGCGGCAGACCTGACTGGCCTCGCCAAGGGAATCGGCTACCAAGTCGTCGAGGCGCTCGGCGTGCTGGAGCGCTCGAAGGTGGCGCACGAGATGCGCAGCCTCGACCAGGAGGGCCGCGGCGCCCTGCGCCGCCACGGCGTCCGGTTCGGCGCCTACCACATCTTCCTGCCGGCGCTGCTGAAGCCGGCGCCCCGCACGCTCGCGGCTCAGCTCTGGGCCCTGCGCAACGGCGGCCTCGACCAGCGCGGCCTCGACGAGATCGCGCATCTCGCCGGCTCCGGCCGCACCTCGATCAAGGTCGACCGCGAGATCGCCAAGGGCCTCTACCGCGCGGCCGGCTTCCGGGTCAGCGGCGAGCGGGCGGTGCGGGTCGACATCCTGGAGCGGCTCGCCGACCTGATCCGCCCGGCGATCGCCTACCGGCCCGGTACCACCCCGGGCGCCCCGCCGGACGGCACCGCCGACGGCGACGGCTTCGTGGCCACCGTCGGCATGACCTCGCTGGTCGGATGCTCGGGCGAGGATTTCGCCTCGATCCTGAAGTCGCTCGGCTACAATTCCGAGGCGCGCCCCGGCCCGGCCATCACGGTGCCGCTCGTCCCCGCTGCCGCCACCGCGCCGGCGGCGCCGACCGCCGCCGAGGCTTCCTCCGAGGAGGCTGTCGCCGCGCAGGCTGATGCCGCCGAGCCGGTCGGCGACGAGGCCCCGGCCGCCGAGGGTGTCGAGACCACCGCCGATCACGCTGACGCGGCCGAGGAAGCCCCGGCCGCCCTCGAGGCGGAGCCCGCCGAGGGCGAGACTGCGGACGAGTCGGCCGGCACGCCGGTCGACGCGGCCACCGAGGCGCCCGCGACCGAGACATCTGCGACCGAGTCGCCCCACGCCGAGGCGGAGCAGCCGGCCGAGGCGGACGCCGCGCCGGCGGCCGAACCCATCGCCGAGGAGACCGCGCCCGACGCGGCCGCCGAGGTGGAGCCCGACGCGGCCGAGTCGGCCGAGACGGCCGAGGCCGTTGGTGCCGAGGGCGAGGGCGCAGCCGAGATCCCGCAGATCGAGGTCTGGCGCCTGCAGCGCCACCAGCGCCCGGCCCACCAGCGCCCGCAGAACCGTCCCCGCGGGGCTGGTCGGGGGCGCGACGGCGGCCAGCAGGGCCAGCATTCGGGACAGGGGCGTCCCGACGGTGGCCGGCCGGAGCAGCGCCGGGCCGAGGGCGACGGTGGCCCGCGCCCCGGCCGGGACCGCGGCCCGCGCCGCGACCGCTTCGAGGGCGGCCGTCCGGAACGCCGCGACGACCAGCGCGGCGCCGAGCAGCGCCATTCCGGCCCGCGGCCCGACCAGCGGCCGCCGCGGCGCGAGCGGGCGCCCGATCCGGACTCGCCCTTCGCCAAGCTCGCGGCCCTGAAGGCGCAGCTCGAGGCCGGCGACGGCGGGAAGCGCTGATCCGCGGCGGATGCGCGAGGACCGGCAGC
This sequence comes from Methylobacterium sp. 1030, assembly GCF_040544715.1. Classification (NCBI taxonomy): domain Bacteria; kingdom Pseudomonadati; phylum Pseudomonadota; class Alphaproteobacteria; order Hyphomicrobiales; family Methylobacteriaceae; genus Methylobacterium; species Methylobacterium sp. 1030. Next base: position 63,561 of record NZ_JBEPKM010000009.1, on the reverse strand, counting down.
GCCTCGACAAGTGGCTGTGGTTCGCGCGCTTCGCGCGGACCCGGTCGCTCGCGGCGCGGCTGGCCTCCGACGGCTTCGTGCGGGTGAACGGCAGCCGGGCCGAGAACCCCGCGAAGGCCATCGGCATCGGTGACGTGGTCACGGTGGCGGCGCCCCACGCGACCCTGGCCGTGCGGGTCCTCGGTCTCGGCCTGCGCCGCGGCCCGGCGTCGGAGGCGCGGCTCCTCTACGACGACCTGTCGGGCGGCACCCTGTCGGTCGAGGACGGTCCGGACGGGCCGTCCGAGTGATGAGGTCGCGCCACAGCGGCCGCGCGAGCGACCCGACGCGAACCCTTGCGGCGCCCGCACGCTTGTCAGTCCGGGAGGCAGCGTCTAGAGCCGTGGGCCTCCGAGATCCGTCCCCGTGTCGGGTCTCACCGGCGTTCCCCTCGCAGCACCCTCCGGGCGCGCGGGCCGTCTCCAGGCTCCGCCCGGGCCAAGTCGAGTTTTAGGACGAAGACATCCGATGACCTACGTCGTCACCGACAATTGCATCAAGTGCAAGTACACGGACTGCGTCGAGGTCTGTCCGGTGGACTGCTTCTACGAAGGCGAGAACATGCTCGTCATCCATCCGGACGAGTGCATCGATTGCGGCGTCTGCGAGCCGGAATGCCCCGCCGAGGCGATCAAGCCCGACACCGAGTCGAATCTCGACACGTGGCTGAAGCTGAACGCCGACTACGCCAAGTCCTGGCCCAACATCACGCAGAAGAAGGAAGCGCCGGCCGACGCCAAGGATTGGGACGGCAAGAGCGGGAAGCTCGAGGCGCATTTCTCGCCCAACCCCGGCTCGGGCGACTGACCCCGCGCCGGCCCCGCAGGTTCTGACGCCGGCCCGCGGCCCGCTTCCCAGATTGCGGGAAGATCTGTCGGGCCCCTGCCGCCGCTGAACCCCGCGGCGGGGCTGCGTCATACGAGGGCCTGATACGCGGCCAGGTCATTCCTGTCCCGCCGCACCAGTGTAAAACTCTTTGGCGCCGCGCTTGGTCCGCGCGTGCGTCTTCAGGGATGCTTTGATCTGCGCGCCGGATTGTGGTAGACAATCCGCCTGCCGTCGCTCGCGCCTGACGTGCTCCCTCCGGCTGAAACGCCTTCGCTTTTCGTGGGTTAGGAGTAGTACGCGCTCGACCGCTGGAGGCGACTTCGGCGGGCGGGCTAGGCGTTCGCACGGCCGCGCCGGGGAACGCCCGGATTCGTGCGCTCGGCGCCGGGTCCGGGAGCGGCGAGGCAGACCGGGTGTCCCGCCCGGAAGAACACGGTTTCGCGCGGCGCCGAACGCTGCGCGCCAGTGGAGGCCCTTCTCGCATGACCACAGCCAAGAAGACGACGACCGCAGGCCGGCAGGGCTTCAAGACCGGCGAGGCTGTCGTGTATCCGGCCCACGGCGTCGGTCGCATCACCGCGATCGAGGAGCAGGAGATCGCCGGCTACAAGCTTGAGCTGTTCGTCGTATCGTTCGAGAAGGACAAGATGGTCCTGCGCGTCCCCACCGCGAAGGCCAACAGCGTGGGCATGCGCAAGCTCGCCGAGCCGGAACTGGTCAAGAAGGCGCTCGACCTGCTGACCGGCCGCGCCCGGATCAAGCGCACCATGTGGTCGCGCCGCGCGCAGGAATACGAGGCCAAGATCAACTCGGGCGACCTGCTCGCCGTCACCGAGGTCGTGCGCGACCTCTTCCGGTCCGAGGCTCAGCCGGAGCAGTCCTACTCCGAGCGCCAGCTCTACGAAGCTGCCCTGGACCGGATCGTGCGCGAGATCTCGTCGGTGAACCGCATCACCGAGACCGAGGCCCTGAAGCTGATCGAGCAGAGCCTCGCCAAGTCGCCCCGTCGGGCGAAGAACGAGGCGGAGCCCGAGGCCGAGGCCGACGGTGACAGCGAGGGCGACGACATTCAGGAGGAGGCCGCCTGAGGCGCGCTTCCCCCCCGCGGACGACATCGAACCCGGCCCCTTTGGCCGGGTTTTTTGTGCCCGGACCGTTCCGACCCGGCGCGCCGGCCCGGTCGTTTCGGGACATCCGGGCTGGACGGCGCGCGGCCGGATCCCATCTGATCGGAACGGAACACGATTTCGTGGCCGCCCGGTTGTCGCATTGTGGGGCATCGGGACGGAACTTTCGCGTTTTGCCTTCCGTTGTCGGTTGCCTGGCGTCGCCTCTCGGTGGCGCCTGCGCGTCGGGCTATCGGCTCGACGCCGCAACAGCACTCGACAACAAGAGGCAGGCGGATGGCTGAGATCGCGGGAATTCGACGGCAGTTCATACGGACTGCCATGGAGGCACCCTTCCTGGCCCGGGAAGAAGAGCGCGGCCTCGCCGTCCGCTGGAAGGACGAGCGCGACGAGCGGGCCCTCCACCGTCTGATCTCCGCCCATATGCGCCTCGTCATCGCCCTGGCGGGGCGTTTTCGTCACTACGGCCTGCCCATGGCCGACCTCGTCCAGGAAGGGCATGTCGGCCTGATGGAGGCCGCCGCCCGGTTCGAGCCCGAGCGGGACGTCCGCTTCTCGACCTACGCGACGTGGTGGATCCGCGCGTCGATCCAGGATTACATCCTGCGCAACTGGTCGATCGTGCGCGGCGGCACGTCCTCCGCGCAGAAGGCCCTGTTCTTCAACCTGCGGCGGCTGCGCGCCCGGCTGATGCAATCCACCGAGGAGCATGTCGGCGACGAGATCCACCGCCGCATCGCCAGCGCCATCGGCGTGTCGCGGGACGACGTCGCCCTGATGGACGCGCGCCTCTCCGGTCCCGACATGTCGCTCAACGCCCCGGTGGGCGAGGACAGCGACGCCTCGTCGGAGCGGATGGACTTCCTCGTCGACGGCGCCGACCTGCCGGACGAGACCGTGAGCGCCACGGTCGACGGCGAGCGTCGGTTGAGCTGGCTCCAGCAGGCCCTGACCGTGCTGTCGGAGCGCGAGCTGCGCATCCTGCGCGAGCGCCGCCTCGCCGAGGATCAGGCAACCCTGGAGGCCCTGGGCCAGCGGCTCGGCATCTCCAAGGAGCGCGTCCGCCAGATCGAGAACCGGGCCCTGGAGAAGCTGCGCCGCGCCCTGGCCGACCGCTTCCCCGCCGCGACCGGCAGCCCGCATATCGGCTGAGCCCACGCGGTAGCGACACCGACGCGAAGCCCGGCCCCGAGGCCGGGTTTTCGCGTTTCAGAGGGCCCCGCGTCCGGCGGCACCGCAACGCGCGGGGGCGCCCCGATCCGGTCCTATAGCGGGTCGACGCGGGCTTCGGTCGCGCGGCCGGTTCAGGCTCCCTGAGCGGCGGTGCTGCGCCGCTCCCGCCGGCGGCTGCGCCGGCCGGGCTCGGGCGTCGCGTCGAGCCAGATCACCAGCGCGAGGGCGATGAGCGCCGGCAGGCCGAGAGCCAGGAAGGCGCCGGTCCAGCCGAACATCCCGTAGGACAGGCCGCCGTACCAGCCCGACAGGGCGCCGCCGACGCCCTGCACGGCGTTGACGCTGCCGATGGCCGTCTGGGTCCGGCCGGATCCCCAGGTCAGGTCGGCGACGATGACCGGCACCGCCACCCCGACGATGCCGGAGGCGACGCCGTCCAGCACCTCGGCGGCGATCAGCCAGACCGGATCGTCGATGAGGCCGGACAGCAGCGCCCGCACCGGCAGGACCGCGAAGGCGACCATCAGCAGTTGGCGGCGGCCGCGCTTGTCGGCGAGCGATCCGGCGAACAGCGCCACCGGGACCATCACCAGCTGGGCCACCATGACGTAGCGGGCCGTCCAGGTTGTGGCGTCGGCCGCGGTCGCGACCAGCTTCTGGCCGAGCAGCGAGAGCATGCCGCCGTTCCCGAGATTGAACAGGGTCAGCGCCACGGTCAGCACCAGCAGGCGACGGTTCCCCAGGACCTGGCGGAGGCCGCTGCGCTCCGGCTCGTCCGAGTCGTCCTCCTTCCAGCCGACGGCGCGGCGGCGGCTCCACGCCTTGGCCGGCATCGTCGCCGTCGCGGCGATCGCCGCCAGCGCCATGCCGCCGAGCACCCAGAAGGCGATCGCCGGGCCGAAATAGCCGGTGCCGAGGCTGATGGCGCCCGCCGCGATCAGGATACCGACGTGATTGAAGGCCTGGTTGCGCCCCTGCTGCGCGGGGAACCGGTCCTTGCCGACGATACCCAGAGTCAGCGCCGCGACGGCCGGCAGCAGCAGGGTGCCGCCGGCCGCCGCGAACAGCTGCGCGCACAGCACCGCCGGGAAGCTGCGGGCCGGCAGGAGCAGCAGCGTTCCCACCAGGATCGCCCCGCAGGCCAGCGCGATCAGCAGGCGCGGGCGCGGGAACCGATCGACCAGGGCACCGAACGGTCCGCTCAGGAACAGCGTGCCGATGCCGACCAGCGTGATGACGAACCCGACCCGCGCGGGGCTCCACGAGGCCGATTCTGCCAGCCAGGTCCCGAGAAAGGGTCCGAGGCCGCCCTGGATGTCCCCGATGAACAGGTTGATCAGGGCGAGGTTTGCGGTGGGGGCCATGCGATCCTGGAGCCGTTTCGGGCCCCGGACCTGTACTCCCCCCCCGGAACGGTCAAGCCCGGATCGCCGCCATCATCGCCGCACCGCTCCCGCGGCGGACTCGCTGCACCGGCCTCACGGCTCCCGCGGGCCGTACTGCATCAGCCCCTCCCCGAATGACCAGTTCTCCGGGTTGACCTCGACGAGGTTGATGAAGACGTCCCCCGGCGCCACGCCGGGATCGCGGGCGAGGTTGCGGGTCACGGCGGCGTAGAGGGCGCGCTTCTGCGCGGTGCCGCGCGTCGCGTTGGCGGTGATCTGGACGATCACGAGGCGGTCGCTGCGCCGGATCCCGAGATAGTCGGGACCGTAGACGAAGTCCGACGCGTCGTGCTGGTGCACCAGGGCGAACAGGTCGCCCTCCGGCACCGCGAAGGTCTCGCGCATGGCGTCGTAGACACCCGCGACGAGAGCGGCCCGGTAGGTCTCGGTCGTCCCGGCACGCAGGGAGATGCGGGTCAGAGGCATGGTCTGGCTCCTCGATGAGTGGGAAATCAGCGGCCGCGCGCCGCGGCGAGGCCCGGCGCGGCGAGATGGGCGATCGCGGTTCCGGACAGTCCGGCGGCCGCCTCGGCACGGAGGGTGAAGCGGGTGAGGCGCCATCCGTCGGGATCGAGCCCGGCCACGGTGGCGAGGACGTCGCGCCCGGCCGCGATGTCGCGCCCGCGTCCCCGCTCGTCGTCGCGCAGGGCGGCGAGATCCTCCGCGGGCCCGACGAGACGCGTCTCCTCCGAGAGGGCGCCCGCCGCGTCCCCCGGCCCGAACGCGGCTGCGACCGCCAGCCACGTCTCGATGCGCGGCCGGCCGAAGCTCGCGATCACGGCGCCGAACCCAGCCCCGGCCAGGAACGCGGCGGCGGCGCCGGCATCCTGCCAGAGATAGAGAGAGCTGTAGGCGTTGGCGGCGGCCCCGCGCGCCCGGTCCTCGACCGTGAAGGCCTTGAAGACGAGGCCGGGCACCGCGTCCCAGGCCGGCGCGCGGGCGGCGACGCGCGCGCGGATCCTGTCCATGGCGTAGTCGGCCGGCAGACGATGGCGGTAGCGGGTGATCAGCATGGGGCACTCCCGAAGAGGCCCGCAGGCTTGCACGCCGCCTCGATAACGGGGACATATCGGCGCTGATATCTACGATAAGAGTGCGTTATGGTCGCCGATCGTCCCCTCGACCTCGAAGGCGTCCTGGCCTTCGTGCGCGTGGTCGATCTCGGCAGCTTCACCCGTGCCGCCGAGGCGCTCGCCACGTCGCAGGCGGCGATCAGCCTGCGGCTGAAGCGGCTCGAGGACCGGCTCGGCACGCGCCTCCTGGACCGGACCCCGCGGCACGTGGACCTGACGCGCCAGGGCGCCCTGTTCCTGCCGGCCGCTCGGCGCCTCCTGGACGCCCATGACAGCGCCGTGGCCGACGCGGCGACGGCGCAGCCCGCCCGGCTCAGCCTCGGGATCAGCGACCACGTCGCCGGCCCCGATCTGCCGGTGCTGCTGCGGCGCCTGGGCCTGGATCGGGCCGGGCTGATCACGGAGGTGCGGATCGTCCCGTCGCGCGATCTCGCGGCCGCGTTCGGATCCTCCGGCGAGGGCGGCTACGACGCGGTGATCTTCCGGACGGAAGACGAGGCCGGCCACGGCGGCGCGGTCCTGGCGGAGGAGCGGCTGGGCTGGTTCGCCGCACCGGATTTCCCGGCGCCCCGGCCGGGCGAGACGCTGCGGCTGGCGGGACTCGCGGGCCCCTGCACGGTCCGGGGCGCGGCGACGCGGGTTCTCGACGCGGCCGGGCTCCCCTGGACCGAGGTCTTCGTCGGCGGCGGCGTGCTGGCGGTGGGGGCGGCCGTGATGGCGGGGCTGGCGGTGGCGGCCCTGGCGCCGAGCACGGCACCGGCCGGCGCCGTGGAGGTCGGCGGCCGGTTCGGGCTACCCGAACTGCCGCGCACCTTCGTGGTCCTGCGCGCCCGCCGCCTGGCCGGGCGCCCCGCCGAGGCGCTGCGCGCCCTGGCGGCGGCGTATCGCGGTCCCGGCGGCCGCTGAGCGGCCGCCGGCTCGTCCTGCCTCAGGAGGCGAGCGGGCCCTGGGCGCCCTGCTGCTCCATCACCTTCTGCCGGTAGAGGCCGACGAAATCGATCGGGTCGATGTACAGGGGCGGGAAGCCGCCGTTGCGCACCGCCTCGGCCACGATCTGGCGGGCGAAGGGGAAGAGCAGGCGCGGGCACTCGATCATCACCGCCGGATGGATCTGGTCGGCCGGGATGTTGAGGAGCCGGAAAACGCCGGCATAGGTCACCTCGAAGGCGAACAGCACCTCGTTCTGGATCTTGGCGTCGCCCTCGAGCTTCAACTCGACCTCGAAATCGGTCTCCGAGAGCTGCTGCGCGTTGACGTTCACCTGGATGTTGATCTGCGGCCCCTGGCCCTCCTTGGGCTGGAGCGAGCGCGGTGCGTTCGGATTCTCGAAGGACAGGTCCTTCGTGTACTGCGCCAGGGCGTTGATGGTCGGCGCATCGCCCTGCGGCATGCCGCCGCCGTTGCCGTTCGCTGCCGGGGAATCGGCCATGCGGATCATCCTTCTCGATCGACCGGCAGGGCCGGCGCGGGTTGTTGTCGCGGCGGGAGCGGCTGGATCACGCCGCGGAACTGCCCAAACGGCAGGGCCGCTAACACGCGGGCCGGGCCTGGACAAGCGAGCGGGCGCGGCGCTGGCGCCGGCGGCCCCCACGACCCATATCGACCGGATCGCAATTGACGCGTGGGTTCGATCGTCCGGCCGACACAACCGGCTCGCTCCCGACGCGTTGGTCGGATATGAGTCGGCCAGACCTCTGCGCGCTTAGCCGGCGCCGCACCGCGCGCGACCTGAGCAAGGGGCACAGGGTCTCGCCGCGGCCACCATCGGATCGGTGATGCAGGACAGTTTCGACGTTACGACGATCATCTTCCTCGCGCTGGCCGTCTTCGTGATCTGGCGTCTGCGCTCGGTGCTCGGTCAGAAGACGGGGGCCGAGCGCTCGCCGTTCAAACCGGTCGACCGCAGCCGGACTGAGCCCCAGGCGCGCTCCGACGGCGACAACGTCGTTCGCCTGCCCGGCGCCGACCGGGTCCAGGCCGCGCCGCAGCCCGCCGCCGCCCCGCGGGACTGGCGCGGGATCGCCGAGCCGGGATCCGAGGTCGCGCGCGGCCTGGAGGCCTGCATCCAGGCGGAGCCAAGCTTCGATCCCCGCGCTTTCATCGAGGGCGCCAAGTCGGCCTACGAAGCCATCATGATCGCCTTCGCCAAGGGTGACCGGAAGACCCTGCGCGGCCTCCTCTCGAAAGAGGTCGGCGAGGCGTTCGAGCGGGCGATCGCCGAGCGCGAGCGCAACCGGCAGACGCTCGAGACCACCTTCGTGTCGATCGACAAGGCCGAGATCGTCGCCGTCGAGGTGCGCAACCGCGTGGCGCACGTCACCGTCCGCTTCCTGTCGAACCTGATCACCGCCACCCGCGACGCCGACGGCAAGGTGGTGGACGGCAGCGCCGAGACGGTGGTCGAGGTGCCGGATGTCTGGACCTTCGCCCGCACGCTTGGCTCGCGGGACCCGAACTGGCAGCTCGTGGCCACCGAGGCCGGCGCCTGAGTCCGTGACCGGCGTTCCGTGACGATCTTGCCGTGCCGATGTCCCGCGCCCGGTCCGGAGCAGTCCCGGCCGCCCTCCTCGCGTCCCTCCTGAGTCATGCCGTGTCCGCCGCGCCGACGGCAGTCGGCGGCGCGGTGCTGACCCCCGTGGCCGCGGCGGACCTGCCGGGCTTCCCCGGCGCGGGGGCTGAGGCGGCGCTCGACGCCTTCCGCCGCGTCTGCGCGGCCCCGCCGCCCGCCCTGCCCCAGCCCGACGGCGTCGCGGGAGATCCGGCCGCCCTCGCCGAGGCCTGCGCGGCCGCCGCCGGCCCCGTGCCCGACGCCGCCGCCTTCTTCCGCGAGCGGTTCGAGGCGTTCCGCGTCGCGCGGCCCGGCGCGGACCGGCCCGGCTTCCTGACCGGCTATTTCGAGCCGGAACTCACCGGCTCCCTGGAGCCCGGCCCGGATTTCCCGACGCCGGTCCTGGCCCGCCCCGATGACCTGATCTCCCTCGGCCCCGGCGAGACCCGCCCGGGGCTCGACCCGGGCCTGCGCGCCGCCCGCGCCACCGCGGACGGCTTCGCCCCCTACCCCGACCGCGCCGCGATCGACGACGGCGCCCTGGGCGCGCGGGCGAAGCCGATCCTGTGGCTGCGCGACGCGGTCGACCTGCTGGTCCTGCAGGTCCAGGGTTCCGGGCGCGTCCGGCTGCCGGACGGGCGCGCGGTGCGGGTGCTCTACGACGGCCGCAACGGCCGCCCCTACACGGCGGTGGCCAAGCTGATCGTCCAAGAGGGCCACCTGCCCCTGGAGGGCCTGACGCTCGCCCGCTGGACCGGCTGGCTGCGCGCCCATCCCGAGACCGCCAAGCGCCTGATCCGCGCCAACGCCTCCTACATCTTCTTCCGCCTCGCTCCGGTCGCGGATCCGGCCCTCGGGCCACCGGGCGCCGCGAACGCCCCCCTCAACCCGGGCCGCAGCCTGGCGGTGGATTCGACCCTCTGGCGGTACGGCCTGCCGTTCTGGCTCGCCGGCCCCCTCCCCGGCGCGACACCAGGTGAGGCCGGGCGCCTCGTCATCGCCGCCGATACCGGCTCGGCGATCGTCGGCCCCGCCCGCGGCGACCTCTTCGTCGGTACCGGTGCGGAGGCCGGCGTGGCCGCCGGCAACCTCCGCGACGCGATCGGCTTCGTGGTCCTGCTGCCGCGCCGCGCGGCTTTGCCCGGAGCCGCGCCGTGAGGGTCCCGCGCCGCGGGCGCCGCCTCACCGCGGGAGAGACCCGCCTCTGGGACGCGATCGCCAAGCTGGTCACGCCGCTGCCAGGCCGCGCCGCCCCGGTGCCCGAGACGCCTCCGCCGCCGGGCCCGACCGCCACCATGCCGGCCCTCTCGGCGCCGATCTTGAAGCCCAGCGCGCCGCCGGCCGCCAAGAGGCCGCGGGCGAAGCACCCGCCGAAGCCGGCTCCGGAGCCGGCGCGCCCGGCCACCGCCGCTCCCTACCAGGCGCCGCCTCAGCGGCACGCGCCGAGTGCCGGGCTGGAGCGGAACGCCAAGCTCGGCCTGCGCCGGGGGCGGCTCGCGATCGAGGCGCGGATCGACCTGCACGGGATGGTGCAGGCCGAGGCCCACGCCGCGCTGACGGGCTTCCTGCTCCGAGCCCGGGCCGCCGGCCATTCCTACGTGCTGGTCGTCACCGGCAAGGGCGGCCCGGGCCCCGCGGACGCCTTCTCCGAGCGGGGCGTGCTCCGCCGCAGCGTGCCGCACTGGCTGCGGGGGCCGGATCTGCGCGGCATCGTCCTCGGCTTCGAGGAGGCCGCCCGCCACCACGGCGGCGGGGGCGCCCTCTACGTCCGCCTGCGCCGGCGGTAGGACGGGTCCGCGCGCGGGACGCGCGGCAACCCGTCCGGATCCGCGCGGTTGCGGCGAGGTCCGATACCGATGATATCCGGGGCGGCGCACGGGGCGCCGCGGACGCAGAAATCGCGAGAGAGATGCCGGAGCTTCCCGAGGTCGAGACCGTGCGGCGGGGACTGGCGCCCGCCCTGGTCGGCGCGCGCTTCAGCCGCGTCACCCTGCGCCGGCCCAACCTGCGCTTCCCGTTCCCCGAGCGCTTCGCCGCCCGCCTCGAGGGGCGGACCGTCACGGGCCTCGCGCGCCGGGCGAAGTACCTCACCGCCGCCCTCGACTCGGGCGAGACGCTGGTCATGCATCTCGGCATGAGCGGCCGGTTCGACGTGGCCCTGCCCGACGGCAGCAACCTGTCGCCGGGAGACTTCTACCTCGAAGGCGCCCAGGGCACGCCCCGGCACGACCACGTGGTCATGGCGATGAACACCGGCGCCACGGTGACCTACAACGACGCCCGCCGCTTCGGCTTCATGGATCTCGTCCCGAGCGCGGATCTCGCGGCCTGCCGCCACTTCGCCCGGATGGGCGTGGAGCCCCTCGACGGGCTGACCGGGGCTGTGATCGCGCAGCTCTTCCGCCACAAGATCGCGCCGCTGAAGGCCGCCCTGCTCGACCAGCGCCTGATCGCGGGCCTCGGCAACATCTACGTGTGCGAGGCGCTGCACCGGGCGCGCCTGCATCCGGAGGCGCCGGCCGGGAGCCTCGCCCGGCCGGACGGGCGCCCGACGCCCAAGGCCAACGCCCTGGCCAAGGCGATCGTGCAGGTTCTCGAGGAGGCCGTGAAGGCCGGCGGCTCGACCCTGCGCGACTACGCCCACACGGACGGCAGCGCGGGCGCGTTCCAGCACGCCTTCCGGGTCTACGACCGGGTCGGCCTGCCCTGCAGCCGGCCGGGATGCGCCGGTGCGATCACCCGCATCGTGCAGGCGAACCGCTCGACCTTCTACTGCGCCACCTGCCAGCCCCCGGGCTGAGCCGCCGATCGGCGCCTATCGCGCCGCGGAACGGCAATTTCGCCACAAACCCGACTAGGGTTACGCCCCTCGACGTGCGCACCCGGTTGCGGGCAGCCGATCCCGGCCCGCGACGCGTGACGGGTCGCGCGGGCCCAGACAGGATCCCGATGTTCTTCCGCCGCTCAAAGACGCCCGCGCCCGAGACCGCCGCGCAGGATCCGACGGACGAGCCCGCCCTGCCGCAGCGGCTGTCGCCGCGCTCGCCCGGCGAGGCGATCAAGCCGACCGTCGCGCCCCCGCCACCGGAGAAGCCCGAGCGCGAGCGGAGCGGCCTCGTGGGCCTGATCAGCGGCGCCCTGACCTTCGCGGTCGTCATCGCCATCGCGGCGATGATCGGGATCACGCTGTTCCAGCGGCAGGTGCGAGAGCCCGGCCCGCTCGCGGCCGACAAGGTCGTGGTCATCCCGACCCACAGCGGAACGGCCGAGATCGCCGAGACCCTGAAGCGCGAGGGCGTGATCGACCATACCGGCCTGTTCGAGTTCGCCGCCCGCTTCGGCGGCCGGCCGGCGCTGCGGGCCGGCGAGTACGTCTTCAAGGCGCACGCGAGCATCTCCGACGCGCTCGACACGATCGCCACGGGCCGGCAGGTCCAGCACGCCATCACCTTCCCGGAGGGCCTGACCTCCGAGCAGATCGTCACCCGCCTCAACGACAACGACGTGCTCGCTGGCGAGATCAACGAGATCCCCCCGGAAGGCTCGCTCCTGCCGGACACCTACAAGTTCGAGCGCGGCGCCACCCGGCAGCAGATCGTCAACCTGATGAAGGCCAAGCAGCGCGAGGTCCTGAACCAGATCTGGCTGCGGCGCAGCGCCGACGTGCCGGTGCGGACCCCGGCCGAGATGGTGACCCTCGCCTCCATCGTCGAGAAGGAGACCGGCCGCGCCGACGAGCGGCCCCGGGTGGCCGGCGTCTTCATCAACCGCCTCAACAAGCGGATGAAGCTGCAATCCGATCCCACGATCGTCTACGGGCTCGTGGGCGGGCGCGGCACCCTCGGCCGCGGGATCCTGCGCTCCGAGATCGACCGGCCGACCCCCTACAACACCTACGTGATCGAGGGCCTACCGCCGGGGCCGATCGCCAATCCCGGCCGCGCCGCCCTGGAGGCGGTGGCCAACCCCTCCCGGACCAAGGACCTGTACTTCGTCGCGGACGGCACCGGCGGCCACGCCTTCGCCGATTCCCTCGAGGCGCACCAGCGCAACGTCGCCCGCTGGCGGGCGGTCGAGAAGAGCCGTCAGGCGCCGCCGGACGCCGTCGACAAGGTCGAGCCGAGCCCGGACTCGACCACGCCGGGCCGCGCCTCGGCCTACGCGCCGGGCGGCGCCCCCGCGGGCAACGGGATCAACACCAACGCGGCCTTCGCCCTGGATACCGGCACACCGGGCACGCGCGCCTTCGACGCGTCCGAGGGCACCCGCCTCGATCCCCTCAAGAACCGCAGCTACGATCTGGGCTCGCCCAAGACGGTCCCGACCCTGAGCGAGCCGGCACCGGCGCCGCGCGGCCGCCGCTAGGCAGCGGCGCCGGTCCGCGCCGCCGGCTTCGGCGCCGTCGGGGCCGCCCTCAATGCGCCCGCGGGTTCCGCGGGCGCCGCGGCGCCTCTGGCGGCTCGCCCGACAGCGAGGCCGCGATCTGCCGTCCCAGCTCGTAGAGCAGCGCCTCGAGCAGCGGCTGCACCCGCGTCGCCTCCCCGGGCCCAAGATCGCCGACCAGCTCCCACAGGCGCATCGCGTAATCGGCCATCCGCTCGACGGCGGTCCCCGGCTCGGTCGGAGCCCCGAGAAAACCGACCGGCGGCTCGTACGGGCCGTCGACCCGGCTGTCGGTGATGTCGATCACGATGCCCCGACCGTAGATGTGCCCGTCCGCGCGGCGCTCGAACCGGCCCCGCGCCAGGACCCAGCGCACGACGCCCGGCGCGGGCACGATGCGGTGCTCCCAGGCGAAGAGACCGCCCTCCTCGCGGACGCGACGGCGCTCGCTCTGGTCCCGGGCGAGGTCCTCCGGGTGGAAGAGCGCGGAGAGCTGCTCCCAGGTGATGCCGTCCGCCGCCTCGGTCTCGGTCAGGCCGAAGATCCGCGCCATCGTCGCGTCCCCGCGCACGCATCCCGTGTGCGGCGCATCCTCCCAGATGCCGACGCCCAGCGCGGACATCCCGAACGGCGTGAGCGCGGTCCTCCCCAATACTGATCGCGGCATGCGCCATCCGAGTTCATGTGCAGACGAGCGGGATTTCGAGCACACCTTCACTGCGGAATGCAACGTCGGCCGCGCGACACGAAAGTGAAAACGTGACCACCGCGACCGCGCGGGCGACGGCGGACGGGGCCCGCGTCGCGGGCGGGCGGCCCTACCGGTCCCAACAGCGTGCCGGGTGCCGCTCGACTGCACGGCGCCGCCCGAGATGGCCGGGCGCGCGGCGCGTCCGACGCGCGCCCGACGCGCCTCGCGACGCGGCGACGGCGGCGACCGGCCTCTTCCCACCGGAGTGATCCGTGCTACAGGCCCCGATCTTCACGGGGACGGGGGTCGGCGTGGCCCAGATCGCGAGCATGACCGGTTTCGCCCGGACGGCGGGCAGTGCCGGACCGGTGCACTGGGCCTGGGAGGTCCGCAGCGTCAACGGGCGCGGCCTCGACGTGCGCACCCGCGTGCCGGCCGGCTATGACGGGCTCGGCGAGACCGCGCGCACCGCGCTCCAGAAGACACTCACCCGCGGGCAGTGCCAGTTGACGCTGACCCTCACCAAGCCGGAGACGACCGCGCGGGTGCGGATCAACGAGACCCTCCTGGCGAGCCTCGCCCAGGCGGTGGCCCGGGTGCCGGTCCCCGAGGGCGTGGCCCCCGCCACGATGGACGGGCTGCTCGGCGTGCGCGGCGTGATCGAGGTCGAGGACGAGGCGGCCGACACCGACACCCTCGCCCGGGACCTGGCCGCGGGCGTGGTCCAGCTGGTCGCGGATCTCGTCGAGGCGCGCCGCGCCGAGGGGCGCCAGCTCGAGCAGGTCGTCACCGCTCAGGTCGACCGGATCGCCGCGCTGACCCAGGCGGCCGAGGAGAACCCGGCCCGCCAGCCCGAGGCCGTGCGGGCACGGCTGGAGGCGGCCGTCGCGGCCCTCGGCGGCAGCGGCCTCGACCCGGACCGCCTGCACCAGGAGGCGATGCTGCTCGCCGGCAAGGCAGATGTCCGCGAGGAGCTGGACCGGCTCCGCGCCCACGTGGCGAGCGCCCGGGACCTGCTGGCGGCCAGTGGCGCGATCGGCCGGCGGCTGGACTTCCTGGCCCAGGAATTCGGCCGCGAGGCCAACACCCTGTGCGCCAAGGCCAACGATATCAGCCTGTCGCGGATCGGACTCGACCTGAAGGCCGTGGTCGAGCAGTTCCGCGAGCAGGTGCAGAACATCGAATGATGCCGGGCACGATGCCGGATCGGGACGTGAGGATACGGATGCGAAACGTCGGGGAGCCACGCGCATGACCGAGCCGGCCGGGAGCGTCTCCGACTCGATCGCGCGGCGCGGGTTGATCCTGATCCTCTCCTCGCCTTCGGGCGCGGGAAAGACCACCCTGACGCGGGCGATCGCGCAGGATCCGAGCTGGGCGCTCGACCTGTCGATCTCGGTGACCACGCGGGGGCGGCGGCCCTCCGAGATCGACGGGCGGCACTACCACTTCATCGAGCGCGAGGCGTTCGACGACCTGCGCGAGCGCGACGACCTGCTCGAATGGGCCGAGGTCCACGGCAACTTCTACGGCACGCCCCGGCGGCCGGTGGAGAAGGTGCTCGGCTCCGGCCGGGACATGATCTTCGACATCGACTACCAGGGCACGCGGCAGGTGCGCTCCAAGCTCGCCCAGGACGTGGTGACGGTCTTCATCCTGCCGCCCAGCATGGCCGAGCTGCGCCAGCGCCTGGAGCGCCGGGCGGAGGATTCCGCCGAGACGATCGAGAAGCGTCTCGCCAACGCCCGGACCGAGATCCAGCGCTGGGTCGAGTACGACTACGTCATCGTCAACGACGATCTGCAGAACGCCTTCCGGGCCCTCCAGGGGATCCTGGCGGCCGAGCGCCTCCGGCGGGCGCGCCGCACCGGCCTCGCCCCCTTCGTCGAGGGCCTGCTGGCCGAGACGCCGTGATCCGGCCCTGGAGCGCTCTCCGCCGAAGTGGATACCGGTCCGGCGCAAGAGAGCGTGTCAAGACAAAGGCTTGGAGCCGTGCTCGGTTGCAGCGCGATCGCGCACGGCTCTAGCGGCGGATCAGCACGACGCCGCCGATCAGGAGCGCGATCCCCAGGAGGCGCGGCAGGTCGACGGGCCGCTGCGCGAGGCCGAGCAGGCCGGCGTGGTCGAACAGCACCGAGGCGACCATCTGGCCCGTGACGAGGAGCGCGAAGAAGGTCGCGGCGCCGAGCTTCGGGACCAGCAGGATCGCGAGGCCGATGAACACCGCGCCGAACAGGCCGCCGCTCCAGGTCCACCACGGGATGCGCTCCGCCACGCCGGCCGTCGGCACCGGGTCGCGCAAGGCGGCGGCGAGGAGCGCCATGCAGGCGAGCCCGACCGCGTAGCTGGAGACGCCGGCCCAGGACGCGGAGTCGAGGCCCGCGCGGAGATTCGCGTTCAGGATCTGCTGCAAGACGAGTCCGGCGCCCGCCAGCACGGCGAGCAGGGCGGAGAGCGCGAAGGCGAGCATTGCGGGACGGGCCTCGGGGTCGGGACGGCGGGCGGCATTGACAACCGTCCCGGCCGATGCCGTCAAATGCCGCGCTGACCCGCGTCCATGCAGTTTCGGCATGATGAACCCCGCACATCTCGACCTCTTCCGCGCCGTGATGCGCCACGGCGGCATGACGCGGGCCGGCGAGGTCCTGGGCATCGGGCAGCCCCATATCAGCCGCGCCATCGCGCAGCTGGAGGCGGCCCTCGGCTTCGCGCTGTTCGTGCGCGGGCACGGCAACGCGTTCCCGACCCCGGAGGGCGAGGCCTTCGCCCAGGAGGTCGCGCAGACCTACGCGGGCCTCGATCACCTGCAGCAGGCCGCGCGCCGGATCCGCGAGCGCGGCACCGGCGGATTGCGCGTCGCCTGCCAGCCCTCCCTGGCCGCCGGATTGCTGCCGCGCGCCATTCGCCGCCTCGACGCGGAATGCCCGGATCTGCGCATCTCGGTCCACGTCCCCAGCCCAGACACGATCTGGTCGTGGACCGCCTCGGGCCAGTGTGACCTCGGCCTCGCCCGGCCGCGCTCCGGCCATGCCGGGGTGAGCGCCGAGCCGTTCCTGCGGGTCGCGGCCGTGTGCGCGCTGCCCCGCGGGCACGCCCTGGTCCGCCGGCGCGTCGTCACGGCGGCGGATCTCGCCGGGGTGCCGCTGATCGCGGCCGGGTCGAGCCCCGTGCAGGCGGCCACCGAGGCGGCCTTCGCGAGCGCCGGCGCGACGCCGCGCTTCGCCCTGATGGCCGAGTACACGGCGGCCCGCTGCGGCCTCGTCGCCGAGGGACTCGGCGCCGCCATCGTCGATCCGGTCCCGGCACGGGCGCTCGGCGGGCTGCCCATCGTGCTGCGGCCGTTCCGGCCCGAGATTCCCATCGAGACGCTGCTGCTCCGGCCGGCGGGCCGGCCACCGGGGCGGCTCGTCGAGCGGCTGATGCTCCATCTGGCGGCGGAGCGGGACGCCCTCGTCGCCGCCTGAGCGGCTCAGGCGGCGGCCGGCAGCTCCGGGACCGGGCAGAGCCACGCGCGCATCGCCGCGAAGGTCGACAAGGCCGCGCCGGTGAGCGCGGCCTCCGCGGCCGGGTCGTCGCCGAACGCGTCCAGGCGCGTGCGGAAGGCGGCCCACATCGCCCCCGCGGCGGGCCCGTGCGCCCGGTAATAGGCGAGCCCCGCGTCGGAGAAGCCGTGCAGGCCGGCGATGTGGCGGCCGATCAGCTGCCCGCCGAGGGTCGATCCCTCCAGCACGTAGAGCGCGCCCGTGGCGGCGGCCGGCCCGCGGAGAACCGGAGCGGCCGGTCTCGGGAGCGCCGCGACCGCGCCGGGCTGAAGGCCGAGATGGACGAGGTCGGCCGCGAGGAGCGCGAGTCGGCGGCGCGGCGCCAGGAACGGCTCGTCGGCGAGCCCGGACCCGATGGCCGATTCCCAGACCGCGTGGAAGCCGTAGAGGCGTCCCAGCAGCTCCCGGTAGCCGCCGAGCGTCGCCACCCGCGCCTGCCAGTCGAGGGACGCCTCCAGCGCCCGGTGGGCCGGATCGGTCGCGGCGCGCAGCCGCGCGTGCAGGCCTTCGCGGGATCTCACGCGGTGATCGTGAAGCAGGCGCCGGGAGTGTTGGCGACGGTGAGCTTGGCGTTGATCTGGTCGAGCATCGCCCGGATCAGCTTCATGCCCAGGCCGGAGCCCTTGCTCCGCGCCTTGGCGTCCGCCCAGTCGTCGGGCAGGCCGGCCCCGTCGTCGCAGACGCGCAGCTGGATCTCGCCGGGGCCGGAGGCCGAGACTCTGACCTCGACGCGGCCGATGCCCGCCGGGTTGGCCGCGTATTTGAAGGCGTTGGTGACGAGTTCCGTGGCGATCAGCGAGAGCGCCACGGCCTTGCGGTAGGGCACCATCAGTCCGGGCTCCGCCGACAGGTCGACCGCGTGCCCGTCGCCGGCCAGCCCCGCGAGGTCGTTGCACAGGCTCTCGATGGTCTGGCCGAGATCGACCTCGTCGAACCGATCCGCCTGGTACAGGCTGTCGTGCACCCGCGCGACGCTCATCACCCGCGCGGAGGTGTCGGCGAAGGCCTGCCGGGCCTCGCCGTCGGCGATCTGGCGCCGCTGCATCTGCAGGAAGGCCGAGACGATCTGCAGGGAGTTCTTGACCCGGTGGTCGATCTCCCGCGTGAGCAGGTCCTTCTGCTCGAGCAGACGCTCCTTTTCGGCGAGCAGGCCGGTGAGCTCGTCGATCTTGCGCCGCTGGCGCAGCACCACGCCCTCGACCGCCTCGGCCAGGGAGCCAGCCAGTTGGACCTGCCATTCCGCGAACGGCGCGGCGAAGCCGGTGCGCTCCTCGACCCAGCGCTCGAACGAGCGGCGGGGCAGCACCGCCACGGGACCGCTTCCGGCGAGCACGGGCTTGCGCGGGTCGCCGCCCCACGTGACCGTGCTGGGCACCTCGGGCCGGAACCAAACCAGCAAGTTCTCGCGCGAATCGTCCACGAAGGCCGCGAGCAGGCCGCTGGCGATCTCGCGATGCGGCCCGGCCTCCGGAAAATCGGCGCCGAAGCTGTCGCTGCTGTAGACGACCTCGCCCTCCGGCACGCGCGCCCGCAGCCAGCTAGCGATCGCCGCCACCATCTCGGCCGGCGGCGTCCGGCCGATCAGCGTGACCCGCTCGCCCGAGACGATGCCGGCGCCGGTGGCGCTGAACAGGTCGAGCAGCGTCGTCGTCCCGGCCGTCAGGGCGGCCACGAAGTCGTCGGATCGCGTCAGGCCGCGCACGAGGCGCCCCTCGACGTCGAGATGCGCCTGCCGCTCGGCCCAGAGGCGGCGCGACTCGATCTCCTGCACCCGCATGGCGAAGGCGTCGGTGAGCACCGTGGCGGCCGCGCGCGTCTCCGGCGTGACGTAGTGCGGGCGGCGGTGGTGGCCGATCATCAGGCCCCACAGCCGCCCCTCGACCATGATCGAGATCGACATGGACCCGTTCACGCCGAGGTTGCGCTGGTACTCCAAGTGGATCGGCGAGAGCGTGCGGTGCTGGGCGAAGGTCAGGTCGATCGGGCCGTTGCCGGCGCCAGGGGCCGAGACCAGCCCGACCGGGACGCTGTCACGGTCGATGACGAAGCGGCTCTTGGCCTTGGTGTAGAGGGCCCGGGCCTGGGCGGGAATGTCGGAGGCGGGGAAACGCAGGCCCAGCAGGCTGCGCGACCAGCCCGGCACCTTGTCCTCGGCCACGGCCTCGCCGTTCCAGTCCGGGTCGAAGCGGTAGACCAGCACCGCCTCGAAGCCGGTCAGGGCCCGGATCTCGAGAGCCGCGATCCGGGCGGCCTCGGCCAGGGTCCCGGCCTCGCGCAGGCGACCGACGGCCAGCTCGGTATCGACCTGACTTGCCGTAGCGAAATCGTCGGCCGAGTCCGGCTCGAGCTCCATCTCGACGATGACGCGGCCGGCATGGGCGTGGACGACGGCGTGATAGGCGCCGCGATCCGGGAAGGTCAGGGTCCGGCGGATGGAGGCGCCGTCCTCGAGGGTCCCGCTCGCGAGCCGCGCGCGGATCGCCGCGACGACCTCCGCCGGCAGCACGTCCGCCAGGGGCCGGCCCGCCAGCGGCGGCTCGATCGGGTCGATGATCTCGTCGACATTGGCCGAGTAGGCCGCGACCAGGAGGGTTCCGGCATCGGCCGCGAGCATCACGGCGTTGGGCTGGATCGAGCCCGGGATGTGGATCGGCTCGCGCTCGCAGAGGCTGGCATCCACCGGCTCGGCGCGCACCCGCCGGCCGATCGCCGCCATCACGGCCTCGCGCGACAGGTCGGCGCCGAGGCTCTCGACGGGATCGATGGTCAGCCACGTCACCGGGCGCGTGCCGCCGATCTGGCCGTGACGCATGTGGATCCGGGCCCGGAGCGGCTGCGGTAGCCGGCCGAAGACGTAGTCGAAGGTCTCGTCCAGGGCGCCGCGGCGCGCGCCCGCGAGGAACCGGCCGCGGAAGCTCGGCACGTTGGTGCCCGGCATCACGTCGCGGAAATAGTCGCGCCCGAGGACGGCCTCGCGCGACAGCCCGGAGATCGCGCTCGCGCCCTCGCTGAAGGCCACGACGGTGCCGGCCGCATCGAGCCCGATCACCCCCTGGTCGAGGCGGTCGAGCGCGTCCGGCGCGATGACGTCGAGATCGACGTCCGTATCGGGGGCCTGGCTGGGCGGCATCAGGAGCGAAACCGGCTCATTCAGACGGGTATGGCGACCGAAATGGCCGAGCGCAATGCTAGTGATGTCAGCAAGATCAACGCCTCAGCTTCTCTGTATGATCTTAGACATAATACTGATAAGCCCTTCTTCAACCGTAGGATGGTACACCGGGCGATCATGCACGGCCTGGGCCGTCTGCTTCTCGGCGACGGCGTACGTGAGCAGGTGCGCGAGGTGTTCCACGGCCGGCCCGAGCATCTCGCCCCCGAGCAGTCGCCCGGACCGATCGGCCCAGATCCGCATGCCGCCGCGGTTCAGTCCCTCCACGCGGGCGCGCCCCTGGTCGGAGAAATCCAGGGCGCCGACGATCCGTCGATCGTCCTCCGGGTCGTAGGGCGCGCCGATCACCGCCGCCTGGGGATGGGTGAAGACCATCGCGAGGCTCGTCCACGGCTCCGGCGTCGCGACCGGGCGGCCCGCCACGAGGGCGGCCGCGTTGGCGCCCGCGATCGTGCCCTGGCGGCTCGCCTCGTGCAGCACCGGTCGCCAGCCGTCGACGTCGCCGGCGATCAGGATCGGTGCCCCGGCGCAGACGAGGCTGCGCCGGTCGAAGTCCGGCACGCCCGTCTCGCCGATTCGAAGGCCGGTCGCCTCCAGCCCGAGGGGCTCCAGGTTCGGAGAACGGCCGGTGGCGGCCAGCACCCGCGCCGCCCGCGTGACCTGGTCGCGACCGTGGCGGTCGACCCAGCCGAGACGCACGCCGTCGCTGTCCGCAACGGCGTCCCGAACCTCGGCGCCGAGGTGAAGATCCATCTCCGAAGCGAAGATCGCGGCGGCCTGCCGGGCGAGGTCGGGCTCGGTCAGGCCGGCGACGGTGTCGCCCGCGTCGATGACCGTGACGGCGACGCCGAGCCGGGCCATGGCCTGGGCGATCTCGATCCCGACGGCACCGGCCCCGAGAACGGCCAGCGAGGCCGGGAGATCGGGGATCTCGAAGAGCGTGTCGGTGGTGAAGACGTGCGCCCCGAGGACCCGCAGGGGCTCCGGGACGATCGGACTCGAGCCCGTGGCGATGACCGCGGCCCGGAAGCGGATCCGGATCGCGTCGTCGATCAGCAGGGTGCGGTCGCTCTCGAACCGCGCCGTGCCGCCGAGGCGCTCGTCTTCGGGGAGATCGTCGAGACCTTCGAGGACGCTGCCGACGAACCGGTCGCGCTCTTCGCGGAGGCGCCGCAGCACGGCGGGCCCGTCCACCGCGACGTCCGGAACCCGGATGCCGAACAGGTCGGCGGTGCGGGCGACGTGGGCGGCGGTGCCCGCGGCAATCAGGAGTTTCGAGGGCATGCAGCCGACCCGCGCGCAGGTCGTGCCGCCGGGGCCGCGCTCGATCAGGACCGACCGCGCCCCCGCCGCCGTCGCGGCGCGATGGGCCGCGATTCCGGCGGTCCCGGCACCGATCACCGCCACGTCGTAGTCGAGTTCACGCATCAGCATTCCGGACCGTCCGCCGGGGCCAAAGCGTCACGGCCCAGGTTCGTTCCGCCTGCGCGCTCTCGTCTCAGCCCGGCCTGGACCGGCCGGGGCCCCGCGCGCTCAGGCGGCGCGGAGCCGGCGTGTCAGGCGCTGCGGCCCGGGGCGGTGCCGCCGAGGTGGAACACCCGGTGCGGGACCAGCTCGCCGCGCTCCACATCTCCTACGGCGACCAGGATCCCGGCGCAGGTCGCGAAGGCCTTGCCCTCCACCGGGGCGTCGCGGCCCCGCAGGATGACCGACTGCCCCCGCATCAGGCGCAGGCCCAGATCGCGCGACACCGCGACCTCCGGGATGGCGTCGAGGGCAGTCTCCACCGGTCGCAGGTAGGCGAGGGCCGCCTCGGGGCTGCCGTCGGTCAGGGCCGAGACCGGGCAGGCCTCGGCTTCCGAGAAGGGGCCGACGCGGGTCCGGCGCAGGGCGGCCACGTGGCCGTAGCAGCCGAGCATCCGGCCGAGATCGCGGGCCAGGGCCCGCACGTAGGTGCCCTTGCCGCACTCGGCCTCGATCACGGTGCGCTCGCCGTCGTGCTCGACGATGGCGAGTCGGTCGATCTGCACCGGCCGGGCGACCAGCTCCACGGTCTCGCCCTCGCGGGCGAGGTCGTAGGCGCGCTCGCCCTGGATCTTGATGGCCGAGTAGCGCGGCGGTACCTGCTCGATCGCGCCCACGAAAGCCGGCAGCGCCGCCTCGACCGCCGTCCGGTCCGGGCGGGCGTCGCTCGTCGCGACGGGACGCCCCTCGGCATCGTCGGTGTCGGTCTCGATGCCCCACTGGACGGTGAACCGGTAGGCCTTGCGGCCGTCCATCACGAACGGGACGGTCTTGGTCGCCTCGCCGAGGGCGATCGGCAGGATGCCGGAGGCCAGCGGGTCGAGGGTGCCGGCGTGGCCGGCCTTCTTGGCGTTGAAGGCGCGCTTCACCACCGCGACCGCGTGGGTCGAGGTCATGCCGACATGCTTGTCGAGGATCACCCAGCCCGAGACGTCCCGGCGCTTCGGCCGGTCCGGACGCGGCCCGCGCTGCGGACGGCGCCCCTCCGGCCCGCGGCGCTCAGCGCTCGGCGGGGGAGCCTGGCGCTCGGCTGGCGGAAAATCTTCCATGGAAACCGTCATGTCCGCGTGTCCCCCGGGGTCGATGCCCCGTCCCTTTCTGCTTGGTATCGGGACTCAATGCCCCGTCCCGGTCTCCGGTTCGTCGTCCTCGGGCCCGGACTCGAGGTCCCGCTGGACCCGCTCGTCCCGCAGCAGCCGGTCGATGCGCGCGGCCTCGTCGAAGGTCTCGTCCCGCCGGAACCGCAATTCCGGCGCGAATTTCAGGTTCACCCGCCGGGCCACCTCCTGGCGCAGCACCTTCCGGTGGCGCTCCAGGGCGGCGATCACCGGCGCCTCGTCGAGGCCGCCGAGCGGCATCACGTAGGCCGTGGCGAGCTTCAGGTCCGGCGACATCCGCACCTCCGGCACGGTCACGACATGCGTGCCGAGCACCGGATCCTGGATATCGCCGCGCTGGAGCACCTCGGCCAGCGCGTGGCGCACGAGTTCGGCCACGCGCTGCTGGCGCTGCGAGGGGCCGGTGGAGGTCGGTTTCTGGGCCATTCTGTCTCGGGCCGGCCCGCCGGAGCGGACGGCGCACGTCCTGAAAAAAGAAAAGACGGCCGCGGCAGGTGCCGCGGCCGCCCTGTCCGGATGAGTCCGGAGCGTCAGAGGGTGCGGCGGATCTCCTCGACCCGGTAGCACTCGATCACGTCGCCCGCGCGCATGTTCTCGAAGTTCTCGAAGGCCATGCCGCACTCCTGACCGGAGGTGACTTCCTTCGCGTCGTCCTTGAAGCGCTTGAGCGTCTTGAGCTTGCCCTCGTGGATCACGACGCTGTCGCGGATGAGGCGGACATGCGCGCCGCGCTCCACGATGCCGTCGGTGACGCGGCAACCCGCGACCTTGCCGACCTTGGAGACCTCGAAGACCTCCTGGATCGTCGCCTCGCCCAGGCGCTCCTCGCGGAGCGTCGGCGGCAGCATCCCCGACAGCGTGGCTTTGATGTCGTCCACGAGGTCGTAGATGATGTTGTAGTAGCGGATCTCGATGCCCGCCCGCTCGGCGGCCTCGCGGGCCTCCTTGTGGGCGCGCACGTTGAAGCCGATGACGACGGCCTTCGACGCCTGCGCCAGGGTGATGTCCGACTCGGTGATGCCGCCGACGCCGGCCAGGAGGATGCGGGCCGCGACCTCGTCGTTGCCGAGCTTCTCCAGGGCGCCCGAGATCGCCTCGACCGAGCCCTGCACGTCGCCCTTGATGACGACCGGCAGCTCCTTGCGGCCGGCGCCTTCCTTGAGGTCGCGCATCATATCGACCAGCGAGCGGTTGGCACCGCCGGTCCGCGCGTTCTGGCGCTCCCGCTTCTGACGGGCGCGGTACTCGGTGACCTCGCGGGCGCGGGCCTCGTTCGGCACCACGATCACGCGGTCGCCGGCATCCGGCGTGCCGTTGAAGCCCAGCACCTCCACCGGCACCGACGGCCCGGCGTACTGCACGTTCTCGCCGAGATCGTCGATCAGGGCGCGCACGCGGCCCCACTCGGCGCCCGCCACGACGATGTCGCCGGTGAACAGGGTGCCGCGCTGGACCAGGACCGTGGCCACGGGGCCGCGGCCGCGGTCGAGCTGGGCCTCGATGACCGTGCCCTCGCCGTCGCGCTTCTCGTTCGCGCGCAGGTTCATGATCTCGGCCTGGATCTGGATGCCCTCCAGGAGCTGCGGCAGGCCGGCGCCGGTCTTGGCCGAGACCTCGAACTCGAGGGTCTCACCGCCCATCGACTCGACCTGGATGTCGTGCTGCAGCAGCTCCGTGCGGACCCGCTCCGGCTTGGCATCCGGCTTGTCGATCTTGTTGACCGCGATGATCATCGGGACACCGGCCGCCTTGGCGTGCTGGATGGCCTCGATGGTCTGGGGCATGACGCCGTCATCGGCCGCCACCACGATCACCACGATATCGGTGACCTTGGCGCCGCGGGCGCGCATCGACGTGAACGCCGCGTGGCCCGGGGTGTCGATGAAGGTGATCATGTCGCCGGAGGGCGACGCGACCTGATAGGCGCCGATGTGCTGGGTGATGCCGCCGGCCTCGCCCTCGACCACGTTCTCCTTGCGGATCGCGTCGAGCAGCGACGTCTTGCCGTGGTCGACGTGGCCCATGATGGTGACCACCGGCGGACGGGGATCGAGATCCTCCTCCAGATCCGGCTCGTCGGAGGAGAGGCCCTCCTCGACGTCGGACTCGGCGACGCGGCGCACCGTGTGGCCGAGTTCCTCGGCGATGAGCTGGGCGGTGTCCGAATCGATCACGTCGGTGATCTTGTGGATCTGGCCCTGCTTCATCAGCAGACGGATCACGTCCACGGCCCGCTCCGACATGCGGTTGGCGAGTTCCTGGATGGTGATCGTCTCGGGGATCGTCACCTCGCGGGACAGCTTCTCCTTCTGCTCCACGTGGCCGCGGCCGCTCATGCGCTGCTGGCGGCGGCGGAACGAGGCGACCGAGCGCGTGCGCTCGTCCTCGCCCGAGGTCGCGTTGGCGATGGTCAGGCGGCCGCGGTTGCGGTCGCCGCCCGGAGATTTCGGGGTCTTCGGCGGCGCGATGATCTTGAGCGGCATGCCGGGACGGCGGATCACCCGCTTGGTCTCGGACTCGTCCTCGTTGGTCTGGGCACCGCGACCGGCGGGGCGCGCCGCGGCCCCCGCGCCGGCGGGACGCGCGGCGGTCGCCGGCGTCGCGCTCTTCTCGGGCTCGGGCGCCGGAGCCGGACGGGCCATGAAGTTGAGGTCGCGCGGCTTGCGCGAGTCGGCCGTGATGGTCTTGCGCGGCTCGCCCGTGGAGGGGCGCGGCGTCAGCGGCGGGCGCGGAGCGGCCGGAGCCGCGGCGGAGGCAGCCGGGCGCGCGGCGGCCGGACGGGCCGCCTCGGGCTGACGGGCCGGCGCTGCCGCGGGGCGCGCCGGCGCCGCGGCGGCGGGACGGGCAGCGGCCGGCTGGGCCGGCTGGGCCGGCGCTTCGGCCGGACGGGCCGGTGTCGCGGCGGGGGCGTCGGCCGCGGGTGCGGGGGCGGCGGCCTGAGCCTCGGCGGCCTTGGCAGCTTCAGCCGCCGCGGCAGCGGCGGCCGCAGCCGCGGCCTTGCGCTCCTCGTCCTCGCGACGGCGGGCCTCGGCGGCCTCGCGCTCGCGGCGGGCCTGCTCCTCGGCCTCGCGACGGCGCGCCTCGGCCTCGGCCTCCACCTTGCGGCGGGCCTCGGCCTCGCGGCGCTGCGCGTCGGCGAGGGCGGCGGCGCGGGCCGCACTCTCCTGCTCGCTCAGGGTGCGCAGGACGACCCCCGAAGCGGCGCGCTGCGCCGGACGCGGGGCCGGCGCCGTCGGCGCGGGGGCCGCCGGGCGTGGGGCCGGCGCGGGTTCACGGGCAGGGGCGGCCGGCGCCGCACCGATGACGCGGCGCTTCACCGTCTCGACCACGACCTGCTTGGAGCGGCCATGGGAGAAGCTCTGACGCACGGTGCCCGCCTCGATCGGCCGCTTGAGGCCGAGCGGCTTCGGGGAAGTCCGGTTCAGAGTCTTGTCGCCCGGGTTGTTCGTATCGCTCATTCAGCCTGAACCCTGAGGGTTTCCATCGTCCCGTGAACCGACACCCGGTGGCGCCGGTCAAAATAGTCCTGCGTCGTCAACGTGAGGCTTCGTCGATCCCGCCGATTCGGGCTGGATCGGGCTCCCCGGTCGCCGCGGCGGCGCCCTCGAAGGAGCGTAGCCGACGCCAACGCGACAGGCAGCCGGCGGCTCCGGCTCCTGCGACGAGCGCAGCGTGTATCACATGATCCCGACCTAAGGCCATGTCCAATTCGTCCTCGGACAGGTCATCGATGATCGGGATCCTTGACATGGCCCCGCCGTGGCGCCTGTGCAAGGCCGACGCGATCTTCCGCCGGCCGTCCGGGCTCGCCTCGGCGGCATGAATCACCGCAATGGCGCCCGGCTGCCCGCCGATCGCGGCCTCGACCTTCGAGAAGCCCGCGACCACGCAGCCCGCCTTGTTGGCCATGGCGATGGCCTGCCGCAGGTCGTCCCGCAGCCCGGCGGCGATCCGGTCCGGCAGGTCGGGGGCGGCCGGGGTCGGCCCCTTGAACGCCCGCGAGAACAGGTTCTTCCGCACCGCGGTCGCGACAGCCTCGCGCCGGGCGCTGATCCAGGCGCCGCGGCCCGGCAGCTTGGCGCGCAGGTCGGGCACGACGCTGCCGTCCGGCCCGCGCACGAACCGGATCATCGCGTCCGGCGCCTGGACGACGCGCGTGACGATGCAGGTCCGCTCGGGCGAGCGGCGGCCGGGGCCGGCATCGAGCCCCCCGGCATCCAGCCCGTCCTCGGGCAGGGTCGTGTCGACCGCGACCATCGCGCCTCCGCCGCCGGCGCCCGCCTCAGGCCTCAACCTGCGCGGGGGCGGCCTCGTCGCCCTCGGCCGCCTCGGCACCCTCCTCGGCCTCCGGCTCCGGCAGGGCCTCGATCCAGCCGGCCTTCAGGCGGGCGGCCATGATCAGGGCCTCGGCCTCGGCGCGGGACAGGTCGAACCCGTCGAGGTAGCCGGCGTGGCGCACGGCCTCGGGACCGCGGCCCTCCGTGTAGCCGACGAGGTCGTCGGTGGCGCAGCCCGCCAGATCCTCGACGGTCTTCACGTCGTTCTCGCCGAGGGCGACCATCATGGGCGTGGTGATGCCCTCGATCTCCCGCAGCTCGTCGGCGACGCCGAGCTCGGTGCGGCGGGCGTCGTGCGCCTGCTCGATCCGGGCGAGGTGGTCCTGGGCGCGGGCCTGGATCTCGGTGCCGGTCTCCTCGTCGAGACCCTGGATGCCGGAGAGCTCCTGGATGTCGACGTAGGCGATCTCCTCGACGTTGCGGAAGCCTTCCGCGGCGAGCAGCTGGCCGACGGTCTCGTCGACGTCGAGCGCCTCCATGAAGACCTGGGTCCGCTCGGCGAACTCCTTCTGGCGGCGCTCCGATTCCTCGGCCTCGGTCAGGATGTCGATGTCCCAGCCGGTGAGCTGCGAGGCGAGGCGCACGTTCTGGCCGCGGCGGCCGATCGCCAGCGACAGCTGGTCGTCCGGCACCACCACCTCGATGCGGTCGGCCTCCTCGTCGAGCACCACCTTCACCACCTCGGCGGGCTGGAGCGCGTTGACGATGAAGGTCGCCTCGTCCTCGGACCACGGGATGATGTCGATCTTCTCGCCCTGCAGCTCGCCGACGACGGCCTGCACGCGAGATCCCCGCATACCCACGCAGGCGCCCACGGGATCGATGCTGCCGTCGCGCGAGATCACCGCGATCTTGGCGCGCGAGCCCGGATCGCGGGCCACCGCCTTCACCTCGACGATGCCGTCGTAGATCTCCGGCACTTCCTGGCCGAACAGCTTGGCCATGAACTGCGGGTGCGAGCGCGACAGGAAGATCTGCGGGCCGCGCACTTCCGAGCGCACGTCGAACAGGTAGGAGCGGATGCGGTCGCCCGGCCGGAAGGTCTCGCGCGGGATCATCTCGTCCCGGCGCACGATGCCCTCGCCGCGGCCGAGATCGACGATGACGTTGCCGTACTCGACCCGCTTCACGATGCCGTTGAGGATCTCGCCGATGCGGTCCTTGTACTCGTCGAACTGGCGGGCGCGCTCGGCGTCGCGCACCTTCTGGACGATGACCTGCTTGGCCGACTGCGCGGCCACGCGGCCGAAATCGAAGGGCGGCAGGGTGTCGGAGATGACGTCGCCGACCAGCGCGCCCGGGTTGTAGCGGCGGGCCTGGTCGAGGGTGATCTCGCGGGCGTCGTTCTCCACCTGATCGACGACCAGGAGGTGGCGCGAGAGGCGCAGCGCCCCGGTCTTCGGGTCGATCTCGGCGTGAACGTCGGTCTCGGCGCCGTAGCGCGAGCGGGCGGCCTTGGCGATCGCCTCCTCCATCGCGTCGATCACGATGGAGCGGTCGATCACCTTCTCGCGGGCGACCGCGTCGGCGATCTGGAGGAGTTCGAGCCTGTTGGCGCTGACGACGGCCATCGGTGTCGGTCCTTCTCTTCCGTCAAATCTTCGGGCCGGCCGCCGGGCGGCCGGCGCGGGGGTCTCAGTGCAGGGAGTCGCGGTCCTTGAGCCGGGACGCCTTGGTCACGACCGGCTTCTTCGGGCCGGTCCGGGCCTGTTTCTGGGGCTTGGCCGCGGGGCTGGCCTTGCGGGGGCCCTTCGGCTGGAAGGGCGCGCGCGCCGGCGGCGCGCTCTCCGCGGCGTCCTCCTCGTCCTCGGCCTCGTCGGCCTCGTCAGTGGCGGGCGGCCCGCCGCGGCGCAGCGACTCGCGGATCAGCGCGTCGGTGAGGACGAGATGGGCCTCGGCGAGGTCCTTGAGCGGCAGGTCGATGCGGCTCGGCAGCCCTTCCTTCACGTCGGGCAGGTCGATCGGGACGGTCGCGCCCGTCGGGTCCGGCGCGCCGAGGATGCCGCGGAAGCGCTTGCGCCCGTCGAGCGGCGGGCTCAGCTCGACCTTGGCCTCGTAGCCCACCCAGCGGGCGAAGTCCGAGACCCGCACCAGCGGCCGGTCGATCCCCGGCGAGGACACTTCGAGGTTGTAGGCGCCGCCCACCGGATCGTCGACGTCGAGGATCGGCGAGATCGCGCGGCTCACCGCCTCGCAATCGTCGATCGTGAAGGTGCCGTCCGGCCGCTCCGCCATGATCTGCACGGTGCAGCCGTTGACGTTGGACATCCGCACCCGGACCAGCCGGAAGCCGAGGCCCGCCAGTGGCCCCTCGATCGCCTGCGCGACGCGCGCGGCGACTCCGGCCTCGCGGACGAGGCGCTTCTCGGACAGATCCGCTTCAATCTCGGACGACATGGGTGTTCAGCGCGCAACCTTCGCGGCGTTCTGCCTGGCCGCCCGCGGCGTGGGGCCTCGTGCGGCGAGAGGGTGTGCGGCGAAAAAAAAGAGCGGACCCGGTGGGGCCCACTCCCGAACCGCAGCCTCTCGACTGCCATCAGAACTGTCGAGAGCTAGATAGCGGCCCTCGGCCCGGAGCGCAAGGTGGATCCGCCGCGCCGCGCGAGCCCGCTCGTCCCCAGCTCCGCCTCATCCTTCGATGTCGCGCTTCGCGGCCACCTCAGGATGAGGGGATCGGTCGAAGATCGGCCGCGTCTCAGCCGCTGCGCGGCACCCGCCCCTCCAGCGGATAGGCCGGATCGTTGTAGCCCGGCGTCGTCGGATGCCCCGCGGCCACGAACCCGTCGACCAGCGCCTCGTCCTCCGGGGTGAAGGCGTAGTCGAGGGCGCCGAGATATTCCTGCCACTGCGCCTCCGTCCGCGGCCCGGCGATCACGCCGGTGACGAGGCGGTTGTTCAGCACCCAGGCGGTGGCGAACTGGCCGGCCGTGATGCCGCGGGCCTCGGCGTGCTCCCTCAAGGTCCGGGCGATGCGCAGGGATTCCGGGCGCCACTCGGTCTGCATCATCCGGGCGTCCTGGCGGCCGGCCCGCGACTCGGCCGGCGGCGGCGCGTCCGGGTCGTACTTGCCGGTGAGCACGCCGCGCGCGAGCGGCGAGTACGGCACCACGCCGAGCCCGAAATGCGCGCAGGCGGGCAGGTGCTCGGTCTCCGGCATCCGGTTGAAGGCGTTGTAGTAGGGCTGGCTCACCACCGGCCGGTCGATCCCGGCCTCGTCGCAGAGCCGGCAGATCTCGGCGACCCGCCAGGAGCGGTGATTCGAGACGCCGAAATGGCGGATCTTGCCCGCCCGCACGAGGTCGGCGATCGCCCGGACCGTCTCGGCCAGCGGCGTGTCGTGGTCCTCCTTGTGGAGGTAGTAGATGTCGATGAAATCCGTGCCGAGGCGGCGCAGGCTGTCCTCGGCGGCCTTCATCACGTGGACCCGCGAGAGGCCGCGGTCGTTGACGCCCGGCCCGGTCGGGTTGGCGACCTTGGTGGCCAGGACCCAGGCGTCGCGCTCGGCCCGGATCGCCCGGCCGGTGATCTCCTCCGAGCGGCCCTCCGTGTAGACGTTGGCCGTGTCGATGAAGTTGATCCCGGCCTCCCGGGCGCTGGCGACGACGCGGCCGGCCGTGGCCTCGTCGGTGGGGCCGCCGAACATCATCGTGCCGAGGCAGATCGGCGAGACCTTGAGGCCCGAGCGGCCGAGCGTGCGATACTGCATGGGATCCCTCCAACGTCCGTCGTCTCGCTATCTCGCCGCGGGAACGGCGCGGTCAACCACAACACAGGTCAACGCCGCCCTGTAACCCGCGAACGCCCGCGGCGAACCGACCCGTGACGGCACCGATGGCCCGGGCAGCCGTTCCCGCCGGTGGCCCGGGCCATCGGCGCGGCGCCGTCGTCCACCGCGAAGCTTCCGTTCGGACCCATGATCGATCGCTCGGCCGCCGCCCTCGGCATCCCCCTCCCCTGGCTCGACCGGGCCGGCCGCCTCTCCTGGCTGAAGCTCGCGGTGTTCGCGTGCTGCGTCGCGCCCGCGCTCTACCTCGCGGCCGCCTACCGGCTCGACGCCCTCGGGGCGAAGCCGATCACCGCGCTGATCCACGCCACCGGCGAGTGGGCGGTGCGCTTCCTGCTCTTCTCGCTGGCGATCTCGCCGCTGCGCCGCCTCGCGGACTGGCCGAAGGTCCTCGTCGTGCGGCGCATGCTCGGCGTCACCGTGATGGCCTACGCGGTGGCCCATCTGACCCTCTACGCCGTCGACCAGAACCTGATCCTCACCAAGGTGATCTCCGAGATCGCGCTCCGGCTCTACCTGACGATCGGCTTCGTGGCCCTGATCGGCCTGATCGCTTTAGGGTTGACCTCCACGGACGCGGCGATCCGCAACCTCGGCCCGAACTGGAATCGCCTGCACCGCCTCACCTACACGATCGCCGTGGCGGCCCTGGTCCACTACTTCCTGCAGTCGAAGATCGATGTCACCGACCCGGTCTTCTCGGCGGGCCTGTTCCTGCTGCTGATGGGCTGGCGGGTGATGCGGCGCTTCCAGTGGCCGGAGCGGCCCTGGTCGCTCCTCTTCCTGGCGATCGTCGCCGGGCTCGCGACCGCCGGCCTGGAGGCCGCGTGGTACGGCCTCGCCAGCGGTGTGCCGGCCAACCTCGTCCTCGCCGCCAACCTGGACTTCTCCGGGCCGATCCGGCCGGCCTGGTGGGTGCTGGCCGTCGGCCTGTCGCTCCCGCTCGTTGCGCTCGTGCGCGGCCCGAAGGCCCCGGCAACGGGCAGGCGACCGGCCCAGGCGGCCCGCCGGGAGCCTATCCGGGAGCCCGTCCGGGAGCCCTTGTCGCCGTCGGCCTGATGCCGCAGAACCCGCTCCCGGTCCTCCGCCGCCGGCGGCCCCGGGCCCAGCGGAGCTTTCGAGACGCCATGCGCGGCACGCCTCTCCTGATCGCGGGCTTGCTCGCGCCGACCCTCGCCTTCGCGACGCCCCCCGCGACCCAGGCCGCGAAGCCGGCCGCCAAGGCGGCGCCCGCCGCGCCGCCGCCGGCCGCCGCCGCGCCGGCAGCCGCGGCCTGCACGCCGCCCGCGCCGCCGCCGGCCTCCGCGCGCCCGGCCAAGCCGGAGCTGCCGCCGAAGCCCGCCTGCCTCGACGCCAAGGAAGGCTGCCCGGGCTGGGAGGCCTACAGCTACAACGACGCGATCAAGGCCTATAACCTGCAGGCGCAGGCCTTCCGGCCGATCGCCGAGGCCTACCTGCAGAAGCTCAATGCCTACGTGAAGGCGAGCGCGGACTACGCCCAGTGCGAAGTGAACGCGATGCAGAAGTAGCCGGCTGAACGGCGGCCGACACCGCGGCTCGGAGGCGGTTCAGGCACCCCGTCGCATCCTCCGGCGATGATGGCCGCGATCCCCGCGCGCCCGCTCACGCCGAGGCCACCGTGCCCGCTCGTCGTCTCCTCTTACGAACCGGCTTCTGCGCCCTGCTCCTCGCCGCCGGCCCGGCCCTGGCCGCCGATTTCGACGGCCCCTACCCGCCGCACGGCTACGGCGGGCCCGCCCAGGACGACGAGCCGGAGCGCCGGCCACCGCCGCCCCCGCCCCCTCCGGGACCGCGGCCCGAACCCGAAGTCCGCGGCCCCCGCTTCACAGCGGCGCCCCCGGAAGCGTCCCCGGAGGCGTCCCCCGAGGCATGCCGGGAATTCGTGCGGCGGCGCTTCGGTCCGGACGGGGAGCCGGTGCTGCGACGGGTGCGGGTCTGCGATGAGCCGGTCGTCGACCGCGGGCCGCCGCCGCCTCCCCCGCCGCCGGAGGACATCCCGCCCCGTCGCTGGGGCGGGCCGCGCTGGTAGCGCGGGAATCCGGCTCAGATGCGGGCCGGCGCCTTCCTGAGGGCGGCCGCGAAGGCCTTGAGCTGGCGGTTCAGATCCGCCAGCTCGTTCAGCGCGATGGTCTTGTGGCCGTCGCGGACCGCGCGCTCGATATCCTCGACCTGCAGGTCGACGAGGCGGCGGATGGCGGTGGCGACTTGTTGTCGGGTCATCGATTCGAGCGTCTCGTCCGAGCGTCCTGGCGGGCCTCAACGGACGGCCGGTGCGCGGCCGTCGACACGTTTCGGTGATAGGCCGGTAGGCTTAACCGATGGTGTCCGCGGCCCCGCCGTTCACAGGCGATCCGGCCCTGGCCGAGGCCCTAGCGGCGCTCGCGCATCTCGCTGCGGCGCATCGGCATCGCGTCGATGGTGGCGAACAGCCTCTGCGGCGCGATCGGCGCCGCTTCGGTGATCTTGGCGCCTCCGTCCTTGCCGACCAGGACCGCGCGGAAGCTGTCCGCGGGCAGGCCGAGGCGCTCGCGCAGGGCCCGCGCCTCGGCCCCCGTCCCGACCGCTTCGAGCACCACGAGGTCGCGCTCGGCGACGCCGGTGCGGACCGAGGCCAGCGCCGCCCGCTGCGCCCGGAGCTGCGCGTCCCCGGCCTCGGGCGCCGACAGCACCAGCACCCGCGCCCGGTCGCGGTAGCCGTCGAGGGGACCGGCCAGGGCGGCCCCCGCCGCCAGGGCTGCCATGCCTGCTATGCCTGCCAGCCCGAATCCCAGTGCCGTCTCCCGCATGCCGCCGCTCCGCTCGCTCGAGTCGGGACAACGCGCGACTCGGCCGCGCGATCGCGGCGGCGCCTTTGCCTCGCGGGCCCGGCGCCCCAGATCGGGGCGGAAGCCCGTGTCCCGGAGTCCGCCATGACCACCGCCATGAACCGCCGCATCGTCCTGGCCTCGCGCCCGCACGGCGAGCCGCGGCCCGAGAATTTCCGCCTCGAGGAGGTGCCGGTGCCGCAGCCCGGCCCCGGCCAGGTCCTCCTGCGCACCCGCTGGCTGTCGCTGGACCCCTACATGCGCGGCCGGATGAGCGACGCGAAATCCTACGCGGCACCCGTCGAGATCGGCGCGCCGATCACCGCCGAGACGGTGGGCGAGGTGGTCGCCTCCAACCACCCGGATCACGCCGTGGGCGACCTGCTGACGGCCTTCGCGGGCTGGCAGGAGTACTTCGTCACCGACGCCAAGGGCTCGCGCAAGGTCGACCCCGATGCCGCCCCGCCCTCCACGGCGCTGGGCGTGCTCGGGATGCCGGGCATGACCGCCTATACCGGCCTCCTCAACATCGGCCGGCCGAAATTCGGCGAGACCGTCGTGGTGGCCGCCGCCGCCGGCCCCGTGGGCTCCCTGGTCGGCCAGATCGCCAAGATCCACGGCGCCCGCGCCGTCGGGATCGCGGGCGGCCCCGAGAAGTGCCGCTACCTCACCGAGGAGCTCGGCTTCGACGCCGCGATCGACCATCGCGGGTCCGACCTGCCGGGCGCGCTGGCGGCCGCCTGCCCGAAGGGCATCGACGTGTACTTCGAGAATGTCGGCGGCGCGGTCTTCGCCGCCGTGCTGCCGCTGCTCAACCCGTTCGCGCGGATCCCGGTCTGCGGCCTCGTCTCCGCCTACAACGCCACCGAGGTGCCCCCCGGCCCGGACCGCCTGCCCAGCCTGATGCGCGCGGTCCTGACCAACCGGCTGCACATCCAGGGCTTCATCGTCTGGGACTTCGCCGAGCAGGCGGACACATTCCGCAAGGAGGTCGCCGGCTGGATCCAGGACGGGCGCGTCCGCTACCGCGAGGACGTGGTCGAGGGGCTGGAGAACGCCGCCGAGGCGTTCATCGGCCTGTTGAAAGGTCGGAATTTCGGCAAGCTCGTCGTCCGCGTCGCCTGAGAGCGGCTTGCTGCCCAAACGGAACAGATATAGAACAAATCGATCCGTCGGCGCTGCGGAAAGCGGGCACAAGCCCGCCCCGCCGGTTGCCGCTCCGGAGGCCCGGGCGCATGGTTCGCGCGCCGCCGGGCAGATGCCCTGTGAGATCCGTACGACTAGGAGAGAGCGATGGCGGGCAGCGTCAACAAGGTGATTCTGGTGGGCAATCTCGGGCGCGATCCCGAGATGCGCCGCCTCGGTTCGGGCGACCCGGTCTGCAACCTCCGGCTCGCGACGTCGGAGTCGTGGAAGGACAAGGCGACCGGCGAGCGCAAGGAGAAGACCGAGTGGCACTCGGTCGTGATCTACAACGACAACCTCGCCCGGGTGGCCGAGCAGTACCTGCGCAAGGGCTCGAAGGTCTACATCGAGGGCCAGCTCCAGACCCGGAAGTGGACCGACAATTCCGGCGTCGAGAAGTACACGACCGAGGTGGTGCTCCAGCGCTTCCGCGGCGAGATGACGATCCTCGACGGGCGCGGCGGCGGCGGCGGCGACTTCGCCGGCGAGGACGAGGGCGGCGGCCAGATCAGCCGTGGCGGCGACTTCGGCGGTGGTCGGGGTGGTGATCGCGGCGGCGATTTCGGCGGCGGTCGGGCCCAGGGCAGCGAGCGGCGTCCGGCCCCGGCCTCCTCGGGTGGCGGCGGTGGCGGTGGCAGCCGCGGCGGCTACGACCTCGACGACGACATCCCCTTCTAGGACCGCCCACGATCCGGAGGCCCTGTACCGTCACCCGGGTCGGCCTGCCCGACCCGGGTGACGCGGACATCTGGGCTGCGTCAGCGCAGCCGTTTCAAGGCAGCATCCCGGGACCGCGCGGCGGTGCCCGGGATCCAGATCCGCCGGCGTACGTCTCGGGCCGCCCGCCTTCGGCGCCCCGGAGCGCCGCCGCTCAACCCTTGAGCTGCCGGTTGCAGGCCGAGTAGTAGCCGCCGCCCTTCTCGATCCACTTCATGCCGCCCAGCGTGCCGGCAGCCTTCGCGGCGTTGTAGCTGTCGAGGCAGGTGTGCATCCGGGCCTTGCCGGCCGATTCCTTGGCGTATTTCGGATCGACGGCGCGGGGGAACGTGGCCGACGCCGCGGCGGCGGACGTCGTCCCGGCGCGCGGGGCGGCCGGCGGCGCGGCCGGAGCTGTCGTCGCGGTCGGCGAGACAGGGTTCGGCGCGGTCGTCGGGGCGTTGTCGGCCGCCGCACCGCACTCGGCCTTGCGGAAGTCGTTCCACTTCTGGCCGTTGAGCGTGCCGGCCTGCTTGGCGGCCTGATACTTGACCGAGCAATCCTTCGCGGAGAGCGCGGAAGCCGGCGCGGCGCCGGCCACCAGGCCGGCGATCATCAGGGATGCAAATACATAGCGACTCATGACGAAGAATCTCCGGGACACTATGTTGCGTCCCGAAAGAGATTAATACGGCTCTATGCCGTCGTGAATATGGGTTTGTCCGTTCCAGGGGACAACGCGATGGCCGAGCACTGACCCGGCACCGGCCGGCCGCGGATCCGGATCGCGCGCGGCGGGCCGAGCTCTGGACGCGGCGACCCGAACTCGGGTCGCCGACGCGGATCACCAGCCGCCGTAGGACCGGCGCGGGCCCTCGTAGCCGCCATAGCCGCCATAGCCGCCGTAACCGCGGTCGTAGCCGCCGTAGCCGGGCCGGCCGCCGTAGGGTCCCCGCGGTCCGCCCCAGCCCCAGCCGCGATCGTTCGGCCGGCAATGGCCCCAGGGATTGGGATGGAAGCCCGGACCGCAGCCTCCGGCCACGCGCTCGATCACCGATCCGGCATCGGGCGGCCCGTAGCCGAACGGCGCCGCGTTGGCCGTCGTGGCGGTCGCGAGAGCCGCGGCGGCCACCGCGACGAGGCCGATCACCTTGGCGCGCATCATGACACGATCTCCTGAACCTGCGGCCCGGACGCGCCGGGCCGATGACAGGAGGATGCGCCGGCCGCTGTGAACCCGGACAGGCTCGGGCATTCATCGAGCCGACACTCTCGGCCGGCCGGGCCTCCGCGCGGCGGGTCGGTCAGGCGGCCTGGAGCTGGATCGGCGCCGGTGCGGGCGCCCGCGAGCGCGCGAAGAGGTCGGCGCCGACCGTCACGCCCGCAGCCCTGACCAGCGTGGCCTCGTCGCAGGAGCGCGCGACCTTCAGGCCGAGCGCCTCGAGCCGCGCGTGCTCGGCGCAGTAGGCGGCGATCCGGGCGCGGCCGTAGGCCGGCATCGGCGCGAGCAGCCGGTCGCGCTCCGCGTCGTCGGCGCGGAACAGGGCCGAGATCAGCTCGATCGGAACCGGATACCGCGCCAGGGCGCTCGGGTGGGGTCGGTTGCCGTCGCGCGCCATGGGTGCCTCTCCGCTTCGCTGTGCGGTGGAAGGTTCGGCAACCATAGTTAACGATCAGTTGTGATCGCGGCGGGAGCCTCGGTGAGCCGCCCCGCGGCGCCTCAGCGGCGGGGCGGGCTCACCCAGGTTCCGCCGGCGGCGCGATCCGACTCCGGCGCCGCGAACGGGGGTCGCGCGTCCGCCCAGCGGGCGACCGGGCCCGCGGCCGGCGCGATCGAGCCCGTCGTCTCGGGGTCGGTCCAGACGGGGGCGCCCGCGGCGACCAGCGCGGGTGACGCGGACGGATCCGGCAGGTTCCGCTCGTAGCCGGCGACGACCGCCGCGAGGGCGATCGCCACGAGGACGAACGCTAGACCGTCGACGATCATGGAGCCGAGTCTCGGCATGGTGCCCGCGCCTGTTGACCAAGCCTCCGGGCTACGGCGGCAGGGTTAACGAACCCTGTCCGAACCCGGCGGATCGGGCCGACGCGTTCAGATGTTGCGCGCGCCGCGCAGCGTCTTCAGGCCGATTCCCGTCGACTCGAAGCCGCCGTCGACGGCGAGTTGCTGACCGGTGATGTAGGAGGCGCGCTCCGAGCAGAGGAACACGATCGCCTCCGCGAGCTCCGTCTCCAGCCCGTAACGGCCGAGCGGGACGGCGTCGTGGTAATCCGCCCGGATCTCGGGGCTGTGCACCGCCTTGGCCATCGCGGTGTCCACCGGACCGGGAGCGACGGCGTTCACGCGGATCCCGTACTGCGCCAGCTCGGCGGCCTGCTGCTTGGTGAGCTGCGCGAGGCCCGCCTTGCTGGTGCCGTAGGCGGTGCGGAGCGTCGAGGCGCGCAGGCCCGAGATCGAGGTGATGTTCACGATGGCGCCGCCGCGCTCGGACAGGAGCGGGACGGCCGCCTGCGTGCACAGGAACGGGCCGGACAGGTTGACGGCGAGCACCCGCGACCAGTCGGCGAAGGTGGTCTCGGTCAGCGGCTTGAAGATCGCGATGCCGGCATTGTTGACCAGGGCGTCGAGGCGGCCGAACCGGTCGGCGACCTGCTGGATCGCCGCCGCCACCGCCTCGGGGTCGGAGACGTCGGCCGTCACCGCGAGCGTGGCTTCCGGACGGCCGAGCCGCTCGGCCGCCGCCGCCGCGCCCGGGCCGTCGATGTCGAGAAGGGCGACGTTCCAGCCGTCGGCGAGGAAGCGGGTCGCGGTGGCGAGGCCGATGCCGCGGGCGGCCCCCGTCACCAGCGCGGTCCGGGCCTGGGCGTCGCTCATGGTCGTCTCCGTCGGGATCGGCGGCGCCCGGATGGCGCGGGTCAGCGTTCGGGTCCGCGGCGGTGCCATCACCGCGCGCCGGACCCGGGCGGCCTTCCGGGCCGTCCCGCCGTTGTGAACCGATCCGCCCTCAACGTCTGATGGATCGCGCGCGCGCCGTCGAGGGTCTGCCCGAACATCCGCCCGGCGATGACCCGCGTCAGCGAAGCGGCCCGGGAGCGCCACGCCCGGCGGATGTCCCGCGGGTCCGGGGCACGTCGCAGCGCTCGGGACGACGGCGTGGTGCCGCCGCAAAGAGCGGCGACGGGTGCGGGATTAGAGCATCGGCATGCCGCCGGTGACCGGCACCAGCGCCCCGGACATGTAGCTGCCCTCGCGGGAGGCGAGCAGCACGTAGGCCGGGGCCAGCTCCGCGGGCTGGCCGGCGCGGCCGAGCGGCGTCTGCGCACCGAGCTGCTCCATCTGCTCCGGGCTCTTCACGATCGGCTGGATCGGCGTCCAGACCGGCCCGGGGGCGACGCAGTTCACCCGGATGCCCTGCGGCGCCAGCAGGTTCGACAGGCCGATGGTCAGGCTCGCGATCGCGCCCTTGGTGGCGGCGTAGATCAGCATGTTCGGCCCGGCGACCTTGGCCTGCACGCTGGTGCTGTTCACGATCGCGCCGCCCGGCTTCATGTGCGGCACCGCCGCCTGGGCGAGGTAGTACATGGCGAAGACGTTGGCGCGGAACGAGCCCTCGATGTCGGACGCCGCCAGATCGTCGAGGCCCTCGTTCACCACCTGGGCGGCGGCGTTGTTCACGAGGATGTCGAGGCGCCCGAAGGCCGCGACGGTGCGCGCCACGAGATCTCGGCACCGGGCCTCGTCGCGGATGTCGCCGGGGAGCAGCAGGCAGCGGCGGCCGGCCTTCTCGACCCAGGCCTTCGTGTCCTCGGCATCCTCCTGCTCGGCTTCGAGATAGGAGATCGCCACGTCGGCGCCCTCGCGGGCGTAGGCGATGGCCACCGCCCGGCCGATGCCGGAATCGCCGCCGGTGATCAGCGCCGCCTGACCCGTGAGCAGGCCTTTGCCGACGTAGCTCTCCTCGCCGTGGTCGGGGCGCGGCGTCATCTTCGTGGTGAGGCCCGGGCGGGTCTGCTGCTGGTCGCCGGGGAAGGGCGGCCGGGGGCCGGCCTCGCGCGGGTCCTGGGTCATCGGGTGCGGCTCCTCGGCGGGGGACCCGCAGGATCTAGGGCCATCGCCGCGGCCTCCGCCTGCGCCCGGGGGTCACAGGCGGAGGCCGCGACCGGGCCGTCTCAGAAGGCGCGATTGCGAGTGGCGTGCGGGCCGCCGTAGCGGCGGCGCAGGTAGGACACGACCTTGGGAAGCAGGAAAGCGATCAGGATCTTGCGCATCGGGGCTCGCTCACGTCACGGGTTCGTGAGCGGGCAATGCTCGGACCGCGCCGCAGTTCCGCGCCCGGTCACAGCTCCAGCGTGAGGGTCACCGGGGCGTGGTCGGAGGGGCGCTCCCAGGCGCGGGCCTCGCGCAGCACCTCGACCTTGCGGACGGTCCCGGCGAGGTCGGGCGACACCCAGGCATGGTCCAGGCGCCGCCCCTTGTTGGCGGCCGACCAGTCGGGGGAGCGGTAGCTCCACCACGTGTAGATCTTCTCCGGCTCCGGGGTGAGGTGGCGCGCCGCGTCGATCCAGCCCGCCTCCCCGCGCAGCACCTCCAGCGCCTCGGTCTCCACCGGCGTGTGGCTCACCACGTCGAGGAGCTGCTTGTGCGACCAGACGTCGTGCTCCAGGGGCGCGACGTTGAGGTCGCCCACGAGGATCGCCGGCCCGGAGACGCGCCTGCCGCCCCAGGCGCGCAGTTCGGACAGGAAGTCGAGCTTGTGGGCGAATTTCGGGTTCAGGTCGCGGTCCGGCACGTCGCCGCCGGCCGGGACGTAGAAATCGTGCAGCACGATGCCCGAGGCCGCCCCGGCCTCCGGCCCCAGCACCGCCGAGATGTGGCGGGCGTCCTGACGCTCGCAGAAGCCCATCACGGCGCGGGTGTGCAGGGGGAAGCGGGAGAGGATCGCGACGCCGTTGTAGCCCTTCTGGCCGGCGAACATCACGTGCTCGTAGCCCGAACCGCGCAGGGCCTTCAGCGGGAAGGCGTCGTCCGGGCACTTGGTCTCCTGGAGGCAGAGCACGTCCGGTCTGTGCTCGGCGAGGAAGCGCAGCACGAGGTCGATGCGCAGGCGCACCGAGTTGATGTTCCAGGTGGTGACGGTGAATTGCACGGGCGGCGCTGGGGTTCTGACGGCGTTGCGCTCCGATAGCCGATTTCGCGGCCCGCGACAGTCCGCTCACCGCCCGCCCGGCGAAAGGCCGTGCGCGCCCGGCCGGCAGGCGCTATGTCCGGGCCCTGCCCTGTCCCGGGCCCCTCGTCGAGGCCCGCCATGGCGCACGCCCGCTCGCTCCTGTTCGCCGTCTACTGGGCCGCCTGGACGACCCTGTTCCTCGCGCCGCTGGCGATCTTCCTCCTGTCCGGATCGCCCCAGCGGCCGATCCGCAGGGCGACGCGGCTCTGGGCGCGCGGGATCCTGGGCGGCCTGCGGCGCATCGTGGGGCTGCGCTACGTCGAGGAGGGCCGCCAGCACCTGCCGGACGAGCCCTGCCTGATCGTCGCCAACCACCAGTCGACCTGGGAGACGCTGGCCTTCCTGGTCCTGGTGCCGGACGTGGCGATCGTCGCGAAGCGGGAGCTGCTGGCGATCCCGGTGGTCGGCTGGTTCCTCCGACGCTCGCCGATGATCGTCATCGACCGGGCCAAGGGCACCCAGGCCCTGCGCACCATGATCGACGGCGGTCGGGAGGCGGTCGCGGCGGGGCGGTCGGTCCTGATCTTCCCCGAGGGTACCCGCGGCGCGATCGGCGAGCCGCTCCGCTTCAAGCGCGGCGTCGAGTTGCTCTACGGCCGTCTCGGCCTGCCGGTGGTGCCGGTGGCGCTCAATTCCGGCCTGTTCTGGCCCGGGGGCGCGGCGACCCGGTCCGGCACGGTGGTGGTGAGCTACCTCGCGGCCCTGGCCCCCGGCCTGTCGACCGCGGAGTTCCTGCACGGGACGGAGGGCGCGATCGATCGGGAATTGAACCGGTGGCGGCCCGGCGACGCGGCCGGGCTCGGCGCCCCCTGACGGGGCGACCCCGTCACTTCTGCGATTGCTGGATCTGCTGCTGCATCGCCTTGTCCTCGGACCGTCCGTAATTGATGAAGAACAGGCTGCCGTCGACGCTCTTGCCCTTCTGCAGGTTCGAGAGCGTCACCGTGGTGACGTAGCCCTGCGGGTCGGTGATCCGCCACTGCGACAGGGTCTTCATCTCGGCGTCGAAGAACAGCTGGATCTTCGAGGTGCCGCCGAGGGTGGCGCGGTCCTCCAGGCTGATGCGGACGCTGCCTGGATCGCTCGCCACGTCGGTGACGGTGAGGTCGCGGGCGAGGTCGATCTTCTCGCGCAGGAGGAATTTCAGCGGCGTCTGTGCGATGAAGTAGAGGTCCTGGGTGTTCAGCTTGCGGTCGCGCACCGCCACCGAGGTCCCGTCGGCGACCACCTCTAGCGGCGAGGGCTGGTCGTAGTCGAAGCGCAGGCGGCCGGGCTTGACGAGCGTCAGCTTGCCGCCGATCCGGCGGCCGTCGGCGCCGATCTGCACGAAATTGCCCGTCAGGGTGTTGATGCCGTTGAAGTAGGCGTTGGCCTGCGCCAGCAGCGCGGCGGGATCGGCCGAGTCGGCGGTGACGATCGCCGTCGGCGCGCCCACCGCCGCGACCTTCGGCTCGGGCGCCTTGTGGTCCGCCTTGTCGGCGGCCTTGTCGCCGCCCTTGCCGGACTTGGCCGTGCCGGGCTTCGCCTCCTTGCTCGCCTCCTTGGCCTTGGGCGCGGCCTTCTTGGCCGGCGCAGGGGCCGCCGGGGCGGCCTCCGGCTGCGGGGCGGGCTCCTCCTTGTGGCCGAACAGGCTGTCGATGAAGGCGCCGACCTGCGCGTGGGCCGGGTTGGCTGTCGCGAGCCACAGCCCGGCGGCGATCACGGAGCCGGCTGTGCGGGTGCGGCGGCCGATCATCGGCAGAGTCTCCTGAGGAGCCGCGGGCAAGCTCCGGCGGCGAAACAGAGGTGGGCGGGCCGCTGCGGACGCCTTGCCGTCCCCTCGTCTTCGCGAGCGGAGCGAGGCAATCCAGGTGCGCCACGATACCGGAGGTCGCGCTACTCTGGGTTGCTTCGCTCCGCTCGCAGAGACGGGGCGGGTTTCGCAGCCCCCTTTTAGAACCTCGCCCTGTGGCGAAGATGCGACGTCCGGGCCGCCCCGTGGCGAGGCGGCCCGGACAGCGTCTCACTCGTCGTCGTACATCCCGGCCGAGCTGTGCGTCGCCCCGGCGACCAGGATCTCGCGCTTGCCGGCGTGGTTGGCCGGGCCGACGATGCCCTCGATCTCCATCCGCTCCATGATGGAGGCGGCGCGGTTGTAGCCGATCTGCAGCCGGCGCTGGATGTAGCTCGTCGACGCCTTCTGGTCGCGCAGCACCACCTCGATCGCCTGCTTGTAGAGGTCGTCGGAGTCGCCGCCGCTCGCCGCCGCGAAGGCGCCGATGTCGAAGACGGGGGCCTCCTCCTCGGGCTCGTCGGACCGCTCGGCCTTGTCGGCCGCGGCCGCCTTGCCCCGGCC
Organism: Methylobacterium sp. 1030; assembly: GCF_040544715.1. Classification (NCBI taxonomy): domain Bacteria; kingdom Pseudomonadati; phylum Pseudomonadota; class Alphaproteobacteria; order Hyphomicrobiales; family Methylobacteriaceae; genus Methylobacterium; species Methylobacterium sp. 1030. The sequence goes on along the minus strand of NZ_JBEPKM010000009.1, from coordinate 20,508 downwards.
GGACCGGCCGCCCTCCTTGGCGGGCTCCTCGGGCGAATCGTCGGCGGTGACGGCGTCGAGGTAGCTGGGACGGCCCTGGCGCTTGAGATGGGCGACCACGCTCTCGACCTCGCTGTCCGAGCAGAACGGCCCGTGCACCCGCGTCGTGCGCCCGCCCCCGGCCATGAACAGCATGTCGCCCTGGCCCAGAAGCTGCTCGGCGCCCATCTCGCCCAGGATCGTGCGGCTGTCGATCTTGCTCGTCACCTGGAAGCTGATCCGGGTCGGGAAGTTCGCCTTGATCGTCCCGGTGATCACGTCCACCGACGGGCGCTGGGTCGCCATGATCAGGTGGATGCCCGCCGCCCGCGCCATCTGCGCCAGGCGCTGGATCGCTCCCTCGATGTCCTTGCCGGCCACCATCATCAGGTCGGCCATCTCGTCGACCACGATCACGATGTACGGCAGCGGCGCCAGGTCCATCGCCTCGTCCTCGTACACCGCCTCGCCGGTGTGGCGGTCGAAGCCGGTCTGGATTGTGCGCGTGATGGTCTCGGCCCGGTCGCGGGCCTCCTTCATGCGGGCGTTGTAGCCGTCGATGTTCCGGACGGCGATCTTGGCCATCTTCTTGTAGCGCTCTTCCATCTCGCGCACGGCCCACTTGAGGGCGATGACCGCCTTCTTGGGGTCGATGACGACCGGGGAGAGCAGGTGCGGGATGCCGTCGTAGACCGACAGCTCCAGCATCTTCGGATCGACCATGATCAGGCGGCACTCCTCGGGCTTCAGCCGGTAGAGCAGGCTGAGGATCATGGTGTTGATCGCCACCGACTTGCCCGAGCCGGTGGTGCCGGCGACCAGGAGGTGCGGCATGCGCGCGAGGTCGGCGATGATCGGCTCGCCGCCGATGTTCTTGCCCAGGCACAGCGCCAGCTTGTGCTTGCTCTCGGCGAAGTCGGCCGACGAGAGCAGCTCGCGCAGGAACACGGTCTCGCGGGTCTCGTTCGGCAACTCGATGCCGATAACGTTCCGGCCGGGCACGACCGCGACGCGGGCCGAGACCGCCGACATCGACCGGGCGATGTCGTCCGACAGGCCGATCACGCGGCTGGACTTGGTGCCGGGGGCGGGCTCGAGCTCGTAGAGGGTGACGACCGGGCCCGGCCGCACCGCCAGGATGTCGCCGCGCACGCCGAAATCCTGGACCGTCTGCTGCAGGTTGAGGGCGTTCTGCTCCAGCACGTCGGCGTCGACCTCCTCGCTGCCGCCGGGGGCCGGCAGGGCGAGCAGTTCGAGGGACGGCAGCTCGTAATCGGCGTTCTCGATCGGCGCGATCTCGAGGTGGCGGCCGGCCGGGATCAGGTGTGCCCGCGGCGCCACCAGGGGGACCGACGCCGGCGCGGGGGCCGGCAGGGTCGCGACCTCGATCGCCTCGACGGCAGCGGCGACCGGCTCGGCCTCGACCCCGATCTCCGCCTCGATCTCCGTCTCGACCGGCTCCGGCTGCGGCGCCAGCTTGCCGCGGAGCAGGACCGGGCGCGGCGTCATCGGGATCACAACGCGCTCGGCCTCGGCGCGCGCGGCGACCGGCGCGGCAACGACCGGGGCGGGACCGGCTTCGGGCACGGCCGGGGGTGCTGGCGGGACGGCGGTCGGCTGGCCAGCCGCGCGGATCGCCGCCCGGGCCGCCATGGCGCTGAGAGCCGGCGCGCGGCGGGGCGCCTCGGACGCGGGGGCGGCCGGAGGCTCCGCCGCGGCGCTGCCGGGGCCGAAGACCAGCGACAGGCCGGACGCGGCCGGCGGCGCGACGGGCGGCAGGAAGGCGCTCCGGATCGAGGCGGCCTCGTCCATCCGCTGGCCGGTCTCCGTCCCGTTATCCTGCCCGTCGGCGGGACGCGGCGGCTGGTCGAACCGGACGAGCCGGTCGAGCACGTAGACCGGCCGCGGCGGCAGCGACCGCAGGTGCGAGATATCGAGGGGCATGGAGACGAAGCGCTCGTCGGACGCCGCCGGCGCCGAGACGGCGGCCGGGGTCGGCGCGACCTCGGCGGGCTGCGCCTCCAGGGCCGACCAGGCATCGACGGACGACCAGTCGGCGCCGTCGAACCAGGGCTGGACCTCGGACCAGTCCGGCAGGTCCGACCAGTCGCGGGCCGGGGCCTCGGCGACCGTCTCGACCGGCGCGGCGGCGACCAACGCGGCCGCGACCGGGGCGATCGCCGCCGTGGAGGCGGCCAGCTCGACCGCGGGCCGGACCGGGCGGCGGTCCGGCGTGCGGAAGAAGCGGACGCCCGGCGGCGCGACGAAGGGCTGGCGCCACAGCGGCACCGGCTCCGCGTCCGGCGCGGCGGCTTCGGGCAGGGCCGGCACGGCTGCGGCGCGCTCGGCCGCCTCGGCCGAGATCCGCGCGCGCTCGACCCGCTCCTGCTCGGCCTCTTCGCGGGCGGCCCGCTCGGTCTCCAGGGCGAGGGCAGCGGCCTGCGCCTCGGCACGGGCGCGCTCCAGGGCGACGCGCTCGGCCTCGAGGGCGCGCTGGCGGCGCTCCTGCAGAACCGAATCGGGGGTGCGGGTGTAGCGCACCGCCGAGGGCGCGGCCGGCGCCGGCGCGGCGGCCGGCGTCGCGACGTGGTCGGTCACTTGGTGGGCCACATGGCCGGCCGCATGGCCCGCGAGCGGAGCCGCGGCCGGCGCGTAGTCGGGGGCGATGGCGGCGGGGCGGCGCGGCTGGCGCACCAGCACGCCCGGCGACGAGGCGCTGCGGTCGATCCGGCTCTCGAAGATCGGGGCGTCCAGGGCGTCGAGGCTCGCCCGGTCGTCGAAGACCTGGGCCGGCCAGTGCGGCTCGGGTGCCGCGGCGCGCGGGGCGCGCTCGGAGCCCTCGCGGCCGACCATCGCGCCCGGCGGGGTGAGCCAGCTCGGCTCGGCCCGGCGCCCGGGCGCGCCGTAGGACGGACGGGCGGGCAGGCCCGCGGGAGAGCCGGAGAGGCGGCGGGTGAGGCTCGCGCGGAGCGCCATCAGCCGGTGCGCCAGGGCTCCCAGGGAGAGGCCCGAGCGGTCGCCGCCGCGGACAGGGCGGGCGGGGTCACGGTGGGAGTACGGAGGCCGTCCCGATGCGCGCATGGGTTCTCAGACGATACTCGAAACAGGGATCCGCCGACGCGCGGCGGCTGTTCCTGAGTTAGGCCATTCGTCGTTAATGGAGGCTTGCCGCCGGTCGCGGTGCGGAAACCATGCGGGACGATCGGCCCGGCGCTCCGGCCGGCCCCCGCATCGCCGCGACCGTGCCGTGACCGCCGCCGGGGGCCGTTTCGACCACGAAATTTCGAGGTAACGACGCCCCATGGACTGGAAATCGCGATCTGGGCCCCGTCCCGATCCGCCGCAGCGCAGTCTCTCGCGATGACGTCGGGAACCGGCCAGGGCGCGAACAGACTCCGCGCTGCCCCCCGCCCGCGTCCGCTATAGTAACCCGCAGCCACCCCTCACCCGGACAGGTGCCCGTGTCTCCAGCCACCTCCGAATCGCCGGCGCGCTTCCGCTCCCTCTACCGCCACGGCTTCGCCCGGGTCGCGGCCTGCACCGGCCGGAGCCATCCGGCCGAGCCCGAGCGCAACGCCGACGTCGTCCTCGACCTCGCCCGGACCTGCCACGATTCGGGCGCGGTGCTGGCGGTCTTCACCGAGCTCGGCCTCTCGGCCTACGCGATCGAGGACCTGCTGCTCCAGCAGACCCTGCTCGACGCGGTCGAGGCCGCGGCCGCCCGCGTGATCGCCGACTCGGCCCGTCTCCGGCCGCTGCTGATCGTCGGCGCGCCCCTGCGCTGGCGGCACCGCGTCTACAATTGCGCGCTCGCCATCCAGGGCGGCCGCCTGCTCGGCGTCGTCCCGAAGACCTTCCTGCCGAACTACCGGGAGTTCTACGAGAAGCGCCACTTCGCCTCCGGCGCCGGGATCGTCGGCGAGACCGTCCGGGTCGCCGGTCAGGACGCGCCGTTCGGCACCGACCTGCTGTTCCCGGCCGAGGACCTGCCGGGCCTCGTGGTCGGGGTGGAGATCTGCGAGGACCTGTGGGTGCCCGAGCCCCCCGGCATGCGCGCCGCGCTCGCCGGCGCCACCGTGCTGGCGAACCTCTCGGGCAGCCCGATCACGGTGGGCCGCGCCGAGTCGCGGGCGCTCCTGTCCCGGGCGGCCTCGATGCGGGGCGCCTGCGCGTATGTCTACGCGGCGGCCGGCCAGGGCGAATCGACCACCGACCTGTCCTGGGACGGCCAGACCAGCGTCGACGAGCTCGGCGTGCGCCTCGCCGAGGGCGAGCGCTTCCCCGAGAAGCCGGTGACGACGCTGGCCGACATCGACCTCGACCTGATCGCCCAGGAGCGCCTGCAGGCGGGCAGCTTCGACGACGACGCGCGCGGCCGCGCCCTGCCCTATCGCCGGGTGCCGTTCCGGCTCAACCCGCCCGAGGCCGATCTCGGCCTGATCCGGCGGATCGAGCGGTTCCCGTTCGTGCCGGCCGACCCGTCGCGCCTCGCGCAGGATTGCTACGAGGCCTACAACATCCAGGTCGCCGGCCTCGCCAAGCGCCTGGAGGCCACCGGCACCCGGAAGGCCGTCATCGGCGTCTCGGGCGGCCTCGATTCGACCCACGCGCTGATCGTGATCGCCAAGGCCTTCGACCGCCTGGGATACCCGCGCTCGGACATCCTGGCCTACACGCTGCCGGGGTTCGCCACCTCGAACGCCACCAAGACCAACGCCCACGCGCTCATGAAGGCGCTGGGCTGCACGGCCGCCGAGATCGACATCCGCCCGGCCGCCAAGCAGATGCTCGCCGACATGGACCACCCCTTCGCCAAGGGCGAGGCGGTCTACGACGTGACCTTCGAGAACGTGCAGGCGGGCCTGCGCACCGACTACCTGTTCCGGCTCGCCAACCACGCCGGCGGCATCGTGGTCGGCACCGGCGACCTCTCGGAGCTGGCGCTCGGCTGGTGCACCTACGGCGTCGGCGACCAGATGAGCCACTACGCGGTCAATGCCGGCGTGCCGAAGACGCTGATCCAGCACCTGATCCGCTGGGTGATCGGCAACGGCGAGGTCGGCCCGGACGAGGCGCGCACGCTCCAGGCGATCCTCGACACCGAGATCTCCCCCGAGCTGGTGCCGGTCGACCAGGACGACAGCCCGCAGAGCACCGAGGGGACGATCGGCCCCTACGCGCTGCAGGATTTCAACCTGTTCTACACGCTCCGGTACGGGTTCCGGCCCTCGAAGATCGCCTTCCTGGCGCTGCACGCCTGGGGCGACCGGGAGCGCGGCACCTGGGCGCCCGACTTCCCGGAGACCAAGCGGGTCGCCTACGACCTCCCGGAGATCCGCCGCTGGCTCGGGGTGTTCCTGAGCCGCTACTTCGGCTTCAGCCAGTTCAAGCGCTCGGCGCTCCCGAACGGGCCGAAGGTCTCGGCGGGGGGCTCCCTGTCGCCCCGGGGCGACTGGCGCGCGCCCTCCGACGGGTCGGCGCGGATCTGGATCGACGAGTTGAACCGAAACGTCCCTGAAACTTGACCGTCACAAACTCGACCGATTGTGCCATTATGAGCACGGTCAAGCCGATTCTTCGCAATGCGAAATCTTGTATTGGGAAAATTGGCTTCGAGGGCGGCCAGGCGGAGGACTTCGGATGCGAAGCTACAACCTGTTCCAGCTCAAAGGCGAGGAGGGCCTCTGCTGCGCGGTGCCGGAGGCCAGCACGGTCCCGCCCTTCATCGGCGCGGGTCGCTGGACCTTCGGCGGCAAGCTGGGCGACGGCGGCCGGCAGCCCCTCGACTTCGACGGGCGGGCCGCCGACACCGCGGTGCGCTTCAACGGCTTCTACCTGTTCCAGACCGTGGACCGGCGCTTTATCGCCTGAGCGGGCCCCGTCCGTCACGGCGAGCAGGCCGGCGTCGGGACGATCGGCGCGGCGCTGCCGGGTCGCCGCTCCGGCCACGGAACGACGAACCGAAGTCGTCGCGGGTAAATTGGACCGGCCCGGGGCGCGGACTCGCTCTTCCGGAGCCTTGGCGGCAGCACGTTACCGGTATCGAGCCCTATAGCGGGCCTCGACTCGGCGATCGCGACCAAGATTCCTTAAGGGCTCGCGTGCAGGTTTCGCGGAACCGTCAGCTGTCCGGAGCCGCCCGCATGTCGGAGCATCGCAGAGAGGCGCGCCAGAGGGTCTTCCTCAAGGGCCGCATCGTCTTCAACAACGGGTCGTCGAGCCTCGACTGCCTGGTGCGCGACATGTCCCCCACCGGCGCGCGCCTCGTGATGAGCGAGGCCACCACGCTTCCGGACGCGTTCGATCTCTACATCCCGCAGAAGGACCGGACCTACCGGGCCACCCTGCGCTGGCGCCGGGAGGACGGAATCGGCGTGACCTTCGAGGCGCCGGCCCGGGCCGGCACCGCGCCCGCTTCGCCCGATCCGGCCGCGACGGACGCCTCCGTGACCCTGCTGCTGAAGCGCATCAGCGAGCTCGAGACCGAGAACGCCGCCCTGCGCCGGCTGCTCGCCAGCATGGCCCAGTCGGGCGACTCGGCGAGCGCGGCCTGATCCTCAGGCCTGGGCGTCAGGCCTGAGCCTCGAGCGCCGCGCGGATGCGGGCGGCGTGCTCGGCGAGGACCCCGCTATCGGCCATCCCGCCCTCGTGGCGCTTCAGCGGCACGCCCTCGCGCCGCGGGATGACGTGGACGTGCAGGTGGAAGACGGTCTGGCCGCCGGCCGGCTCGTTGAACTGGAACACGGTCAGACCCTCGGCCCGGAACGCCGCCTTCACGGCGCGGGCGACCTTCTGGACGCTCGCCATCAGGGCGCCGAGCGAGTCCGGGTCGGCGTCGAGCAGGCCCCGGGCCGGCGCCTTCGGGATCACCAGCGTGTGGCCCTCGCCCTGGGGCATCACGTCCATGAAGGCCAGGGTGTGGGCGTCCTCGTAGACGCGGTGGCAGGGGATCTCGCCCCGCAGGATCTTGGCGAAGATGTTGTCGGGATCGTAGCGGGCGTCGGCCATGCTGCCTCCGGGACTCCTTGAGCGGCCGCAGGTTGCACGGGGCACCGGCCCGCGTCCACACGGGAACAACCTGCGCGCCGCGACGCTTGCATCGCCGCGGCGGCGGCGCCGTGCCGGGGTCCGAGAGCCCGGTGTCCCCCAGACCGCGCAGGGAGTTCCGGATGGCGCACGAGAGCACGGGAGCGATCTACGCGGCGGCGGGCGCCAACCTCGCCATCGCGGCGGCGAAGTTCGTGGGCGGGGCGCTGACCGGCTCGACCGCCATGCTCGCCGAGGGCGTGCACTCGGTGGTCGACACGGCGAACCAGGTGCTGCTCCTCGTCGGCATGAAGCGGGCCGAGCGCCCGGCCGACGCCCGCCACCCGTTCGGCTACGGCCGCGAGATCTACTTCTACGCCTTCGTGGTCGCGCTGATGATCTTCCTCGGCGGCGGACTGTTCGCCGTCTACGAGGGGATCGAGCGGGTCCGCCATCCCGAGCCGGACGTCGATGCCGAGCTGTTCGGCTACCGCCTGCCCGGCCTCTGGGTGAACGTCGCGATCCTGGGCTTCGCCATCGCGGCGGAGGGTACGTCGTTCTTCGTTGCGATGCGCCAGTTCTGGGCCGAGAAGGGCAAGCACTCGGCCGTGCGGGCGATCCGGCGCAGCAAGGATCCGACCCTGTTCACCGTGCTCGCGGAGGACACCGCCGCCCTGATCGGCCTCCTGATCGCGCTCGCCGGCGTGGCCCTGTCACACCTCCTGGAGATGCCGAGCCTCGACGGCTGGGCGTCGGTCGGCATCGGCCTCGTGCTCATCGGCATGGCGGCGTTCCTGATGGTCGAGACCCACGGCCTGCTGATCGGCGAGGCGGCCGATCCCGAGGTCGTGGCGGCGATCGCGGAGCTGGTCCGCGGCGAGCCGGGCGTGGTCCACGTCAACGAGGTGCTGACCCAGCACCTCGGCCCGTCCGACATCCTGGTCAATCTCAGCATCGACATGACCGACGATCTCAGCGCCGGCGAGGTCGAGAGCCTCGTCACGCGCCTCGACCGGGCGCTGAAGGCGCGCAGCCCCGACGTGACCCGGGTCTTCATCGAGATCCAGCAGCAGGGCGACCACAAGGTCCGGGCGGCGGCCTGAGGGGTGCCGCCTCGCCGGCGCGCACGGACCTCTGTCAGGCGGCCGCACCGGGCGTCGGGGCCGGCGCGAGCACGCCGTCCCAGGGGACAGGCGACGGGAAGACCTCGTCGAGGAAAGCGAGGAACGCCCGCACGTTCGGGCTGCCGCGCCGGCTCTCCGGCCAGAGCGCCGTGAAGGCCGAGCGCTCGACCGCGAAGTCCTGCAGGATCGGGATGAGCGCGCCCCGCCCGACATGCGGTGCGGCGATGTAGGTCGGCGAGATGCCGATACCGCCACCGGCCACCAGCACCGCCGTCACCGCGTCGCTGAAATCCGCGACGATGCCGGTATCCGGCGTGATCTCGACCCTGCGGCCGCCCACGTGGAACGGCCAGCGCGGGGCCTGCCCCGTGCTCTGGAAGCGGAAGTTCACGCAGTCGTGGTGGACCAGATCGTCTGGATGCCGCGGCGTGCCGCGCCGCGTTAGATAGGCCGGGGCCGCGAAGGCGCAGACCCGGTGCGGCGCGAGGCGGCGCGAGACCAGCCGGGAATCCGCGAGGTCGCCGACCCGGATCGCGACGTCGATGCCCTCCTCGATCAGGTCCACGAAGCGGTCGCTCAGGCGCAGGTCGACCGACAGCTTCGGATGGCGCGCGCGGAAGCGCGGCAGGGCCGGCGCGAGCAGGTGGACGCCGACCGGGATCGACGCCGCCACCTTCAGGGTGCCGGCGGGCTCGGAGCGTGCCGCGACCGCCGCCTGCTCGATCGCCTCGGCCTCGCGGAGGAGCCGCAGCGCGCGCTCCTGCAGGTCGCGCCCCTCCGGCGTCAGGGTCAGCGAGCGGGTGGTCCGGGTGAAGAGGCTCACGCCGAGCCGCGCCTCCAGCCGCTGCACGCTCTTGCTCACCGCCGAGGGCGAGATGCCGAGGGAGCGGGCGGCCGCCGAGTAGCTGCCGAGGGAGGCGGAGCGGGCGAAGGCGACGATGCCCGTGAGCCGGTCGAGGCCGATCTGTTCCATGACGGCACGACTGAAGCGAAGAGCGGACCGATTATCAAGGAGGGGTCGCTGGCCCAATCTCCCGTCCATCGGCGCCGCGCTGGCGACGACCGGCCAGGTTTCCCGCCATGAGCAGCACCCTTCAGGATCGCACCGTCGTGGTCTTCGGTGGCACCTCGGGCATAGGCCTCGCGGCCGCCCGCCAGGCCAGGGCGGCGGGCGCGGAGGTCGTCGTCATCGGCCGCCAAGCGGCGGGCGCCGAGCGCGCCGCGGCGGAGAACGGCTTCGCCGGCTGGCGCGCCGCCGACGTGACGCGGCCCGAGACGATCGCGACCGCTCTGGCCGACATCCCCCGCGTCGACCACCTCGCGCTGCTGGCCGGGACCTTCGTGGCCGGCAGGGTCCTCGAGGCCGAGGTCGAGCACCTCGCGCGGGCCTTCGACGAGCGAATCTGGGCTGCCATTCATGCCCTGCGCGCCCTCGGCGGCCGGCTCGCCGGGGACGGCTCGGTCACCCTCATCTCCGGCGCCCTGGCGGACCGCCCGAGCGCGCAGGGGACCGCCGTGCTGGCGGCGGCGTCGGCCGCGATGGAGGCCTTCGCCCGCGGCCTCGCGCTCGAACTGGCACCGGTGCGGGTGAACGCGCTCTCGCCCGGCACCACCGACACCCCGCTCCTGGCCCGCACACTCGGCGCCCACCGCGACGCCTACGTGGCCGGGCTGACCGAGAGGCTGCCGCAGAGACGCCTCGGCACCGCCGAGGAGGCCGGTGCCGCCGTCGTCTTCCTGATGTGCAACGGCTTCATGAACGGCGAGACCCTGCACATCGACGGCGGCGGCCGCCTGATATGAGCCGCCGGCCGCCGCGCGGCACGCCCGACAACCCCCTTCGAAGGAGACGCGCGATGTCCGACGGCACGGAGGCCGCGCCGGCGGCAGAGCCCGACTACGACCGGCTGCTGCGCGCCAATCTCGCGCGGATCTTCAACGCGCGGGACGCCGGCGCGCGGGCGGCCGCCCTGGCCGAGCTCTACGTGGCCGAGCCGACCCTGTTCGAGCCGGACAACGTCGTGCGCGGGCGGGCCGCGATCGCCGCGGTCGCCGGGGCGCTCCTGGACCGGTTCGGGCCGACCTTCCGCTTCGTGCCCGTCGGCACGGCCGCCGGACACCACGGCGTGGGATCGCTGCGCTGGGAAGCCGGTCCGGCGGGCGGCCCGGTCGCGGTCACCGGGACGGACGTTGCCGAGATCGTGGACGGCAGGATCGCGCGACTCTGGGTGCTGCTCGACCCGCCGCCCCCCTGAGACCGCCGCCACCGAACGCTCCGATCTTCAGTCGCTCCGGCCCACCTGCCGGAGGCTCAGCGCCCAGAGCCGCTCCTGGACGGCCTCGTCGCGGCTCTCGGCCGAGGAGACCTTCGGCCGACCGTGGGAGAAGTATCGGCCCGTGACCCCGTCCAGGCCCGGGTCGCTGGCCACGTGGAGGGAGGTCCGCGCGCCCTTCTCGGGCGTGATCAGCAACGGCCGCATCAGCGCCCAGGCCGCGCCGAGCAGGCCGCCGGTGTTCTTGGCGAAGCCGGTATTGACCACCCCCGGATGGACGGCGTTCGCCGTGATGCCGCTGTCGCGCAGGCGCCGGGCGAGCGCGTAGGTGAACAGCACGTTGGCGAGCTTGGCCTGGGCATACGCGCCCATCGACCGGTAGCGCCGGGCGCCCTCGACGTCGTCGAAGTCGATGTGCCCCCGGTAATGGGCCGCCGATGCGACGTTGACGATCCGCGGCTTCCCGCCCGCCGCCGCCGCGTCCTTCAGCGTGTCGAGGAGTTCGAGGGTCAGGAGCACGTAGCCCAGATGGTCGAGCGCCCAGGTCCGCTCGATCCCGTCGACGGTCAGCGTGCGCCGGTCGAAGATCGCGCCGGCATTGTTCACCAGCACGTCGAGGCGCGGATAGGCCGCCCGCAGGATCCCGGCGAGCCGGCGGATCTCGGCCTGCGCGGACAGGTCCGCGCGGTGCGGCTCCACGGCGGCGCCGGGCACCGCGGCGCGGATCCTGTCGGCACAGGCCTGCAGCTTCCCGCTGTCCCGGCCGACCATGGCGACCCGCGCGCCGAGGCGCGCGAGACCGAGGGCCGTCTCGTAGCCGATGCCGCCGGTCGCCCCGGTGACGAGGCAGACCGCGCCGCGCACCGCGCCGGCCTCAGAACACCGCCTGGCCGACCGCGAAGGCAATGACCACGATCACGATGGCGATGAGCAGGAACAGGCCGAACAGGATTCGGGCCAGCGAGCCGGCGCCGGAGGCGATGCCGGTGAAGCCGAGACCGCCGGCGATCAGCGAGATCACGAAGCAGATGAGGGCCCATTTCAGAAGGGTCATGGCGTCACTCCGGCTGCGCCCCGGCGCGGGGCCTGATGCTGCTGCCTCAACCGACGCCAAGCGAGACTGTTCCGCGGATTCCGGACCGGTCCGCTTTTATTCTTACCCGCGTCCGGCCGCTCGGTCGGGGACGCGGTCAGCCGGTCTTCGCCACGGGCTGCGCCGGCACGTCGGCCCGTTCCAGCATGATCTCCGCCAGCGTGTGGTAGAGGCCGCCGCGGCAGATCGCCTTCGAGGCCGCGTCGGCCAGGAGCGCCGCGACCATCAGGGGGATCACCATCGCGTGGTTCTGGGTCATCTCGGTGACGATGACGAAGCTGGTGATCGGCGCCTGCAGCACGCCCGTCAGGTAGGCCACCATCCCGATCAGCACGACGGCGCCGACGGGCATGCCCGGCAGGAATCCGTGGACCGTGCCGCCGAGGCCGGCCCCGACCGCCAGGGACGGCGCGAACAGGCCGCCCGGGATACCGCTGATCGAGCTGAGCACGGTGGCGGCGAATTTCAGGGGCGCGTAGGTCCAGCCGGCCGTCGCGTCGCCGTGGAGGATGGCCTTGGCCTCCTCGTAGCCGGTCCCGTAGGCGGCGCCCCCGGAGGCGAGGCCGCACAGGGCGACGCACAGCCCGCAGGCCGCCGCGAAGATCACGGGCCGCTTCCGGATCATCCGTCCGGCCGCGCCCGGCAGGCCGCGGGCGAACAGGATGACGAGGCGGCTGAACAGGCCGCCCGCGAGGCCGCCGACCACGGCGATCAGCGGCACGATCCAGCTGGCCGCCAGCGGCAGGGCGGCGTCGGTCGTCCCGAAATAGGTATAGTTGCCGAGGAGCCCGAGCGAGGTCAGGCCCGCGGCCACGATCCCGGCCACGATCAGGCCGGAGGAGCGCGCCTCGTAGGCGCGTCCCAGCTCCTCGATGCCGAACACGATGCCGGCGAGGGGCGTGTTGAAGGCCGCAGCGACCCCGGCCGCGCCGCCCGCGAGGAGCAGCCCGGGCAGGCGCTCCGGGGTCAGGCGGCCGAAGGCGGCCATGATCGCGGCGCCGACCTGCACGGTCGGCCCCTCGCGGCCCGCGGAGGCGCCGCAGAACAGGCCCAGGAACAGGACCAGCACCTTGCCGAAGGCCACGCGCGGCGAGATCAGCGAGTAGCGGAAGCCGGTATCCCGGGCGTGGCGGGCGGCGATCACCTGCGGGATGCCCGAGCCCTGCGAGTTCGGGAAGACCGTGAGGGCGAGCAGCGCCGCGAGGGCGAAGCCCGCGGGCGTCAGCACCAGGGCGATGAGCGGCGACGGCGCGGTGAGCCGCCGGAACCCGTCCTGCGCGAGGTCGGCGCCCTTGGCCATCAGCACGGCGGCGAGGCCCACGCCGATGCCGCCCACGAGGAAGAGCAGCCGCCCGCGCCAGAGCGGATAGGCCTCCATCGAGGCCGACCGCAGGCGCATGATCGAGCGGCGGTAGCGCGACCGTTGCGGGGGCGGAGCATCCGTCGTGTCCCGCACCTCGTCCCGCTTCTCGACCATGAAAGAGCACCTCGTCCGCGCAGTGAGAGCGGACGCTATAGCGCAATGGTCAAGGAAAGGCCCCCTGCGCGGGACGGCCGAGGGCCGGCACCGGCGTGCCGGCCCCGCCGCTCAACCGATCACCACCTGTGGTGCCAGGCGGCCCGATGCCAGCCGCCGTGATGGTGCCAGCCCCAGGGGCGATGCCAGCCCGCGTGGCGCCAGCCCCACCGATGGTGCCAGCCCCAGGGACGGCCCCAGGGACGGCCCCAGCCGTAGGCCACCGGCCGGGCGTAGTAGACCGGGCGGTACGCGTAGGGGCGCCAGTTCGGCTTGCACCAGCCTGACCAGCCCCGGTGGAAGCCCGGGCCGCAGCCCTGGGCAGCCTCCGCCGTACCGGCCGTGGCGGCCAAGGTTCCGAGCGCGAGGAGTGCTGCGCCTGCCAGCTTCATCCGCATCGTCGTCCTCCGTTCAGTTTCGAGCAGCGCGATGATCCGGCCCCGGTCCGACCGAGTTGTCGCCGGATCATGTCCGGCCGTCCGCGACGGGCCGGAAGTGGGCTCGAAACATCCGAGGCCGGGGAAGCGTTTCTTCACGAACCTGTGCGCGCGAGACGACTGAGCCTCCGCGGAGACAAGCGTCGCAATACGCTGCCGCCCGGTCCGGTCATCGTGCGACGATTGCGAGGATACCGAAGCGCCCCAGCGGCCGCGCGGCCGTCCCGCCTCAGCCCTCGGCGGCGCAGAGCTTCTCCACCGCCCGCACATACGCCTTGGCGTCGAACTTCTTGAGCGAGTTCTCGCTCTGATAGCGGACCGTGCCGAAGATCTCGCGCCTCTGCCAGGGCCGGTCGTGCAGGCCGTACACCCAGGCGACGTTGGTGAAGGAGTTCGGATCGCGCCCGTCGAGGAAGTAGCGGTTGTTCAGGCGGAGCGTCCGCGCGAAGCCCTCCTCGGGCGACGGGGACCATTCGAGGATCTTCTTGCCCCAGTACATCCGCAGCTGGTTGTGCATGTAGCCGGTCTCGCGCATCTCGCGCATCGCGGCGTTCCAGTAGCGGTCGTGGGTCTCGCCGGCGGCGAGCTGCGCCTCCGAGTAGGCGTGGGGGCGCTCGTCCTTCGCGTGCTCGGCCAGGGTCTTGCGCGCCCAGTCCGGCACGGCCCTGTCGTAGGCGTCGTAGCCCTCCGTGTAGAAGACGTGGTTCATGGCGAGCTCGCGCCGGACGATCAGCTCCTCCAGGTAGGCGCCGCGGTCGTCGGCATCGCCGACCTTGGCCTCCCGCACCGCCAGGGCGATCTCCACCGGCGAGATCTGCCCGAAATGCAGGTAGGGGCTCATGTGCGAGGCGGCGGCCGCCTCCGGCATGTTGCGCCCCGCGCCGTAGCCCGAGAACCCGTCCTTCAGGAACGCCTTCAGGCGCTTGCGGGCCTGCGTCTCGCCGCCCGTGAAGCGCTTCACCGGGCCGACCTCCCGGTCGAGGGTCATCCCGGCGAGCACCGCCTCCGGATCGGAGACGTCGATCGCGCTCTTCAGCGTCAGGCGATCGGCCGCGCACTTCACCCGGCGGGGTTTCAGCGCCGCGAGGAACGGGTCCCACAGCCGGTTCAGCTTCGGCCTCAGCGTCCGGGCGGCGTACTCGTGCTTCGGCGAGGCCGTCTCGACGGGCACGACGACGTCGCCCTCGACCTGGACGATCCGCGTCTTCACCGACTTGGCGATCTCCCGGTACCAGCCCTTCTGGATCGCGAGGTAGCCGCGGTCGAGCACGAGGAGCGCGGCGTCCTCGGCGAGGGCGATGGCGATCTTGGCGGGCGAGCACTTGCGCATGACGAAGCCGATCCCGCGCTTCTCCAGGCCTGCCTTCGCGTCCGCGAGACCCTGGAGCAGGAAGGCGTAATGCCGGGCATTGGCCTCGGGAAAGCCGCTCGCGCCGTCCAGCAGGCCGAAGCAGGCGACGACCGGCAGATCGAGGCGGTTTCCCTCCTCGATGGCGAGTTCGAGAGCGGGATTGAACGTCGCCCGGTTGGCCTGCTGCAGGAGATACAGGACGTAGGCGCCGTCTTCGCGCGGCTCGACATCGTTGAGGATCCGGATCCGTTCGCCCTGGATCGCCATGCTCACCTGCTCCTTGCTTGGCGCGCCGCGCCGGAACCTTGGCCGGAGAAGGTAGAGCGGGCGGGATTTTCGTCCGTCCGGACCGGACGGATGAAAAGCCGCAGTCGAGGCGACGGGCCGAACTCCGGCGCCAGCCGCCAAAACCCCGCCTCATCAGGGACTTGCACGGCGATCGATCGGTCCCGCCCGCGACAATGCAGGTTTCGATCGCGCTCGACGGCCTGCGACATTTTCAACACAGGCGGGAAGTGACGCGTGCGCGAGCGCACGAAAGGACAGCCCTGCTGTCCTGATGCTCTTGAATTTTCCGTCGAGGAGCGCAGATTGTGCAGCGCGGGAAGGCGATGGCGTCGCCCTTCCGCAGCCCTTCTTGGGCGTTTCCTCCCTAGACTTCGGGCCGCTCCTTCGGGAGTGGCCTTTTTTCTGTCCGGAGCAGGCGCGGGCCCCGGTCCGGCCCTTCTACGGGCGCGTTGAGGGGCAGCGCGCTTCCCGCGCAGGCGGGGCGCCCGGGGCGCGACGGACCCCTCTCCGGCGGCTCTGCCTCTCTAGGACATCCGCGCCCGCCGGCGATCCGACAGGCCCTCGGCCACGGCGTGTCAGCGCGTCGCGCTGGACCCCGCCCGGCTCGCCGCCAGCGCGGCGGCCTTGCCGCCCGCCGTGTAGAGGTCGAGGCGCGCGTAGACGCCGAATTCCGAGCCGTCGTCGAGGAAACCGCCGCCCGGCCCCTGCGTCTCGGTGAGGATCGCGTTGGCCTCGTCGAGCGTCAGCGCCGGGAAGGCCGCGGTCAGCAGGTGGCCGGCCTCCGGCGCGATCTTGCCCACGTCCTCCCGCCGGCCGGCGGTGTCCGGATGCACCACGGGCAGGCCGTAGGTCTGGGTCGCCGCGTAGAAGGCGGCGTTGGCGGCCGCGTCCTTGAACCGGCCGCTATCCTTCGCCGCACAGGCCGCCACCGTGTCGCCGCAGCCGGCCTTCAGCGCCTCGGTCATCGCCGCGCGGGCCTCCGTCAGGAGCGCCCGGTAATCCGTCACGCCGACCGTCCTGTCGGCCTCGGCGGACGCCTTGTCGAGGACGGCCGGGTTCTTCCGGATCTGGCCGACATAGGCCGGATCGTTGGCGAGCAGGTGCGCGAGGGCGTGCAGCGAGGTCGCCCGGCCGCCCAGCACGTCCATGGCGTAGTGGGCGCCGACGATGATCCGGTCGTTGCCGTACTCGGCGGCGCGGGCGACCATCTGCTGGTAGCGCTCGGGCACGAGGAGCGCGAGCACCATGGACTCGGTGTAGCCGTAGGTGGTGTGCCCGCTCGGGTAGGACGGGCTGTTCACGAGGTCCTGCGAGGGGCCGCGCAGCCAGTCGAGGCTGTCGGACGCGTCACCGAAATAGTCCTTGCCGCGATACGAGAGGAGGCGTGGCAGGGTCTGGAACGGCCGCGAATTGCCGTAGCGGTCGGCGCCGGGGCTCCCGGCCGGCCGGTCGTAGGCCTTGCCGAAGACGTCGGTGACGGCGCCGTTCGACAGGATCGCGGCGGCCTCGTCCGAGACCGGATGCTTGCCGTTGGTCGTGGCGTTGGCGAAGAAGTACTTGCCGGAATTCGAATCCGACTTGGTCACGTTGTTGGTGTAGCCGATCAGGTTGGCGACCGCCGGCGCGATGCTGGTGAAGGTCTTGTAGTCGCTGTAGGTCGCCTTGGCGTAGTAGGCCTGGGCCAGCGTGGTGCCGAGGCCGTCGGCGAGGTTGGCGGCGTTGCCGTCGGTGATGAAGCAGTCCCGGAGGGCGAGCTGCTGCTGCTCGGGGAACGGCAGGAGCGTCGGCTGCTGCAGCGCGCCGCTCTGGATGTCGCCGGTGACCCGCAGGTTCGCGTCGAGCGCCGCCTTGCCGTCGGGCGTCGTCTGCAGCCGGGCCACCGGGACCAGCCCGCGCAGGGCCGACAGGTTGGCGGCCGACTGTGCGAAGGCCTGGAGGGGCAGCGCCGCCCCGAGCAGAGCCAATCCGACCCGCAGCGTCCCGAACATGCAGCCCTCCCCTCGCCGATGCCGTGCCGGACGCTAGAGCCGTTCCCGATCGCGTGGCAATCGGGCGCGGCCCCGACGTCCCCATCTTTGAAGCGCCCCCGGGGCGCCGCGCCGGCCTCCGGCGGCGGCGCGCGCCTCAGCCCCGCGCCCGGGCGCGGATCATGAAGTTGTCGTAGGTGTACTCTGCCACCTGGAACCAGAGGTACTCCTCGTTGCGGAAGGTCCGCATCGCCTCGTAGACGCGGCGGAAATCGGCGTTCTTGGCGGCGATCTCGGCGTAGACGTCATTGGCGTTCTTGAGGGCGGCCTCCATGACGTCCTGGGGGAACGGCCGCAGCTGCGCGCCCCCGGCCACCAGCCGGCGCAGGGCCTGCGGGTTGCGGGCGTCGTACTTGGCCTGGACGTCGGCGCCGACTTCGGCCGCCGCGGCCCGGAGGATCCCCTGGTAGGATTTCGGCAGCGCCTTCCACTTCTCGGCGTTGAACCAGAAGTGCAGCAGGGCGCCGCCCTCCCAGAAGCCGGGATAATGGTAGATCGGTGCGACCTTCTGCAGGCCGAGCCGCTCGTCGTCGTAGGGCCCGATCCACTCGGCGGCGTCGAGCTTCTTGCTCTCCAGGGCCGCGTAGATCTCCGGGCCCGGCACCGCCTGCGGCTGGACGCCGAACTTGGCGAGCACCTGGCCGCCCATGCCGCCGATCCGGAACTTCAGGCCCTGCAGGTCCGCGAGGGTCTTGATCTCGCGACGGAACCAGCCGCCCATCTGGGCGCCGGTGTTGCCGCCCGGCAGGCAGACCAGCCCGGCCTTGGCGAAGACCTCGGCGAAGAGTTCGGCGGCGCCGCCCGCCTGCCACCACGCGGCGGCGCCCCGGGCGTTCAGGCCGAAGGGCACCGCGGTGGCCAGCGCGAAGGTCGGATCCTTGGCCATGCCGAGGGTCGCAGGACCGTGTCCCATCTCGACAGTGCCGGCGGCCACGGCGTCGAGCAGGCCCTCGGCCGGGACCGGCTCGCCGGGGCCCTGGACCTGGATCTGGAAGCGCCCGTCGGTGGCCTCCGCGACGATCCGGCTGAGCGCCTCGGGGGCGCCGTACAGGATGTCGAGGGTCTTCGGGTAGGCGGAGGACAGGCGCCAGCGCAGCTCCGGGGCGGACTCGGCCCGGGCCGGCGCGGCGAGCGGCCCGGTCAGGGCCGCGGCGGCGCCGAGGCTGGCGGTCAGCACGCTGCGGCGCCGCGTCCCGGCCGCGGGGGATCGCGCGAGGTGAGGTTCGTCCAACGGCATCTCGTCCGAGCAGGTCCGACCCGTCCGGGCCGGATCGGGGGTCGCAGGTAGCACGTGCGTGCCGGTTCTCGAAAGCCGCGGGCGGCCCGGGCAGTTCCGTGGCGCCTCGAAACCGGACCGTGCCCGTGCTAGGCGCCCGGGATGCGAACCGAGCCAGCCGTCACCCTGCACACCGTCTGCGGCCTGGAGGAACTGGCCGGCCACGGCGCGCGCGGCGTGAGCCACGTCCTGTCGCTGCTCGATCCCGGCACGCCGGAGCCCGCGGCCTTCACCGCCTACGGCGCCCACGCCCGCACGACCCTCCGGTTCCACGACTGCCTCGGCCCGGGCGACGGTCTCGTCCCGCCCGAGCCGGAGCACGTCGCGGCGATCCTGGATTTCGGGCGGGCGCTCGACGGGGCCGGCCATCTCCTGGTCCACTGCCATTACGGCCTGTCGCGCTCCACGGCGGCGCTGCTGACCCTGTTCGCGCAGGCCGAGCCGGACGCGTCCGCCGCCGCCCTGGTGGAGCGGCTCCACGCCCTGCGCGAGCCGGCTTGGCCGAACGCGCGCATGATCGGCTACGCCGACGCGATGCTCGGGCGGGACGGGGAACTCAGCGCGGCGGTGCGGCGGCTGCACGCCCTGCAATTGCGGGTCCGCCCGCATCTGGCAGAGCTGCTGCGCGGCCTCGGCCGCGGCGCGGAGGTCGAGGCCGCAGAGACCTTGTGAGGTTGCCTGTGCGGGGTCCGCCCCTCACTTGCCGGCCGGCGTGAAGCTCCCGTCCTTCCACACGTAGAGCACGTAGCCCTGGGCGGTGACGTCGCCCTTAGCGTCGAAGCCGACGGTGCCGAGCACGAGATCGAAGCGCTCGGTGTGCAGCGCCTGCGCGATCGGCCTCGGCTCGGTGGAGTGGGCGAAGTTGCCGGCCGCCACCAGCGCCTGCATGGCCGCGTACCCGTAGATCGTCGAGCCCGTGGGATCGACGCCCTCGGCCTTGAAGGCCTTCACGACGGCCGCGGCGGCGGGCTGCCGGCTCGGGTCGAGGTAGAAGGTCATCAGCACGCCGTTGCTGGCCGATCCGGCGATCTTGGCGAAGTCCGGCGTGGCGATGGCCGAGGTACCGAACCATTGCGGCCGGAAGCCCCGGTCCGCCGCGATCTTCACGAGGCGGCCCATCTCGGCGGCGTCGCCGCCGTAGTAGACGACCTCGATCCCCGCGCCCTTGAGGCGGTCGACCAGGGCGGCGTCGTCGGCGTCGCTCGGCGAGAACGACAGGAACAGCGCCTCGTTCACGCCAATGCGGTTGAGGTTGTCCTTGGTGGCGGCGGCGAGGCTGCGCGCCGCCGGCGTCTGGTCCTGGATCAGCGCGATCTTCCGGTCGCGGAACCGCTCGGCCAGCACGGCGGCGGACAGGCGGGCTTGGTCGTCGTCGCGGCCGCAGACCCGGAAGATGTTCGGCAGCCCCCGGTCGGTGAGCCGGGCCGCCACCGAGGCCGCGGTGATCATCACCACCCCGTTCTGGGCGTAGATGTCGGAGGCCGCGATGGAGGCGTTGGAGCAGACATGGCCGACGACGAGACGGACGTTCGACCGGACGAAGTGGTTGGCCACCGCCATGGCGGTGTTCGAGTCGCAGGCATCATCCTGCACGTCCAGCGTGACGGGCTGGCCGTCGAGCCCGCCCATGGCGTTGGCGTCCCGGGCGGCGGCCTCGACGCCGCGCAGGACCTGCTCGCCGACCGCCACGTAGGGACCAGACCGCGGAACCGCGACGCCGACCACCACGTCGGCCACCGCTTGGGTGGCCGGGAGGAGCGCGAGACACAGGCTCAGGGCGATCAGTGCGGGCCGGAGCGGCCCGTGGGCGGGGACGAAACGTCCGATCTTCATCGGGCTCTTCTGGGCATCCTTGCGCGACACGTCGGCGCGACGGCGGATGCGGCTCCGTAGCCTCGATCCCGCCCCGCACCCAGTGCCCATACGCGAGGACGCGGCGAAACGCGATTTTTTTCCGCGGCGGTCCTGTCGACGACCCTGCGCCTACTTGGCGTAGGAATAGGCCAATGCGGCCGAGGAGACGGGTCCCGTGACGCCGCTGAAGGCGGTGAGGACCTTCTGGACCTCGGTGAAGGGGGC